>DASUXU010000017.1:0-23571 GCA_036377735.1 Longimicrobiales bacterium
TGTGCGCGGGCAGCCCGCTCACCGATGGCGAGGACCACGGTCGACGTAGCCACAGCCCGTGTCCCCACTGCCGTAATGCAGCGGCGTGCTCGTGACCGACACGCGGCCGCCCGCCGTGCGCGCGGTCTCAACACGCGCACCCGCCGGCCGGGCGGCGTACGTCGCCGACGTCGACGTCCTCGTCGACATGATCGTGCCCGTCGTTGCCGTGGTCGCAGTGCCGGGCGGAACTACCTGCAGCAGCCGGCCATCGCGGTCATATCTACCGTTCGGATCATAGCGGCCGTCGCGATCGAAGCGGTTGCCGCCGACATACGTGCGGTTGTCGCGACTCACCGTGCCGTAGCCGTCGTCGTAGCCGTAGTACCGATCATGTCTGTCATAGCCGTACCAGCGGCCGTATGCGTCATAGTAGCCGCGGCGATCGTAGCGGCACTGACGCTCGCGCTCCTCACGCAGACGTGCCTCCTCCGACAGGTTGATGCCGGTCGTCGACAGACCCTGCGGCGCCTCATTGCGGCGGATGATCCGGCGCGCCTCACCAATCCCTGTCGTTGCGCGCGCCTGCGCCGCCAGGTCCGCTGAACCCGCAGCCGCAAACACCATCATCGCCACTGCTACACTCAACCGTCGCATATCGAGAATTCTCCGGGAAGCACTTCCAGCCGGCACGTAGGGACCGGCACTGCCCCTTGCTACACTGTTGGTTCCACGGGAGTTGCATCGTCCGAGGCGGGGCACGCCGCTTGCCTAAACAGATGGCGTGCGACGGTCGCAGGGCTGGACAACTTAGCGGAGGAGGTCGGTCGATGCTCGATGAGTCGAGAGACATGCAGACTGGTGCCGGAACGGGCACCGGCGGGGCGGTGGCGGAGCTGAAGGCGGCGGGGAAGGACGCGGTTTCGACAGCGAAGGAGACGGTGTCGGAGCTGAAGGAGCAGATGACGGAGCGTGCGACGGAGGGAGTGGAGAGCCGCAAGAGCGTGCTGGCGGACAGCCTGAGCTCCGTGGTGAATGCGCTGCGTGCGGCGGAGCGGTCGCTGCGTGAAGACAACCAGACGGGTCTGGCGGACTACAGCTCGTCGATCGCGTCTTATGTGGAGCGCAGCAGCGGCTATGTGCGCGACAATGACATGAACGGTCTGATGAGCGATCTCCAGCGCGTAGGTCGTGAGAACACGACGATGTTCATGGGGGGCTCGTTTGCCGCGGGTGCGGCGCTCGGCCGGTTCCTGCGCGCATCGGCGCCGGAGCCCGAAACGGCGCTTCAAACGGAATCGGTGAATGCGACGTCGGACACGCGCTTCGGCAGCGAGGCCCTGTCATGAGTACGCGGATTGACGGAACCGGCACGGCGCCGCGGTGGACGGAGCCGCCGATACCGGCGCGTACGCCAGGCGCGGCGGAGACGCCGTCGATTGGAACGCTGTTCAAGGAGCTGTCGGACGACAGCCGCCGGCTGGTTCGCCAGGAGGTCGAGCTCGCGAAGGCGGAGATGAGCGAGAAGCTGGACGTCTACAAGGCGAACATGGCGAAGCTGGTGATCGGCGGGGTGCTGCTGGTGGCCGCACTGTTCGGCGTTCTGATCACACTGAATCACGGGTTGACCGCACTGCTCGATCAGTTCATGGACCTGGGCATCGCCTACTGGCTGTCGCCGCTGATCATCACCGTGATCATCGGCCTGGTGGGTAAGTCCATGCTGGGTGGTGCACTCGACAATATGCGCAGCGAAGGCGTCGTGCCGCGCAAGACGGTGGCGTCCCTGAAGAATGAAAAAACCTGGATCGGGGAGAAGGTGAATAATGGACACGCGTGAGAACAGCGGGAGCCGCACGTCGGATGAGATCCGTCAGGACATCGAGCGCACGCGCGCGGAGATGCACAGCACGGTCGACCAGCTGGAGGCGCGGCTGACGCCGGGCCAGGTGCTGGACGAGATCTGGGGGCGTCTGCGCGGCGGCAGCGGCGGCGCGGGAGACGTGGTCAAGGAGCACCCGGTACCGCTGGCGCTGATGGGTCTCGGTGTGGCGTGGCTGGCGGTCGAGCGCGCGACGGGCGGCGGCCACGGGGGTCATGGCACGCATGGCCACCATGGCTACATCGGCAGCGAGGCGCGCGCGGAGGGGCGGGTCGGACCGTACCGCGGTGACGAAATCGATGACATCCGGTTCCGCGACCTGCCGGGCTCAGACGGCGATGGCGCGGGCCACGGCGATGGCCATGGCCTGAAGGCGAAGGTCGGCGGCCTTGCAGACGGTGCGAAGGAGAAGCTGAGCGGCGCAACGAACCGACTCAGCGGAGTGATGGACGATGCGCGGGAGCATGCGTCGCAGCTGGGTGAATCCGCGCACGATCGCATCGACGGACTGCGTGAGCACGCAGGCGAGCTGCGCGAGCGGGCCGGCGAGACGGCGCGGCGCGCGGGCGGCGGCATCGATCGGGTGATCCATGACCAGCCGCTGATCGCCGGTGCAGTCACGTTCGGTCTGGGCCTCGCCGCCGGTCTGGCGATGCCGGCCACGCGTCTCGAGTCGGAGCATCTCGGCGAAAAGGCGGATGCGCTGAAGGCGACGGCGCGCGAGCGCGTGTCGGAGGTAAAGGATTCCGTAAAGGAGGTTGCGTCCGAGACCGCGCACGCGGTGAAGGACGTGGCGCGGGACGCGATGGATGATCCGGAGCTGAAGGAAGCCCTGGTCGCCAAAGTGAGGGAGGTGGCGGATCAGACGAAGACCGCAGTGGCGGACGTGGCGGAGCGTCACGACCTCGACACGAGCCGTCTCGCGAACGCAAATGGGGCGAACGGCTCGCGCACTGGCGGGAGCACGAACGTCAGGGACGACACGGGGGCGGGCGGCTCCGCCATCTGACGCCGTGGTATGGAGATCGGCGGCCGCGGCAGCGCGGTCGCCGGTGTCTGCGGCCACGACTGCCGCGGTGTTTCCGGAACACCACGCATCACGCCGAGGTACAACGGCCGTGATCCATTTCCGGGGTAACGGCGTGTTCCGGCTGCTTTCGGCGGCCGTCATCGCGATTCAGGTCCTGATCGCGGGCCTTGCCGCCATTCCGCACGACGCGGAGCGGCAGGCCGGTTCCCGCGTCGCCGTCACGGCGGATCATGCGGCTTCTCCCGACACCCAGTGTCCGCTCTGCCGCTTCGCGAGCCAGCCGGCGCGCGAGCTTCCCACGTTCGAGATCGCGACGGCCGCCACGACCGTGGCCGATTCGCCGGTTACGCCGCGGTCCACGCTCCACAGCTTCCCGGCAGCCATCCATCCTCCCAGCCGGGCCCCTCCTGTACTCTGACAGCTTCCGCGCGATGGTCACAGATCCTCACGTCGCGCGCGAGCCACTGTCGTAACCCTGAGTTGCGCGCAACGGTGTGATGGCACCATGTCGCGCATGAGTACGGACTTCCGGGAACGGATACAGAATGAAACGCATTGTTTTGGCGGCGATTGCCTTGCCCTTCCTGTCTGCGCACGCCGCGCGGGCGCAGGACGGGCCGGCGGACGCCCAGGCGTCCCGTCCGGGCGCCTATATGAACGTCAGCTTCGTCGGTTTGACGGATTTCGCATGGTCCACGGAACCGCGTGTTCGCTCGCTCTGGCTTGGCGACCACGACCCGCGTGTGCGCGGCTTCAGCATTCCGAATGCGGAGCTGGCGCTGGATGGTCACGTAGATCCCTACTTCCAGGCGTTCGCCAACATCGCATACAAGCTGGATGAGAACGGCGAGACGGGCGTCGAGCTCGAGGAGATGTATGCGCTGACGACTTCGCTGCCGCACAATCTCCAGCTCAAGGCCGGCCAGTTCTTCGCCGAGTTCGGGCGCCAGAACACGCAGCACCCGCATTCCTGGGGGTTCGGCGACCAGCCGCTCATCCTGAACCGCGTGTTCGGCCCGGAAGGACTGCGGAGCCAGGGTGTGCGTGCGTCATGGCTCGCGCCGACGCCGTTCTACACGGAAGTCATGGTCGGCGTGATGAACGCGAGCGGCGAAACTGCATACAGCTTCCGCTCGGACGAGTCCGCCGAAATCCACGGCGGCGTACCACTGGACAGCGCGGTGGCCGGAGTGGGCGACCTGCTGTACGTACCGCGGGTGGCGGTCTCGTTCGACCTGAGCGACACGCAGACGCTGCTGATTGGTGCGTCCGCCGCTCTCGGACCGAACAACTCCGGACCGGACGCCACGACCAAGATCTTCGGTGGCGACCTCTATTACAAATGGAAGGCGACGACGGGATCGAAGGGATTTCCCTTCGTGACGCTGC
The DNA here is from genome assembly GCA_036377735.1 of Longimicrobiales bacterium. Lineage (GTDB taxonomy): Bacteria > Gemmatimonadota > Gemmatimonadetes > Longimicrobiales > RSA9 > DASUXU01. The sequence continues at coordinate 4,281 of DASUXU010000017.1, forward strand.
AGGCGGAGGCGATCACCCGCAGGTATGACACGGAGCTCCGGCCAGCGCTCGACGGAGGTCTCGACCTGCCGGCCGAGACGTTCAAGGATGATGGCGGCTACGCTCAGATCCTGTGGGGCATAAAGCCCCTCGTCGTGGCCGGTGTGCGGGGTGAGTTCGTGAACGCGCGCGGTGCCGCGTTCCAGTCGGAGCTGCGCACAGACCGCTACCGTATCTCACCGAACGTCACCTGGTATCCCACGGAGTTCTCGAAGCTCCGGCTCCAGTACAACTACGATCACCGCGAAGCTGTTGGCGGCGATCATTCACTGCTCGCGCAGGTCGAGTTTCTGCTCGGTGCGCACGCGGCTCACAAGTTCTAGAAAGCGAAGAACCCATCATGAAGAGCATATTGTTGAATCTCGCAGCGGCCGGCCTGATCGGTACGGGCGCGCTGCTGCCGGCTAAGAAGCTGAACGTCGTGGCGACCACACCGGACCTGGCGTCGATCGCGGAGCTGATCGGTGGTAACGCAGTGGACGTGAAGGCCCTGGCGAAGCCGACGGAGGACGCGCACTTCGTCGATCCGAAGCCGAGCAGCATTGTCACACTCAATCGCGCGGACATGCTGATCGACGGCGGTGCCGAGCTCGAGCTGGGCTGGCTTCCCGCACTGCTGCAGAGCGCGCGCAATCCGAAGATCGCCGCCGGTGCGCCGGGTCGCGTATCCGCGTCGCAGGGCATCCGACTCCTGGAGATCCCCACGACCTTCGACCGCTCGAAGGGGGACGTCCACGCGCTGGGCAACCCGCACTTCCTGATCGATCCCGTGAACGCGCGCACGGTCGCAGGAAGAATCGCGGCGCAGCTGTCGCAGATCGATCCTGCCAATGCTGCGAAGTACAATGCGAACCTGAAGGCGTTCGAGGCCCGGATGGACGCGAAGCTGGCCGAGTGGCAGAAGCAGCTCGCGCCGTATGCGGGTGCGAAGGTCGTGACGTACCACAAGGACTTCCCCTATCTTGCCGCGCGCTTCAAGCTCGACGTGGTGGAGACGCTGGAGCCGAAGCCGGGCATCGCGCCGTCGCCGGCGCACCTCGCCGAAGTCATCACCACGATGAAGGCGAAGGGTGCAAAGCTCATCTTCGTGCAGCCATTCCAGAACCGTAAGACGGCGGAAACCGTGGCACGACAGACGGGCGCGACCATTCTCGACCTGGCGCAGCAGCCGGGTGCGGTAAAGGGAACTGCCACCTACTTCGACATGATGGACTACATCGTGACGACCATCGCGGACGCGCTGCGGAAGGCCGCCTGACATGGACTTCGGAATCGTATGGCAGGTGATGAAGTGGCCACTGGCCGCGTGCCTCATTCTGCCGCCGCTGCTCGTCTATCTGGGCCTGCACGTCGTCCGGCGTGAGGTCATCTTCGTGGACCTCGCCCTCGCACAGGTCGCTTCCCTCGGCACGTGCGTCGCCCTGCTCATGGGTTATCACTTCGATGACCCCATCACGTTCTGGATCTCCCTCGGCGTGACGTTCATGGCTGCGGCGCTGTTCAGCTGGTCGCGCAGCAGCGAGCACCGGCCTGTTCCGCAGGAGGCCATTATCGGCATCACGTTCGTGGTCGCGGCCGCGGGCGTGATCATCCTGCTGAGCCGTGTGGCCGGCGGGAAGGAAGAGCTCGAGCATCTGCTTACGGGTGACATCCTGAACGTGACGGGCGGGGACGTGCTTCAGCGGGTGGCGATCTTCGCGGTGCTTGGCGTGTTCTACGGCGTGTTCCACCGGAAGTTCGCGCTCATTTCGGCCGAGCCCGAGCGCGCGTTCAGGGAAGGACTGCGCGTACGCCTGTGGGACTTCCTGTTCTATGCCGCGTTTGCTGTCGTGGTCGTGAGCTTCGTGCGGGTCGCGGGTGTGCTGCTGACCTTCGCGTACCTGATCGTTCCTGCAGTGTGCGGCGTGAGCCTGGCTTCGAGCTGGGTCTCGCGTCTCCTGATCGGGTGCGTGATTGCGACACTGGCCAGCCTGGTCGGCCTCCTGGCGTCCTACACCATGGATCTGCCGACCGGCGCCGCGGTCGTCTGCGCCTGCGGCCTCGCGCTCATCATCGTGAGCATCATCGCTTCACTCCGCGGGCCGGCCCGTACCGCCGTAGCGGAGTAGACCGGATTGTGGAGTCGCGGGCCGCACGCCGCGACTCCACAGGATCCGCCCCACAGGCCCGTCAGTCCTCTTTCCCATCCGGTATCAGCAGGTTCAACACCGCGCTCACCGCACCAACGATCAGTGCGCCGATGAGTGCGGCCAGGAAACCGTCCACATGGAAGTCGAAGCCGGCCGCGCGCGAGATGGCTGACGTGATCAGCAGCATGATCGCGTTGAGCACGAAAACGAACAGGCCCAGCGTCAGGAAGACGAGCGGACAGGTCAGCATCGCCAGGATGGGGCGGATCAGGGCGTTGACCACTCCGAAAATGACGGCGACCGCCAGCAGGCCGTACCACGGCCCGTCCCAGGTGATCCCCGCAACCAGATGGACGGCGGCCCACAGGGCTGCGGCAGTGGCGAGAAGGCGCAGGATGAATCGCATGTGTCGGGCTCCGGGTTCATGAAGGAACAGGACTGTGGCCCGTACGACGACCGGCGTCAAGAAGTTTGACGGCTGTGCCCGACCTTCACAGATTGCCGATTCCAGCCCAACCCGAACCCCAGGTTCTGCGATGAAAAGAAGCATCCCGGCCCTGCTCGCGCTCATGCTCGCCGCCGTCCCCGCGGCCGGACAGCAGGGCTCGATCAAGGTCAACTACCAGTCGTTCCAGCTGCCCAACGGCCTCACGGTAATCCTCCACCGCGACACCACGACGCCCACGATTGCGAGCAACGTCTGGTATCACGTCGGGTCTGCGCGCGAGGTACCGGGCCGCACCGGCTTCGCACACCTCTTCGAGCACATCATGTTCGAGGGGTCGAAGAACGTGCCGGAGGGCAAGATCGACGAATGGTTCGAGGCGGTCGGCGGATCGCCGAATGGCTCGACTACACAGGACCGCACGAACTACATGCAGTCCTTTTCGAGCAGTGCGCTCGACCTTGCCCTGTTCATCGAGTCCGATCGTATGGGCAATCTGCTGCCGGCAATGTCGCCTGCTTCCGTCGACGGACAGCGGGATGTCGTCAAGAACGAGCGGCGGCAGAGCTACGACAATCCGCCGTACGGCCTGTCCGACCAGATCCTGACCGAGGCGCTCTACCCGCCGACGCATCCGTACTCGTGGCCGGTCATCGGTTACATGGACCACCTTTCGGCAGCGGGCTATGAGGACGTCACGAATTTCTTCCGCAAGTACTACGCGCCGAACAACGCGAGCCTGGTGATCGCCGGCAACATCGACACTGCACAGGCGCGTGCAGCACTGCAGAAATGGTTTGCGGACGTGCCGCGCGGTGAAGCCGTGCCGCCACTCACGGCAACGCCGCCGGTCATCGCGCAGACGCAGAAGCTGCTGCTCGAGGACCGCGTTCAGCTCCCGCGTCTCTACATGCGCTGGATCACGCCCGCCTCCTACCAGGCGGGTGATGCGGAGCTTACCGCGCTCGGCCGTCTGTTGACCGGGGGGAAGAACTCGCGACTCTACAAGCGGCTGGTGTACGAGCTGCAGATCGCGGATGACGTGAGCGCGTTTCAGGGGGGTAACAAGCTCAATGGCGAGTTCCAGATCACGGCCACCGCGCGCGCGGGCCATACGCTCGAGGAGCTGGAGCGCGTGATCCGCGAAGAGCTCCTCCGCATCGTGCGCGAGCCGCCGACAACCGAGGAAGTGCAGCGGATCGTCAACCAGTACGAAGCGTCCTTTCTGAGCCGGCTCGAGAGCGTCGCCGCGAAGGCCGACCAGCTCAACGAGTACCTGTTCTACACCGGCACGCCGGACTACTTCAACCAGGATCTCGACCGCTTCCGCAAGCTGACGCCCCAGGCGCTGAGTGAGGCGGCCGCGCGCTGGCTCGACCTCGACCATCGCGTGATCCTCAGCATTACACCAGTCGGCAAGCCGGAGCTCGGCCTGAAGGACAGCAAGAAGGTCGAGAACGTCGATCTCCCCCTCAGCCCTGCCGCGCGCGGCAAGTCGGCCACGTGAGGAACATGCAAATGATGATAAAAGACTTCCGCACCGCGATGGTCGCACCCGCGGCGCTCATTATGATCACGGCGTGCGCGAGCGGCGGCGGCACTGCAGCCGGGCCGACCGTCGAGCCGCCGTCTGCAGCTCAGCCACCGTTCGCGGCCGGGTCCACAGTCGCACCCGCACCGGGCCGCGCACCGGCGCAGGCGCCCAGCACGCCGCCCGACCGGTCCGCACCGCCACCGCTCGGGCCCGTACCGCAGCTGCGCCTGCCGCCCATGCAGGAATTCACGCTGAGCAACGGCATGCGCGTGCTCGTCATGGAGAAGCACGACCTGCCCATCGCGCAGGTGAACATCATGATGAATGCAGGCAGCATCAATGAGCCCGCGGGCAAGACCAGCCTCGCGAGTCTCACCGCCGACATGCTCGACGAGGGCGCAGGGTCCCGCTCGGCGCTGGAGCTCTCGAGCGCATTCGAGATGCTGGGCGCGCGCTTCGGCGTCGGCGCGTCACTGCACGGCGCCAGTGTCTCGCTCAACGTCCCCGTCGCCCGCCTGCCCGACGCGCTCAACCTCGTCGCGGACGTGGTGCAGCGGCCGACATTCCCGACAGCGGAGCTGGACCGGCTGCGGAAGGAGCGCATCTCAGGACTGATCCGTGCCCGCGACGTGCCGGGCTCCATCGCGCAGACGCTCATGACGAAGACGCTGTTCGATCCGCAGCATCCTTACGGCCGCATAACGAATGCGGAGGCGCTGCGCGGCATCTCGATCGCCGACGTCAAGAGCTTCTACCAGACCTGGTGGCGACCCAACAACGCCACCGCAGTCGTCGTCGGAGACATCACTGCTGCAGGTGCTCGCGAAATGCTCGAGCGCGCGTTCGGCGGCTGGTCCAGGGGCGACGTTCAGAGCCGCACGATCGCTGAGGCACCGCAGGTGCAGGGCCGCCGCATCTACATCGTGGACAAGCCCGGATCGGCGCAGTCCGTCCTCATTCTTTCGCGCATCGGCGTGCCGCGCAGCACGGCGGATTACTACGCCCTCGAGGTTATGAACACGATCCTCGGCGGCTCCTTCACGTCGCGTCTCAACCAGAACATTCGTGAGACGCACGGCTATGCGTACGGCGCGGGGTCCGGTTTCGACTACCGTCTCGCCGCCGGACCGTTCACCGCGTCAGCCAACGTGCAGACACAGTCGACTGGACCGGCCCTCATGGAGTTCGTAAAGGAGCTTCGCCGGATCCGCGAGGATGTCACAGCGGAAGAGGTCGAGCGCGCGAAGAACAATCTCGCACTCGGTTATCCGGCGGGTTTCCAGACTGTCTCCGGCATCGCCGGCCAGCTCGGTGAGATCGTCACCTATAAGCTGCCGTCCGATTACTTCAATCAGTACATCGGCAAAGTCCTCGCCGTGACCAAGGCAGATGTCGACAGGGTCGCACAGCGCTACGTGGATCCGGACAATATCGCAATCATCGTGGTCGGCGACCGCAAGGCGATCGAGCAGCAGGTGAGAGCGCAGAATCTTGGCGAAATCCGGTTCCTCACGATCGCGGACGTTCTCGGGCCAGTACCTGCCAGCTAGTGGCACAGCGATGGGGCCCGGCCGGCGGCTGGGTCCCATCGCCCCTCGCATGTTTTCTGCACCTGTATGTCCGAACCCGGAACCTGACATTGCGAGGGGAGGGCCACAATGAATTCACGTACAATCACGTCTGAGCGTCCGCTCGCGCAGGACCTGCCCGGCCGCATTCGCGAGCTCGACACGGACGCTGACCTGGACGCCCTGCTCGAGCGCATCGGCGACGCGCACGTGGTGCTGCTCGGCGAGGCGTCGCACGGCACTTCGGAGTTCTACACGTGGCGCGCCAGGATCACACGCAGACTGATCGAGGAGAAAGGCTTCAACTTCATCGCGGTCGAGGGAGACTGGCCGGACTGTGAGCGGGTGAACCATTTCATCCACGGCTTCGACGACCCGCACGCGAGTGCGCGCGACGCGCTGCACGCATTCGACCGGTGGCCGACGTGGATGTGGGCGAATGAAGAGGTCGTCGAGCTGGCTGACTGGTTGCGCCGCTATAACGACAGGCGCGACCCCGGTGAGCGCGCAGGGTTTTACGGCCTCGATGTGTATTCGCTCTGGGAATCCATGCGTGCCGTGATGCAGTACCTGGAGCGCGTGGACCCGGCGCAGGCGGCCCGCGCCCGTGCCGCCTACGGCTGCTTCGATCCCTACGCGGAGGATGTGCAGGAGTACGCCATGGCGACGGCGCTCGTGCCGACGACGTGCGAGGACGAGGCCGTCCAGATGCTCACGGCATTGCGGAAGAACGCGCGCGCCTACCGCGAAGATGGAATGGCCGCGTTCTTCAGTGCGGAACAGAACGCACTGATCGCACGCAACGCGGAGCTCTACTATCGGACGATGGTGCGCGGCGGGCCGGCGTCCTGGAACGTACGGGACATCCACATGGTCGAGACACTCCGCCGCCTCCGCGATCATTATGGCCCTTCGTCGCGCGCGGTCGTCTGGGAGCACAATACCCACATCGGTGATGCGCGCGCCACGGACATGGCCGGCGCCGGGATGGTGAACGTCGGCCAGCTCGCACGCCAGGAGTGGGGCGCGGACGATGTCGTCGCCGTGGGCTTCGGTACGTACAGCGGAAGCGTCATCGCCGCCACGGAGTGGGGTGCGCCGTTCCGAAGGATGGAGGTACCGCCGGCGCACACCGGCAGCTGGGAGAGCCTGCTGCACGTCGTTTGCGGCAGGGACTGCCTGCTGCTGTCCGACGATCTTGCCGACCTGCCGTCCGCATACAACCGGCGCGGACATCGCGCTATCGGCGTGGTCTACCACCCGGAGCGGGAGCACTACGGCAACTACGTGCCGACCGTCCTGCCCGAACGCTATGACGCGTTCATCTTCCTCGACATGACGACGGCAGTCACGCCACTGCACGTCGACGCGCGCTTCTCCGAGGTACCCGACACGTATCCGAGCGGTCAGTGACCTTCGACCACATCGTTGTGGGCTCGGGTCCCGGCGGCGCGATGGCCGCGCGCCAGCTTGCGCGCGCAGGCCGCCGGGTGCTCATAATCGAGCGCGGCCGCGACTGGCGCGCACACCCCCTGTACGGCACCTACGCCGGCCCGCTCCTCTACGCCGAACGCCGATCCCTGCTGTTCACACGCGAGGGCATGAACGTGATCCGTCCGCTCATGGTCGGCGGCGCGACATCCATGTTCGCCGGCTGTGCATCTCCGCCGCTGCCGTGGTGGAAGACCGAATACGACATCGATCTGGACGAGGATGCGGCAGAGATCAGTGCAGAGCTCGGCATCGCGCCGCTGCCCCCCGAGCTGCTTGGCGTTGCGTCGACACGCGTTGCCGAGGCCGGCCTCGACCTGGGCATGAGCTGGGAACCACAGTCGAAGTTCATGTGGCCCGAGCGCGTAGCGCGCTTCGACTGCGGCGCGCACTGCCTGCTCGGCTGCGCGTGCGGCGCGAAGTGGAACGCCGGCGAGCTGGTGGAAGAGGCCGTTGCCGCGGGCGCCGAGCTGTGGACACGCGCACGCGTGACCGCAGTGCTGGAGACGCACGGACGCGCCGCGGGTGTACGCGGCACCCGGCTGGGCACGCCGTTCAGCGTTGAGGCGCCATCCGTGATCCTCGCAGCGGGCGGGCTCGGCACGCCGCACATCATGCGCGCCGCTGGCTTTGCGGAAGCAGGGCAGGGAATCGCGATGGACACGACAGTCATCGTATACGGGCGGAGCTACGAGCGCGGCATGGGCGACGACCCGCCTATGACCTGGAGTGCGGTGGATGACGACCTGGAAGTGATGTATTCCACACTCCTCGATCCGTGGCTCGCGTATCCGGTCATCCTTTCACGGCAGGGGTTCCGGCGTCCGCTGGCATGGCGCAGCTGGGGCCGCACCCTCGGTGTCATGATCAAGCTGTCCGACGATGTGAGCGGCGGGATCGACGACCGCGGCGGCATCTCGAAGGGTGTCACCGTGCGTGACCAGCGGCGGATCGATCGCGCGGCCAGCGTCGCGAAGAATTTATTGATGCGTGCGGGCTGCACCGCCGACACCATCTTCACCTCGCCGCTGCGCGGGACGCATCCGAGCGCCACCGTGCGCGTCGGCGAGCTCGTGGATACGACGCTCGCCACCCGACTGCCCGGTCTGCACGTGTGCGACGCGAGCGTGTTCCCGCGCGCGCTCGGCAGGCCGACCGTTCTCACCATCCTCGCTCTTGCAAAGCGGCTGGCCCGCGACCTCGCCCGGAACGCGCCGCGCGCCGCGTGAATGAAAAAGGGGCCGCGCAGCCGCGCGACCCCTTCTTCGTTTCCGGACCACCCTTCGGAGCGTCGGACTAGGCCGATCCTGCTATGTAATTTCCGTCAAAAACTCGCTACAGTGACGCAATCTGGGTCGCAAAACCGGCCAGAACCGCGGAAAAGCCTTGTCTGCGTAGTCCAGGCGCCCAAAGCGATAGCTGGTTACGCCAACTCCGAAGCACCGAAGGCAGGTCCGTATTAGTACCGGTAGTGGTCCGGCTTGTACGGGCCGTCCTGCGGGACGCCGATGTAGGACGCCTGTGAAGGCGTCAGCTCCGTGAGACGCACGCCGAGCTTGTCCAGGTGCAGACGCGCAACCTGCTCGTCCAGCGCCTTCGGCAGCACGTACACCTTCTTCTCGTACGCGTCGTTGTTGTTGTGCAGCTCCATCTGCGCGAGCACCTGGTTCGAGAAGCTCGCCGACATCACGAACGACGGATGACCCGTGGCGCAGCCGAGGTTCATCAGGCGCCCCTCCGCCAGGATCAGCACGCCGTGGCCGTCAGGGAAGATGAACTCGTCGAACTGCGGCTTGATGTTGTGACGCTTCACGCCGTCGATCTTCTTCAGGCCGGCCATGTCGATCTCGTTGTCGAAGTGGCCGATGTTGCCGACCAGCGCCTTGTCCTTCATGCGCGACATGTGCTCGGCCGTGATCACGTCCTTGTTGCCCGTCGCGGTGATGAAGATGTCGGCGGTCTCCACGACATCCTCGAGGGTTGCGACCTGGTAGCCTTCCATGGCGGCCTGCAGCGCGCAGATCGGATCGATCTCCGTGACGATGACGCGTGCACCCTGGCCACGCAGCGCCTGCGCGCAGCCCTTGCCCACCTCACCGAAGCCGCACACCACCGCAACCTTGCCGCCCATCATCACGTCCGATGCGCGGTTGATGCCGTCAACCACCGAGTGGCGGCAGCCGTAGATGTTGTCGAACTTCGACTTCGTCACGCTGTCATTCACGTTGATCGCGGGGAAGAGCAGCGTGCCCGCGTTCATCATCTCGTACAGGCGGTGCACGCCCGTCGTGGTCTCCTCGGAGACGCCGCGGATATCGGCGGCAACACGCGTCCAGCGCTGCGGATCACGCGCCAGCTCGGCGCGCGCGAGCTCGAGGATCACGCCCCACTCCTCGGGATCGTTCGTCTCGTCGAATTCCGGGACAGTGCCGGCGATCTCCCACTCGCGACCCTTGTGCACGAGCATCGTGGCGTCGCCGCCGTCATCGAGGATCAGGTTCGGGCCGCTGCCGTCGGGCCACATCAGTGCCTCCGAAGTGCACCACCAGTACTCCTCCAGCGTCTCGCCCTTCCAGGCGAAGACCGGTGTGCCCTTCGGCGAATCGACTGTGCCGTCACGGCCGACAACGACCGCCGCCGCAGCGTGGTCCTGCGTCGAGAAGATGTTGCACGACACCCAGCGCACGTCAGCGCCCAGGTCGACGAGCGTCTCGATCAGGACTGCCGTCTGCACCGTCATGTGCAGAGAGCCCATGATCTTCGCGCCCTTCAGCGGCTGCTGCGCGCGATACTGGTCCCGCAGTGACATCAGGCCCGGCATCTCAACCTCTGCCAGACGAATCTCCTTGCGGCCCCAGTCCGCCAGCGACAGGTCCGCCACCTTGTACGGCAGCCTCGCCGCGCCCGTGCTCTTCCGCTCCATTACCGTGCTCATGTCATCTCCTCGATTGTTTTTACGCCGACCGCCGCGAAGAGCGACGGACCGCGTGCCGTTGTGCCTGTTGCAACTCTTCCGAACTTCACCTGCTCGAACCCCGCGTCCGACAGCCACCCGCCCATCTGATCACGCTCGAATCCGAGCCACACATGGCCCATCTGTTCCCGGTACTCCGCGCGGCCATGCGCATCCATATCCACGATCAGCACCCGCCCGCCCGGCCGCAGAACCCGCGCCGCTTCCGACAGCACTGCGCTCACGTCCGGCACGTAATGCAGCACCAGGAACAGCAGTGCGACGTCCACCGAGCGCGCTGGCAGCGGCACCGCCTCGAGCTCGCCCCGCCGCAGCTCGACGTTGCCGAACCCGGCGAGGCGCGAGCGCGCGGCGGCTAGCATCGCTTCCGAGTCATCCACGGCTGTGACCTGCCGCACCCATGGGGCAAGGACCGCGGTCACCTGGCCGGTGCCGCAGCCCAGGTCTGCCACTTCCCAGCTCCCATCGAGCAGCGCCAGCAGCGCCCCGCCCTCCGGCGCCTCGCCGAACAGCTCACTGCGCACCGCGTCCCACTGCGCCGCGGCCGTCGAAAAAAACTCCTGCGACCGCGTGCGGCGCCGTCCCAGTACCTCCCGCGCGCGAACCCCATCCCGGGCGGCGTCCGGACTCGACGCGATCTCGTCGCGGACGGCGTCCCACACCCGCTGGAGTGCACCCGGGACCTGACGCGCGACGCGGTAGTAGCGGCTTGCCCCCTCCGACCGGTTCACCAGCCACCCGTCGTCCGACAGCAGCTTCAGATGGCGCGACACCGTGGACTGCGGCAGCTGGAGAACCGCCTGGAGCTCGGCCACCGTCAGCTCATGCGCGTCCAGGATCAGCAGGATCCTGGCGCGCGTCGCGTCCGTGAGCGCACTGAGCGGCCCGAGCAGTTCATCCATATATCCGGATAATCGGATATATGCGGCCCCGGCGCAAGGGGCGCCATGGCAAAAGCGCGCAAACGCCCAAAAAAAGCCGCCGACCGGGAAGTCCCGGCCGGCGGCGAGCAGAGGCTGAAAGCGCCGACGGTCAGTTGCCGACGACCACCTGGTTCTGCGACAGGTGCCACGTCACGGCCATCGGGCCGGCGAACTGGATCCGCTCGGAGGTGATGTCCTGCTGTCCGGACCCGCGGCGGGCGCTGAGCGTGTGCACGCCGTTGCTGGCGTTGTAGGTGAATGTGTGCTTCCGCCCGGACTCGACGGAGCCGAGCATCTGCCGGCCGCCGGACTCGCGTGCGATGTAGATGGTGACGGCCTGAAGGTTGGACAGGTTGTTGTCGATGTTGATGCTGACGGGATAGGTCGGTCCGCCGGCAGAGACCGCATCCCCGGACTGATTGGTAGTGGCGCAGCTCGAGAAGACCAGAACGAGGGCCAGAATGCTCGCAGCGAGTGCGAATGGTTTCCGCATGTGTAGTCCTCCGGAGTGAGTGTCGTGCAGCGCCGCCCGCGCGAACGCATGGCATGAGCATGCACGCGGGGTGTGCAAACCCGCAAGTGCGGCTACCTTTTCGCGGCCTGCCAAATGGCGGACAGGACACGACATAAGTGCAGAATTGACCCGGGAGTTCGATGCAGCTGGAGTGGCTGGCGGAAAAGATTGCGAAGGAGCTGGGGCTGCGGCCCGGCCAGGTGGCGAGTGCGCTGTCGCTGTTCGATGAGGGGTCCACGATCCCGTTCGTGGCGCGGTACAGGAAGGAGGCGACCGGCGGTCTGGACGAAGTGGAGCTGCGTACGATCGATGAGCGGTCGCAGTACCTGGAGGAGCTGGAGGAGCGGCGCGCGGCAGTCCTGAAGTCCATAGAGGAGCAGGGCAGCCTGACGGCTGAGCTGCGGTCGAGGATCAACGCCGTGGACACGAAGCAGGCACTGGAGGACCTGTATCTTCCGTACAAGCCGAAGCGCCGGACGCGTGCGACGGTTGCCCGCGAGCGGGGACTCGAACCCCTGGCCGACCTGATCTGGGTCGGCGGCGCGACAGACGCGGAGGTGGCGGCTGCGGCGCTCACGTATGTCGCGCCAGAGCGTGATGTGCCGACAGCGGACGATGCGCTGCGCGGCGCACGGGATATCCTGGCCGAGCGCGCAGCGGAAGATGCGGACATCCGGGCCTGGGTGCGTGACGTGACGCGGCGGGCGGGCATCGTCACGGCGAAGGGCCGTCCGGGCGTAGATCGGGCGACATCGAAGTTTGCCGACTATTTCGAGTTTTCGCAGAAGCTCCGGGAGCTGCCGTCCCACCGCGTGCTCGCATTGCGGCGCGCAGAGGCGGAAGAGGCCGTGAGCTGGACGATCGACGCGCCTTCCGAGGAGATCGTGGCGGGACTGGGTGCGCGGATCACGACGGGCCGTGCCGCCGCGTCGCAGCTCGCGCTGGTGGCTGCTGACGCATATCAGCGTCTGCTGGCGACGTCGATCGAGGTGGAGCTGCGGCTCGAGCTGAAGCAGCGTGCGGACGAGGACGCCATTACGATCTTCGGCTCGAACCTGGAGCAGCTGCTGTTGTCGGCGCCTGCCGGCGAGCGCATCGTTCTCGGTCTCGACCCCGGCTTTCGCACAGGTGTGAAGACGGCGGTGGTGTCGCGCACAGGCGCGCTGCTGGAGACAGCCACGCTCTATCTCCATCGCGAGGATGACTTCCGCCGCCAGGTCCGTCTGCTCATCGACTGCCACGGCGTCGAGCTGATCGCCATCGGCAACGGCACCGCGTCACGCGAGACCGAAGCGCTCGCCCGCGCCGTCGTGGCGGAGCTGCCTTGGCAGACGAAGCCGCAGGTGATCGTGGTGAATGAAGCGGGTGCGTCCGTCTACTCCGCGTCCGACGTGGCGCGCGAGGAGTTTCCCGAGCTGGACGTATCGCTGCGCGGCGCGCCTTCCATCGCCCGCCGGCTGCAGGATCCGCTGGCGGAGCTGGTGAAGATCGATCCCAAGTCGATCGGCGTTGGTCAGTACCAGCACGACGTGAGCCAGACGCGGCTCAAGAAGCGCCTCGACGATGTCGTCGAGAGTTGCGTGAATCGAGTGGGCGTCGAGGTGAACACGGCCTCTGTCCCGCTGCTCTCCTATGTCGCCGGACTCGGGCCGTCCCTCGCAAAGAACATCGTGAGTGCGCGGGACGCGCGCGGCGGCTTCCGCTCCCGCCGCGATCTGCTCGAGGTGCCGCGCCTGGGCGCGAAGGCGTTCGAGCAGGCTGCCGGCTTCCTGCGCGTGCGCGGCGGTTCACATCCACTCGATGCCACCGCTGTCCATCCGGAACGCTATGCGCTCGTCGAACGCATGGCGGCCGATCTCGGCGTGTCACTGCCCGACCTGCTCGCCAACGATGCTCTGCTCGATCGGATAGAGCTGCAGAAGTACGTCTCGGATGACGTCGGACTTCTCACACTGCGTGACATCCTGACCGAGCTGCGCAAGCCCGGCCGCGATCCGCGCGCCACATTCGAGCCGCCCGCATTCCGCGACGACCTGCGCGAGCCGAAGGATCTCCAGCCCGGGATGAAGCTCGAGGGCGTCGTCACGAACCTGGTCGCGTTCGGCGCGTTCGTGGATATCGGTGTGCACCAGGACGGCCTCGTCCACGTGTCCCAGCTCGCCGACCGATTCGTGAAGGATCCCGCGGACGTGGTTTCGGTAGGCCAGAAGGTCAGCGTCACCGTGCTCTCGGTGGACCTGCAACGCAATCGGATCGCGCTCAGCATGAAAAAACAGACGGACACTCAGGCGACGCCGGACACGCGTCGTCCCCCCGCTCCCGTTTCGGCCGGTCCCGCGCGGCCGCGGGCAAAGAGCGGCGACGTGGCGCCCAACGGGATCCGCTTCAAGTAGCGCGTCCGCCGTCGCATGAGAATGACACCTTGCGGCGAAGCGATGCGGCGGGGATTCTAAGACGCCGGTGGGCATGCGCCGCCCGCCGGCGACCCTGAACCGCGGAGTCTCATGGACAGCACCTGCACGTACTCGCGCTGGGAGGATGTGCCTCTCGAGCCCGTGACCGATCTGCTCAGCCGCAAGCTCATCACCGGCGACGGCATCATGCTCGCCCACGTGTTCCTCAAGCGCGGCTGCGTCGTGCCGAAGCACCAGCATCACAACGAGCAGTTCACCTACATCATCGAAGGCGCACTCCGCTTCCGTCTCGGTGAGGATGGCTCCGAAGAAGTCACAGTGCGGGCCGGCGAGGTGCTCCACATTCCGTCGAATGTGTGGCACGAGGCGGAGGCGCTCGAGGACACGCTCGACATGGACATCTTCAATCCGCCGCGAGCAGACTGGCTCAATCACACGGACACCTACTTCCACAACAAGCGCTGATGGACCTGGGGCTGCGCGGCAGGGTGGCACTGATCGGAGGCTCGAGCAGCGGGCTGGGGCGAGCCGTGGCCGGGGAACTCGCGGCGGAGGGCGCGAACGTCGTGCTGTGCGCGCGCAACGCTGAGCGCCTCGCCGAAACTGCTGCCGTAATTCGCCGCGCGTCCGGTGTCGAGGTTGTCGAAGTCGCTGCGGACCTTTCTGACCGCTCGGCGGCACAGCACGTGGCTGCCCGCGCGCAGGAAGTATTCGGCCGCGTGGACATACTCGTGAACAACACGGGCGGCCCGCCCGCGGGACCCTTCGATGCGCACGATGCCGCAGCGTGGGAGAACGCCTACCGCCTGCTGCTGGAGAGCGTGGTCACACTGACGCGAGCCCTGGTACCCGGAATGCGCGAGCGCAGGTGGGGGCGTGTGATCAACATCACGTCGATCGCGGTGAAGCAGCCCGTGGACAACCTCATTCTTTCGAACAGCATGCGCGCCGCGGTCACCGGGTTCGCGCGCACGCTCGCGAACGAAGTTGCAGCGGACGGCGTCACGGTCAACAACGTGATGCCGGGCTACACACGCACGGACCGCCTGGTCGCGCTCGCGACCAGCAATGCACAGCGCACTGGCGTCTCACCAGAGGAAGCGTACGCGCAGTGGGAGCGGGAGATCCCCATGCATCGCGTGGGCGAGCCGGCGGAGTTTGCGGCCATGGTGGCATTTCTGGCATCGGATCGCGCGAGCTACATCACCGGCACGTCCATCCCCGTGGATGGCGGCTGGATCCGGTCCATCATTTAGCGAAGGCAGGAGTACCATGTCGGGCATAACGGAAGCGGAGTGGATCTGGCACGACGGCGAGTTCGTCCGCTGGCAGGATGCGAAGGTTCACGTGCTGAGTCTTGCAGTGCAGTTCGGCTCCTCGGTATTCGAGGGCGTGCGCTGCTACGAGACCGATCGCGGCCCCGCGATTTTCCGCTGGCACGACCACCTCCGCCGCCTGTACGACTCCGCGAAGGTCTACCGCATGGAGATCGCGCAGACACCGGATGAGCTGACGGCGGTGGCTGCCGAGCTCATCGAACGCAATGGTCTCAGCTCGTGTTATGTCCGCCCGATGGTGCTGCGCGGGTACGGCGCCGCGGGGATGCTGCCAGTCGGCTGCCCGACCGAGACATGGATCGCGTGCTGGCCCTGGGGCACGTATCTCGGCGAGGGCGCGCTCGAGAACGGGGTCGATGTCTGCGTGTCGAGCTGGAACCGTCCGGCGCCCAACACGTTCCCCACCCTCGCCAAAGCGGCGGGCCACTACAACAACGCGCAGCTGATCAAGATGGAGGCGGTGGCCAACGGGTATGTCGAGGCGATCGCGCTCGGGCCGGACGGCCTGGTCAGCGAAGGAAGCGGCCAGAATCTCTTCATGGTGCGCGACGGCGTCCTGTTCACGTCCACCGTCGACGGCACGATCCTGCAGGGTGTTACGCGTGCTGCAATCCTCCAGATTGCGGCTGACCTCGGCATCCGCGCGGCCGAAAAGCCCCTGCCGCGCGAATCGCTCTACACCGCGGACGAACTCTTCTTCACGGGAACGGCTGCGGAGGTCACGCCCATCCGGAGTGTGGATCGCATTACGGTAGGCAGCGGCCGTGCGGGTGTAGTCACACTCGCGCTGCAGCGCCGCTTCATGGATATCGTGCACGGGCGCGTACCGGACGACCACGGCTGGCTGACGCACGTCGAGGACGTGCGCGCCCGGCCCGTTACAGCAGGCTGATGTCCGAACGCACGCCACACCGCATCGTTTCCTTCCTCGCGAGCGGAACCGAGATCCTCGTCGCACTCGGGCTGGAGGACCGGATCGTCGGCATCTCACACGAGTGCGACTATCCGCAGCACGTGCTCGACCGTCCGCGTCTCAGCCGGCCGCGCTTCGATCCCGCGGGGCTCGACAGCGGGCAGGTGGACGCTGCCGTGCGCGCCGCAATGCAGGAGTTCGGCAGTGTTTACGAAGTGGATGCCGTTCTGCTGGCAGACCTCGAGCCCGACATGATCCTGACCCAGGCCGTGTGCGAAGTCTGCGCGGTGCCCACTCCCGGCGTGCGTGCACTCGCCGGCGAGATGGGCATCGGCGCGAACATCGTCTCACTGGACGCGCACACGGTCGAGGAGATCCTTGCGTCCATCATCCAGGTCGCGAATGCGGCGGGCGTCCCGGAGCGCGGCGAGTCGGTGGTCGCAGAGCTGCGCGCGCGCATCGACGCAGTGCGGTCCGCAGTAGCGGACGTCGCGCCGAGGAGCGCGCTCGCCATCGAGTGGCTGGATCCGCCCTTCACGCCGGGCCACTGGGTTCCCGAGATGATTGAAGCCGCGGGCGGCAAATGCCTGGTGGGCAGCGCCGGGGGTCATTCGGAGCAGGTCGGCTGGGATGTCATGAGCGGACTGGACCCGGACGTACTTCTCGTCATGCCGTGCGGCTATGATGTGGAGAAGTCGAGGGCTGATGCCGACATGCACGCGGAGCGACTCGCTGCAGCGGCGCCGCGCGCGCTTGCAGAAGACAACGCATTCGTCGTGAACGGCTCCGCCTACTTCAACAGGTCCGGTCCGCGCTTCGTGCGTGGCATCGAGATCCTCGCCGGTCTGCTGCATCCCGACCGCTGGCCGCAGCCGGAGCCGGATGACGCGGTGCACTGGCAGCCCCGCCCACTCCAGGAGGCGAATCCATGAACGCAGTCGATCGCCGCGCATTCGTCGCATACTTCTCCTCCATCGGTCTGGGCAGCACGCTGCTGCCGGGCGTGCTCTGGTCGCGCGTGCAGGGGCAGGACCCGGTGCGCGTGACAAAGGAGATGCTCGAAGATGCGGAGAAGATCGCGGGCCTGAAGTTCACGGAAGAGCAGCGCACACGGATGGTGCGCGGCGTGAACAGCATGGCGAGGAATATCGAGCAGATTCATGGCGTTGACCTCCCGAACTCCGTGCTGCCCGCCATCCAGTTCGATCCGGTCCTGCCGGGCATGCACTTCGACATGCAGCGCACCGCGCTCAGGATGTCGCGGCAGCCGAAACCGCAGCGCCCCGCGGACCTGGAGAGCGTGGCGTTCTGGCCCGTGACGCAGCTCGCGGAGCTGATCCGCACGCGCCAGGTGAAGCCGTCCGAGCTGACTGAAATGTACCTGGCGCGGCTGCACCGCCACGGGCCGACGCTCGAGGCGGTGGTTTCGTACATGAACGAGCGAGCCCGCGCGCAGGCCGCGCAGGCTGACCGCGAGATCGCGGCAGGGAAGTATCGCGGGCCGCTGCACGGCATTCCGTGGGGCGCGAAGGACCTGCTCGCGACGAAGGGCTATCGTACCACGTGGGGCGCGGAGCCGTACCGCGAGCAGATGATCGACGAGGATGCGACGGTCGTGCAGCGGCTCGACGCCGCGGGCGCGATCCTGATCGCGAAGCTCACGCTCGGTGCACTCGCGCAGGGCGACGTGTGGTACGGCGGCAAGACTCGCAATCCCTGGAATCCTGAGCAGGGCAGCAGCGGCTCATCGGCTGGTCCGGGCGCAGCTACTGCGGCGGGTCTCGTCGGCTTCGCGATCGGCACGGAAACACTGGGCTCGATCATGTCGCCGTCGCGCGTGAACGGCGTCACGGGCCTGCGTCCGACGTTCGGCCGCGTCAGCCGCGCGGGCGCCATGGCGCTGTCGTGGAGCATGGACAAGATCGGACCGATGTGCCGCAGCGTCGAAGACTGCGCGCTGGTGCTGCACGCGATCTACGGCCCGGACGGTCACGACCCAACGGTGCACGGCATCCCGTTCAACTGGACGGGCGGGAATGTCGATCTGCGGAAGATGCGGATCGGGTACACGGAGGCGTCCTTCGACTCGCCGGACCGCAACGGCAATGTCGTGGAGTACAACCGTGCAGCCGTCGAAGCGCTGCGCCGTATCTCGCCGGAGCTGGCTCCCGTCGAGATGCCGGCGGACCTGCCCGTCAATGCGCTCGGGATCATCCTCAATGCGGAGTCTGCAGCGGCGTTCGACGACCTCACGCGGTCCGGCAGGGATGCATCGATGGAAGAGACCAGCAGCTGGCCGAACAGCTTCCGCGAAGCGCGGTTCATTCCCGCGGTCGAGTACATCCAGGCCAACCGCATCCGCACACTGCTGATGCAGCAGATGGCCGCCGTGATGGAGAAAGTGGACGTATTCATGTCAACGTCGGGCGGCAACAGCGTTCTGCTGGTGACGAACCTGACGGGCCACCCATCGATTGCGCTGCCCGCCGGCCTGTCGGCACAGGGCACACCGGTGAGTGTGACCTTCGTCGGCAGGCTCTATGATGAGGAGCGTCTTCTCGCCGTCGCAAAGGCGTGGCAGGACGCGACGGGACACCACACGCAGCATCCCCCGCGGTTCAGCTGAGCACCGCGCGCGAACTTCACATCGCGGTTCAGAAGACCGCGCGCTACGCGGTGCTGGGCGATCTCGCGGATCCGCGCGAGGTCTGGTTCGTCATTCACGGCTACGGCCAGCTCGCACGGCGGTTCCTCCGCCGCTTCACATCCCTCGTGGGTGATGGCCGCCTGATCGTCGCGCCGGAGGCGCTCAACCGCTACTACTTCGAGACGTCACCCGGCGTGCACGCACGCGATGCGGGCATCGGCGGCACGTGGATGACGCACGAAGACCGCGAGACCGAGATCGCCGATTACATCGCCTACCTCGATCAGCTCTATCACTTCATCATCGGAGGTGCGCAGCGCGTGCCGGCACGCGTCGTGGTGCTCGGCTTCTCGCAGGGTGTGG
>DASUXU010000018.1:0-2336 GCA_036377735.1 Longimicrobiales bacterium
ACATGCGGCGGTGCAGGCACTGATCAACATGCAAGCCGATAGATATCTCGAATTCAGCATTTGGTCTGCCGCAATTGTTAGGTTATTGCCCCCAAGTATGCTCCGCTCCGATCTTGCGGCGCCCAGATTGCTGGGCGCCGCGCATGTCCGATCAGTTCCCTCCGCAGTCCTCGTGATACCCGAGTGGCGTAAACAGTCGCACGGAGTAGCTCTCAGCATGAGATCGGTTTGCGTGAATTACCTCTACGTTCGATCCCGTGGGAAGCGTGCCTGCGGAATGCCACGGAGTCCCACTCCATCGGAAGTCGGCGAGGTTCCCGCAGTCTCCATCCCCGCATTCTGCCGCCGGTTCGGCTTCGGCCCTGAGAAGCGCCGGGGACAGGAGGGCAGTGGCCATGATGAGTGCCAGGACCCGTTTTCGCTTGCTGAGCATTGGACCTCCCTCTGTTTGAGTGACCTGCGCCTGAAGAATCGTTTTTTTTTTTGCCGCTTGAGCAAGTCCGGCGAACCACCAATTCATGATTTTGGTTACGGACTGGTCCGGTTAGAATTTCCTGCCCACACTCACATCGAACCGCCCGTCGTCGCGCGTAGCGCGGCCGTAGCTCACCTCGATCGTACCGACCGGACTCTGCCAGCCGACGCCCAGGTCGGCGCCCGTGATCCAGCGCGAATCAGCGATGAAATCGAGAGCCCGCTGTGCAGCACCCGTACGCAGTCGCATACGAATGAAGCCGCTGGGCAGCAGGAATGCGCCGTCCACGCCTGCGACCACGCGTGAGCGTCCACGTCCTGTTCCCCAACGCAACCCGGGAATGGCGTGGCCGTCACCCAGCGCGGGGTGCACGTCGAGCGGCGCACCCGGGCTCGCAGCGCGCACATCCGCGAGCGGCGCGACCGCGATCCGGCCGATGTGCACCGTATGCGACGCACTGACCGCGAACCGCGCGTAGTCCACCGACCCCGCGCGCGCTTCGCCCTCGATCAGCAGGGGCACACCGACAATGCGCGTGTCCGCGTCGACATCCGCCCAGCGCAGGAGTGGCCCGATGGCCGAGCCATCGTCGTCATCCTCCTGCTGTACCCATTCGGATCGCAGCACCGCGGTCAGCGTGCGCTGCTGCAGTGAGCGCGGCAGCTCGACGCCGAGCCATCCACCAAACCGCGTGACTTCACGGACGCGCATCGCATCATCTTCGAACGACCGGACGTCACTCTCCTGCGCGTGCGCACCCACGCTCCATGCGACGCCGGGATTGCGGAACGAGTAGACGCGCATCGAGCCGGCCGCCCACCGTTCGACGCCGGTCGACGCACCCGCTGCCGTCATGAACGCCGGCCGGCCGCGCACACTGATGAACCGATCCGCCGACACCCACGCTCTCCCGCCACGGTCGCTCTCGTAGCCGGCCGCCGCCGACAGCGACAGATCGGGCTGTCCCTCGAGCCGCACCACGAGCGATGTAGACGAGTCGGTCTCCGCCACGCGCGGCCATACACCCTCGAAGAGGCCCGTTGTATACAGCACGTCCATCGCGTGCAGTACGCGCTCCTCCGAATACTCGCCGGGCGCGGCATTCGCGAACGCGCGGCGGGCGAGGCCGGCCAGCG
This sequence comes from Longimicrobiales bacterium, assembly GCA_036377735.1. Taxonomy (GTDB): domain Bacteria; phylum Gemmatimonadota; class Gemmatimonadetes; order Longimicrobiales; family RSA9; genus DASUXU01. The sequence continues at coordinate 1,612 of DASUXU010000018.1, forward strand.
GTGGGGATAGAGTCTCGATTACGAGTGTATCGAAACGTGCAGGTGGCGACTGCTGCGGCCGCGCTTCGTCGAGCGCTTCAACCGGCGTCGCATCCCGCAACGCGGCGGAGACGCCGAGCTCGATCAGCGGCGAAGGGTCGCGGGGGAATGCGGCGCTCGACATCGACGGATCCAGGTCGGGCAGGACCATGGCGTCCGGGATGATCGTGTCGCGCTGCGCGTTCTGCTGCATCAGGTCCAGCGAGCGCGACAGTACCGCCAGCGGCGCAAGCGAATGGATTTCCGGTGTCGGCGCCGCGACATCGGATGCAATGATCCGCTGCGCACCCATCTGCTCCGCGACACCAACCGGCAGATTGGCGACGATCGCGCCGTCAACGAGGACCAAACCGTCGCGCTCGACCGGCGCGAAGAACCCGGGCACAGCCATGCTCGCGCGCACCGACCGCGCCAGGTCCCCCGTCGCCTGGACGACTACATCACCGGTCCGCAGGTCCGCCGCGACCGCGCGGAAACGGCGTGGAAGACGGTCGAAGTCGCCGCGTGCGCGCGCGTTCGCATCGAAAAGCTGGCGGCCGAGCTCGCGATTGATCCGCCACTGCCCCAGCAGGCCGCGGCTCACCCGCAGCGTCGTCGCATCGAGATCCAGCGACAGCATCGGCTGCCGCAGGTCGCGCTCCGGCCCGAGCAGCACCCGCGTCGGCGCAAACAGCGCATCCCACGGC
>DASUXU010000019.1:0-27934 GCA_036377735.1 Longimicrobiales bacterium
TCGAAGCCGTCCATCTCCACGCGCTCGAGCGACTCGTGCACGCGGCTCGCGATCTCGTCCGCAGTCATGCCGGCAATCCGCCGCAGACCCATGGCGACGTTGTCGAAGACCGTCATCGAGTCGAAGAGCGCGGCGAACTGGAAGACGTAGCCCACACGCCGTCGCAGATCATAGAGCTGTTCGCGCGTCAGGTCCGCCACCCGCTCACCGTCCACGTGCACTTCGCCGGCGTCCGGCTCCAGCAGGTTCACGATGCTCTTCAGCAGCACCGACTTGCCGACACCGGAATAGCCGATGACCGCGAGTGTCTCGCCGTCCTTCACGGTCAATGAGATGTCATCCAGAATGACGCGCTCGCCGAACGCCTTGCGCACGTTGCGCAGCTCGATGCTCATCGAGTGCTCGTCCGCTTCACAGGAGTGCGACCGCCCAGAATGCGTCGAGCACCAGGATCAGCATGCTGCTCACCACGACGGCCTGCGTGGTTGAGCGGCCGACGCCGTCCGCGCCGCCCGTCGTGTGGAAGCCGTAGAAGCAGCCGATCAGTGTGACGATCAGGCCGAAGCTCGCGGCCTTGATCAGCGAGAACTGCACATCGAACGGGTCGAAGAAGAGACGGATGCCTCGTACGAATTCCGGCGTCGACATGTCCAGCAGGTTGATCGCCGTGATCCAGCCGCCCGCGATGCCGATGGCGTCCGAGAATGCGATGACGATCGGGAACATCAGCGTGGCCGCGACCACGCGCGGCACGACCAGGTATGCGACGGGGTCGTAGCCCAGCGTCTCCAGTGCATCGACCTGCTCGGTTACGCGCATGGTGCCGATCTCCGCGGCGATGTTGGCACCGACGCGGCCTGCCAGCGCCAGGCCCGTGAGCACCGGTCCCAGCTCGAGGATGATCGTCTTGCCGACCAGCGCGCCCACGAAATACTTCGGGACCGTACCGGAGAAGGTGTAGGATGCCTGCAGGGCGAGGACGACGCCGGTGAAGGTGGCGATGAAGAGCGCGATCGGGAGGGACTCGACGCCGAGCCGTGCCATCTGGTTGACGACGAGGCGGGACCACGTGCCGAAATCGGCGAAGGACCGTCCGACCCGGAGGCCGAACGTCCCGAAACGGCCGAAGCCGCCGGTCGTCTCGAGTGCCGATCGCCCCACCCATGCGACGGGCGCAGTCCATGTGATCATGGGACCAAGCTAGTCCTGCGTGCGGGCGCCGGGAAAGGCTGTTGACGGCTGCACCCCGCTCTGGCGCGCCGGTTGCGTAAGGAGTTGGGCAAATTCGATACGCGGGACGGGCGGCGCTTCGCCCAGCTCGGCGGCGAGTGCCAGGAAACGCAGCAGCCCTTCGCGCATGCGCGCGTCCAGGTCGTATTTCAATGAAGCCCAGTACTGGTCGAGGACGGCAGCATCCATGGCGAAATGGGACGCGTACTTCACGGCGAGCCGTGCGTGATGCTGTCTGAACCAGGCGTGCGAGTCGCGCAGCAGCTCGTGGATCCGCGTAACCTGTGCAGCGCCCAGGTCGGTGCGGGCCTGCCACACGGCGAATGCGAACGGCAGACCGGTCCACTGCTTCCAGACCTCGCCGAGATCGAACGCGTATTCAGCGGAGTCGAGCGGCCGGCGCAGCGCGACGTCGCCGATGAACAGTGCGGCGTCTGCGCCCTCGGCCAGCGGGTCTCGCGCGGACTGGTCGAACGTCTCGAACCGCGGCGTCACGTTCCAGTATCTTGTCAGCAGGATTCGGAGCAGGGCGACGGACGTGGCGGACGAGTCCGTGACGTAGACAGTGCCTTTGAGCCGTTCGGGGCTCACACGCGCGTCGAAGCGGATGCTCTGGACGGGGCCGTCGGAGCCGATGACGAAACCGGGCAGTACTCTGTACTGGCCGGCATGGCGCGCATACTCGATGCTCGAGCACGGTGCGACGTCGATTTCGCCCGCCGCCAGCATGCGGTTGAGCACGGCGGGCACGCCCGTATGCAGTGCAACGTCCGCCGGTCCCGCTTCATCGACGAGCCTGGCATGCACCGGAAAACAGTTACTGTACTCTATGTGACCGAGACGGATCATGAGGCTGCGTATTCTCCAGGGTTTACTGCCGAAGGCATAACATAGCATGGGCCTCGACGACCGGCAGGACCGCTCCATTCTCTTCGGCGGACTCATCATCCTCGGACTGCTCGTCCTGGCCGTGGGCCTGTTCGCGCTGGACGCCGTCGTCGCGAAATTCCGCAACCCCGACCGCATCTACGCGGTGCTGCCGCAGGCACCCAAGCTCGCGGCGGGCGCGCGCGTGTGGATCAGCGGCAAGGATGTCGGCGAGGTGACGGAGGTGGCGCTGATGCCGTTTACCGGCGACACTCTTGCACGCATTGCCGCCACGATCGAGTTCCCGCACGAGTACCACGAGCAGCTGCGCCGGGACAGCCGCGTCCGCATTACGTCCGCGCGCATGATCGGCTCGCCCGTCATCGACATCGCGCCCGGCAGCCTCTCCGCGCCCGAGCTCCAGCACGGGGACACCCTCTACATGGGCGACCTGATCACCATTGCCGAGCTCAGGGACAGGGCGCTCGTCGCAAAGGCTTCCTTCGACAGCGCTCTCGTGGAGCTCCGGGCGGTCGCCGGGCCCGCCGGCCGTCGCATGAAGTCCCTTCAGCCCGTCATGCGCAACATGGCCGGCGCGCAGCGCGAGCTTGCCGCCCTCATGGCCGATTTCCGAAATGGCCCCGCCGCCCGGGTGTTGAGCGACGGGGAGCTGACCGGCGCAATCTCGTCCCTCCAGGAAACCGTGTCCCGGCTCGGACCCGCATTCGCCCAGGCGCGCGCCCGGCTCAATGGGCCGGGCGGGACCGGCGGTGCGGCGGGCGTCGCTACGTCCCTCAAACGCATGCAGGGAAACGCCGAGCGGCTGTCGGCGGCACTCTCCGATCTGCAGGCCATGATGGTGGAGCAGAACGGCACGCTGTACCGGATGAGTGCGGATTCCGCATTACTCAAGACACTTCACACCGCGCAGGCCCAACTGGATTCCCTGATCGCAGAGTCGAAGGCGAACCCGATGCGGTTCATTTTCTAGGAAAATCACTCTTGACCGGTCTGCGGGCGGGGTGCTACACTGAATCGTTCACCCACGACAAAATGGACCTCCCGCTGCACCAGGGGGCGCGAGCCACGCGCCGACTGCAACTCCAGTCGAACAGATGTCGTGTCACACCTGATCCAACGGACACAGCGCTCGCCTGACCGTCCTCAAAGCTGAAAATATCTCGGAGTGACAACCACAGTGGACATCGCGGAATTGAAGAGCAAATCCGTCGCAGAGCTGCATGACATGGCGGAAGAGCTCAACATCTCCAACTACTCGGGCCTGCGGAAGCAGGACCTGATTTTCCGTATCGAGCAGAACCTCCTGGACAGCGACGTCGTGCTGCGCGGGGAGGGCGTGCTCGAGATTCTCCCCGAAGGCTACGGCTTCCTGCGCTCGCAGGACTGGAACTATCTGTACGGCCCCGACGACATCTATGTGAGCCCTTCGCAGATCAAGCGTTTCGATCTGCGCACCGGCGACACTGTTCTCGGGCAGGTTCGTCCGCCGAAGGAAGGCGAGCGCTATCTCGCGCTGCTGAAGGTGGAGCAGGTGAACATGGAGGAGCCGGACCGTGCGAAGCATCGCATCGCGTTCGACAACCTCCGCCCGCGCTACCCGGAAGAGCGTCTGCGCCTGGAGAACGCCGCGGGCGACATCTCCATGCGGCTCATGGACCTCGCCGTACCGATCGGCAAGGGGCAGCGCGGCCTGATCGTGTCACCGCCGAAGGCCGGTAAGACCATCCTGATGCAGAAGATGGCTAACGCCATCGTCGAGAATCATCCCGAAGTTCACCTGATCGTCCTGCTCATCGACGAGCGTCCCGAAGAAGTGACGGACATGGAAGAGCACGTGAAGGCGGAGGTCATCTCCTCCACCTTCGACGAGCCCGCCGACCGTCACACGCAGGTGGCGGAGATGGTGATCGAGAAGGCGAAGCGCCTGGTGGAGCACGGCCGTGACGTGGTGATCCTGCTCGACTCGATCACCCGTCTCGCACGCGCCTACAACGTGACCGTGCCGCACTCAGGCAAGATCCTGTCGGGCGGTGTGGACGCGCACGCGCTGCACAAGCCCAAGCGCTTCTTCGGCGCCGCCCGCAACATCGACGGCGGCGGCTCACTCACGATCATTGCAACCGCACTGATCGAGACGGGCTCGCGCATGGACGAAGTGATCTTCGAAGAGTTCAAGGGCACGGGCAACATGGAAGTCGTGCTCGACCGCCACATCTCGGACAAGCGCATCTTCCCCGCCGTCGACATCAATCGCTCCGGCACCCGCAAGGAAGAGCTGCTCATGGACGAGGTCGAGCTCAACCGCGTCTACCTGCTGCGCAACTTCCTGGCGGACATGCCGCCCGCCGAAGCGCTCGAGTTCCTGCTCGACCGCATGCGCCGCACCAAGACGAACAAGGAGTTCCTCGACAGCATGGCCCGCGGCTGAACAGGATTTGTCCTCCGCCGTCGTGCTCTCGGGCATGGCGGCGGAGGGGTGTTCTACCGGATTCTGTACCTCACCACGTATTCCTCGTCGTACTCGCCGCGTTCGGACACCCACACACGCGTCGCTGTAACGTGATGTACCTTCGCTGAACCCGGCAGTGTCGTGTACCCGAGGAGTGTGCCGTCGGGAGCGTGTGCATACCACGTGGCTTTCGGCTCACCGAACGCGCCCGCGCGCAGCCATACCGATCCGTCCGCGCCGACTGCGATCTGGTCGACGGGACTCTGATGCGTGACGTCGCTCCACGCGAGGTTGTAGAGATCCCTGACATCTTTTTCAGGGACGGGCCTGGCCCGCACGCTGCGGGCGACCGCGCTGTCTATCTCCCGCTCGACAGCAGAGCGACTGATGTTGACCGGTGGAAGCGTGTAGGTACGTGAGTATGCAGTCGATCCGTCGGCTGCAATGCGACGAATGGTGTAGCTCGTGCGTCCACTCGTGCCCGGTGCCTTTCGATCGACCAGTATCACGCTCGACTGTACAGGCAGCACAGCACTGAGTGTGCTGGTTGCGTCCGGCAGCGGGATCGGAGATGTCCACCCGCTCGACGACTTTACGACCTTGACCTGCGTGCCCACGCTCAATTGAGCGATGTCCTTCACATACTTGCCCTCTGGATCGACCAGACTGAGCGGAAGCGACGTGATGCTTTTACCCGGCGGTGTGTAGTAGTTCGGGGTTGTTATGAGGCTGCCATTCATCATGCGCATCGACGGTGGCATCGGTGAGAAAGCATCTCCCCAGTCATGCTGAACCGCCGACCAGATCTTTACCGCGCGGCCCATCGTGTTGAACTGCGTCAGCCTGCCCAGCCGCCAGTCCAGGACGTACAGCGCATTACCCACCCAGCCTACGCCGTCGACTCCACGCATCTCGCCGGGGCCGCCGCCTTCACGTCCGATGCGCCGCAGAAAGCTGCCCGCAGGGCTGTAGACGCGGACCGTATGCTCGAGCGGCTGGCCGACGAACATCCTGCCATCGTCCGCGACGGCGATACCGCTGATGAAGGAGAAGTCGTAATTTTCACGATCGATGCTGCCGATGCGCAGCTCCTCCTGGAGCCTCAGCGCCCGCGGCGTCTGGCCTGTTGCTGCGGACGACGCTACCGTGAGCAGCGCAGCTGCGGTCAGGGCGGCGCACTTCATTTTTTAATCAGCCTCGCGAATCCACGGCGGGGCAACTCCCCGCCTGGTCGGTAAGCTGGTATTCGCGAACGCTTGCGTGCGGCGTACCGGTCGAATCCTCCCAGTGGAACAGCGCCGTGCGGCCGTTGCCGAGGAACGCTGACGGGATGTCCTCGATACGGTCGATCGTGCTCGACGCGAGGATTTTCTGCTCAGCGGGATCAATGACCTCGAGATGGTAGGTAAGCATTGCGAAGATGTCTTCCGGCGTGGGTTCTTTTTCCGGATTGATATGCCAGTTGTCCCCGGGCGTCATCGCAAGGACCCATAGCAGGCCGGTGCTGTCCTCGTGCACGACGCCGAACTGCGGCGCCGGGCGGCCCTCTGCCTTTGTGGCTGCGTCGGCAGTCGGCATCCATGGCACATTGCGCTGAAGGTGTGCTTCTCGTTTTCCCTCGGTGTTCCACTGCTCGAGCACGTACCCTTCGCCAGTCATGGATGCCGGCACGGTCCAGAAACGACCATCGCGTGGGTGAGACGAAGGTCTCGCGAGGTAAGCCGCCTGGCTCCACCAGGTGCTGTCGATGTCGCCGAAGGAGCGGAGTATCTCGCCGTCGCGAGACGACACGGTGAAATACTGGCGCATGTCGCCGATCGGCCGAGTAGTCAGGATCGTTCCATCGTCCAGGAAATGCGCATAACGATGTATCGCCTGCGGCCTGCTGCCGCCTCCTGCAATGAGGTTCAGCGCGGAATCGAGGAGGAACCAGTGCGTGCCGTCGTAGACATGCAGTGTATCCGCCTTGCCGGCGAAGATCTGCAGCGCTGCACCGGAGAATTCACCCGGCCCGCGGCCACGGCTTCCGATAGCCTTCCAGCGCGTGCCGTCCGGGTGCCACGCGAGGAGATTGGCACCGTACTTCGAGGCGGCCACGATGGTGCCACCGGCTGCCATGGTCGCCGACTCGCCCGCATCCCATAATCCGGTGCTGTCACGCTCGAGTTCCACGCCATCCGTGAGCGTAACCGCGCAGCGGAAGTCCGACTGCTGGTCCAGCGATGCGGTTTCGGTCCGGTCGCAGGCGGTAGTAACCAGCGCGACGGCTATTGCTGCGTGGACGGCGTGTCGCTTCGTCAGCACGATCGGTTTCCCCGAATGACGTAAATCGCTGCTACTCCATACATTTCTGTGGTGATTGCCCGAAGGGCGGGGCCAATTTATGCCTGCTACCTACCTCCGGACCACCCTTCGGAGCCTCGGAGTTGGCAGTCACAGCCATGACCGGGGCGCGTTCTGACATGATCACCCCGATATTCAGGCCCCGGTCTGTAGCACCGATCATGTGTGGATGGGTACAACCCGGAGCTCCGAAGGGTGGTCCGTAAGGAAGGACATAGTGGAAAGATTCACGATACCGCGGTCGCACGTGGAGAAGGCGGCGGGGTTCCGGCGGCGGGTCAAGCCGTCGGACGAGCTGAAGATCGACGAGCAGACGTTCCGGGACCTGGAGATCTTCGAGGCGCAGTCGGGGCCGAGCCTGTTCGAGCAGTTCGTGCGCACGCGCACGACCGGTGGCACGAAGGTGCTCCAGGCCCGGTGGCGACGGCCGCTGTCCACGGTCGCGCGCATCACCGCGGTCCACGACTCCATCCGCCACATCCTCGCCCACGAGAAAGCGTTCAACATGCTGCCAGGCGACAGCGTGGTGATGTCGATCGAGCACTACCTCTACTCGGGGCTGCCCGTCGCCGAAGGCGGTAACCGGGTCGAGCGGTTCCTGCAGGCGCTCGAGGCGCGCGTCGAAAACTTTCGCAGCTACTGGAAGATGGTGACCGGCGTGCAGCGCGCGGCGCAGCTGATCCGCAGCCTGCAGACGATGGTGGACAACCCGGACCTGCAGAACGTGCCGGGCGAGCTGGGCGAGCGACTGCAGCGCGCAAGAGAGCTGCTGGACCGGCCGGCGTTCCGCACACTGCCGACGGACGCGGTCGAGGAGTATCCGTTCTGGAAGCTCGCGCCGCTCGATCAGCGGCTGCGCGACGAGGAGCGCGTCACGATCGAGGAGCTGCTGCGCATCGTCTTCGAGATCGACGCGCTGCTGTCCATAGCGATCGCCGTGCGCGACCTGCATCTCGTCATTCCCGAAGTGCACGACGGACCGACCACGTTCGAAGGCCTCGGCATCCGCCATCCATTCATCGAGAAGCCGGTTCCCAATCCGCTGCGCGTCGATCAGGAGCAGAGGCTGCTGTTCGTCACGGGTCCCAACATGGCCGGCAAGACGACGTACCTGCGCGCGTGCGGCGTTGCGATCTACCTCGCGCACCTCGGCATGGGCGTGCCTGCCAAGGCGTTCAGCTTCACACCGTGCGACGACATGTTCAGTGCGATCGGTCTCTCCGACAGCATCCGCGCGGGGATAAGCTTCTTCCAGGCGGAGGCACTCAGGCTGAAAGCGATCGCGCAGTCGCTTGCTGATGGCCGCCGCATCGTCGCATTGCTGGACGAGCCGTTCATGGGGACCAACGTCAAGGACGCGCACGACGCATCGCTCGGCATTCTCAGCCGCCTCGCCGAGCGCGAAGGCAGCGTATTCATCGTGTCGTCACACCTGGTCGAGCTCGGCGAGCCGCTGGAGCAGACGGGGAACGTGGGGTGCTGGAGGTTCGAGGCGCTGGAGAAGGAGGACGGACTCGAGTTCGACTACGCCATACGCCGGGGCATCTCGACGCAGCGGCTGGGCGTCCGCGTGCTGCGCGACCAGGGTGTCTTCGCGCTGCTCGACTCGCCACCCGCGCCACCCGCGCCACCCGCGCCGGCCGCGCCCGCCGCGCCGGCGCCGCCCGCTGAAACGGCTACTGGATCCCCAGCTTCCGGTTGACCAGCAGATCCAGCGTCGCCTGCTGGGCCGGACTCGGCTCGGCCGGTGACGCCGCCACGAGGACGGGAGCCGCGGTGTCATCCGGGACGTGCAGGATGAGGGCGCCCTGCGGGACCGGCGTCGCAAACTTGAGAGCCCGTCCCTGGGCGTCCACTGTAATGAGCCGCCCGGCCGCCGTGAACCCCGCAATCGCCTCCCCATATCTGACCCATGCAGCTATGGCGTCGTCCCCGGATGCCAGCTCCGGCAGCACTTTTTCCTCGTAGTGCCGCAACGCCGTCGCAAATGCGTCCGGCCGTTCGTCCTTGAGGAAGCGGAGCCGCTCGCGGTAGGCCGGACGTGGATCCGCCAGCCGGAGGCGGGCGGCTGCGTCGGTGAGATTGCGGTCGGCTGCGGCCTTGAGGTCTGCGCTCATGGCCCGGAGGATGCCAGAGAGGATGTTGTGCGTCAACCCGGCCGCGCGGATATGTTGAGTCCACCCCTCGCAAACAGGAAGAATGACCATGCCCAATTCGATCGGCGCCGGGCGCGTGCGCGCGCAGGCAGCACCCGACGTGCTGGAGCTCTCGTGGGAGTTCTTCGGTGAGCTCTGCCGCGTCCTCGCCGTGAAGGTCGCGACGTCGGGTTATCAACCGGACCTCGTCATCGGCATTGCAAAGGCCGGCGTGATCCCGGGCGCGGTCGTCGCCTCAATCCTGCGCTGCGACTTCTACTCGATGAAGATCAGCCGCGACGACGGCACGGAGCGCGTGCGCGTGCAGCCAAAGATCTTCTCGCAGGCCCCGCGCGAAGCACAGGGCAAGCGCGTGCTCATCGTCGACGAGATCTGCACGTCCGGCGAAACCCTGCGCATGGCGGTGAACGCACTGCGACAGGTCGCCCCCGCGGAGATCCGCACCGCTGCGAGCCTGCTCAAGGGCACCGCACACCGCCCCGACTACCACGCGCTCGCCACCGAGTCCATGGTGATCTTCCCCTGGGACCGCCACGTCGTCGGCGCCGCCGGCGCCATCGAGGTCAATCCGATATACCAGGGGATCCTGTAGCTAACTCTTACGGATGATGCCTGAACGAGACGTCCTCGCGATCGTCCGGCAGCTTTTGCTAGAAAACCACAAATTGGAGACTTGCCCCAAAAACTGGCAACACTTGACCTGGTGTATTATTGCCGGTGTGATACTCGGCGCGACCGAACAAAGAGGGGATCACGCGACGCGACGCTGTGAACGCTAAGCCAAACTCTCCAATCGCCAGGAGTTCACTTTGAAACGATGAATTAGTTAATCCCGCACCCAGCGACAGGAAAGGGATCGTCGGTCCGGAGGCGCTTAACTTTTGTCTCAGCATCGCGCTGATCGTATTCCTGTCGGATTCAAATCGATATTCCGCTACGACGCCTGTCGACTTGGCTCCCACGATAACTTGAACGGCAGGGCGGAGTTCGCCAGATACGTAAACCCCTGCTCCGGCGATGGAGACTTCGCTCTCCTGAGCCTGCGTTGGCGTCGGAATAAGGATCACGAGCGCAGCTAACAAAAAGGCTCGACCCATCACCAGCCGTAAGCGCCCTCCGCACAAGAGGCGGTCAACAAGGAACCAAAATTAGCAAGAACTTTTTTCACGGGCGAGCCTTTCGGGCAGGTGGCGGGCAGTCTCCGCACGGTAAACGTCACTGGACCGAGCGTCAAGGTTGCCGCGTGAGCCAGCCGTCGCAATGATACGCGCAACACGAATCACGGGAGACTTCCGTAATGCGATCCGCATCCATCCTGTGCGCTGCATGCGCCCTTCTCCTTGCGACGTCGTGCACGCGCGACGACGCCAATCGCGTACCGTCCGGCAGCGACACGTCGAGCACTTCTGTCAGCGGCAGCACCACCGACGGCGGCGATTCGGCGACTCAGCCTGCGAGCCGCCCCGCGACGCTGGTCGATTCCATCAGCATCGAGGGATCGAAAGAGCCGATGACGCTCACGCTCGTCGAGTCGCCGGCGGGATTCCCGATGACGTTCTCGACGTACATGCCGCCTGACATGCAGGTGGAATTCGACGCCGACAGTGCGGCGGTGAAGTTCATCGCGGCGTTCGGCGGGACGGTGCAGCCGAAGGCTTTCGTGCAGGTGCAGCGCGTCGGCGAGGGCGGTGTGGAGAATGTTCGGGCGGACAGCGTGGTCGGCCGGATGCTCGCGGGCCGGACTCTCGGCAACACGCAGCTGCTGAGCGGCGCACCGCCGTGGGCCAGCGACGGCGCGGGGTTCACCTACACCGAAGAGGGCGCGCGCTACAACGGCACGATCGCCATCCGGGGCGGCGGCGACAACCCGTTCCGCATCGTCATCCACATGCTGTCGGAGTACGCCGACGGGATGAGCCCGCGTGTACAGATGATCCTGGAGAACTGGCGCTGGGCGGACGGCTCTTCGCTCATCCCCTAGCCGGATCCCGGCCGGTGCCCCAGAGGGAGGCGCCGGTGCCCCCAAAGGCTAGCGATGGGATTGCTTCGGGCGGGCATGAATGACGTACCAATTAAGTATGGCGACTGGGGGGTTGAACCGGGAGTGCGCCCTTCGGTGCACTCCCGGTGGGCTTCACGGCAAAGCCGCTATTGTGCGATTCAACGCTGCCATTCTAACCTTTCCGAGCGGCAGGACCACTGCTACCTGCTTTGTGCACTGGTCCCGTACTAAAACGACGCCACGAGATGGGACTAGCTCTACGCTTCCCGGATACTTTTTCTCGTAGGCATTCAGATCCGCAGCTGTACCCTTCGCCAGCAGCAAGTCCAGCTCTTCGCCGCTTCCAGCCGGGCACGGAATTGCGTCGGCGCACCTATACCCTTCCCAGCAGGTCGGCTGATCCAGATACAGGATGGCGTAAGGCGAGGCTGCGAGATCTTGCGTGTACAGGCCTCGGAGGCCGCATGGAATACAGGTTGTGCATTCATCGGGAAGCCCGGTCGCGCTTTGTTGCGCGGCAACGTGTTGCGCGCTGAAAAGCGCCAACACGATGACGATGCTCATCGCCCATTTTCGCACTTTCATTGGCTACCTCGCTGTTACGGAAATTTCCCACCCAGGCGTTAGTGACTGGGCAGGCGCGCCTCCCACATCTCAACTAGCGGTTCGCCTGACGGACTACTGTCGTCATAGGTAATGATCTTCCCGTCGCTGCTAAACCTTATAGCCGCTTTATCCATGCGGGCCGATCCAACCACGCGACCTGACTTGGGGTCAATCACCTCTACCATTGTGTCGAAGTACGCGGTTGAATTTGCAACTCTCTGTACGACACGCCCGTAGGGATCCTTAACAGGCCCGATGCCTTCTTTCCAACGAGAATCCGGGACTTGTATGAGCGTCCACACTAAGCCCGAGCTGTCTACATACAATGCCATAATTCCAGGGCCAGGAGGTGTTTTCGTATCTACAAATCCGTACTGCTTATGGGCCGGGAACCACTGCGCATTCCGCTTCAGCACACGCAGTCTCGCGCCCTGCTTCGTCCATTCCTCTATTCGATAGTCCGTCACGTTGGCAGACCATACTGAACTATCAGAAGCACGAGCGAGCTGCCTATAGTTTAGATCAATGTTGCGAAGATCCGCGATTGGAGGATTTGCGCCAAACGATTTCTTGATCTCGCCAGTTCGGTCTATGAAATGCAGGGGTAACCCGACCCGTTCTGGTTGGTAAAGGCCAGCGACGACTATTCGCCCGCCGTCGTCAAAGCGAACCATTTCCCAAGCCGGACTAGGCTGTGCCTGCACCCGTGCAACTTTATACTGGTCGCTGAGGATGGTGACTCGATTCTGCTTCAAGTCGTACACTTCGATGGAATCCCCAGGCATCAATGAGACAAATTGAACAATCTCGTATTCCCCTGGACCCTTACCACGTCGACCGATGTCCTTTAGGAACACTCCATCAGCACCGTAATGCTTTATACGATCTTGGTCGTAGCGGTCCGCGACCAAAAAGGACCCGTCAGCCAACCTAGCTATTGAGTTGGGCTTGCCAGCGTACCCTTGACCATCACTTCGGCTCTGTAGCGTCACGACGCGGGTTAGGACTAACGAACAAGCAGCCCGGCAGTCTTGTACATCCTTGATTTGAGCAGTCAATGCGGTGGGCGCGACCAAAACCGTTGTCAGCAGTAGGCAGCGTAATTTCATGACATCCTCTCTAAGAGCCAGCCGAACTCCAGTGAATATATGATGTCAAGCTTGCCCTAATGGCGCCCGTTTGGGCGTTACTGGGACAAGTCCTCTGCGCTTCAACCAGGTCCAAATCATCCATTCCCATCCCAAGGCATGTCGCGCTGTTCGCGGGTTCGTGCCAAAATGCCTGCGAACGGCGTGGGTGTAGCTGCTGTGTTCCTGGTAATTATGCTCAAGAGCTGTGCGTAGGATGCTTTTTTGTGGGAACCGCTGCAGGTCCACAGTGACTTGGACCGCTTTCAAAACCGCACGCCACTCTCTCAGCGGGGGGAGTCCACGGCGCTTTTGTGTTGACGTAATCGCGGATAGTGACCCGGGCGGGACCTCAAATGCAGCAGCGACGAACTGGTCTGGAACGGAAAGTCCGACCCTTCGAAGCCAGTGTCCCAAACCGCATCTCAGAGAGTCCGGATCGGAAAGCTGGGATCGTAATTGGGCTTTACGTTCCGGATCTGAGGGTAAAAGGATGGCTCGCACTGAAAGCAGAGTTCTCAGTCGGAGTACGTCCGCTGGATGGATTCGATGCCCCGGCGCGATCTCCATTGCCAACGGCGCATAAGGGTATTGCCGTGTCGTGGATTCAATTTCGGCGGTAATCTCAGGACCAAGAGGGTAGGTTACTCCCTGTACCAAGATGACGGCCCCTGGGATTGGATCCGCCGTCAATTAGGCGCAAGAGTCGCTTCGTATGGAGGAGTGGTCATCTTAATCACAATGAGATGTGCTCCGCGACGTGGACGCAAGGAGAAGATTTGGTGTTCGCCTCGTAAATGTTGTTCCATAGGCCCATTCACGCATGGCCAATTTTGGGGGATTCCGAACCGAACCATTTTGTTTATCTTTAATGGTTTTGGGATAACTATCTGGCGCTGGGCGGACGGCTCACCGCTCATCCCGTAGCCGGATCCCGGCCGGCGCCCCACATTACGGGCGTCGCCGGGCCCTACCCGGCCAGTCCCGCACATAATCTCAGGAGGCAGCATGTCCGGTCCGGGCACTGTCGCAGTCATGCGTCCCATCGGCCGCATCCCGCGGCGTGGCACCTTCGCGCTCACCGCCTTCATGTATGCGACGGCGGTCGCGCTCCCCTCGGCTCTCTCCGCGCAGGCCGCCGCCCAGGCAGCACGGCCCGTGGCTGCCCAGCCCGGGCGCGGCGTGCAGGCCATCGACCAGGAATACACGGCAAAGATCGCCGAGTACCTCACCGACCCGCGCATCAGCACGGAGCTGGTGGACCACCTGCCCGCGTCGAATACTGTGCCGACGCCGCTCAAGTTCTTCGGCCGCATCGTCGGCACGCCCGGCGAGCTCACGTACGCGAAGGACATCCATCGCTACATGGAAGCGGTCGCGAAGGCGGCGCCGGCGAGGGCGAAGTACTGGACCATCGGCAAGACCGAGGAGGGGCGCGACATGATCGTGCTCGCCATCTCGGACGAAGAGACGATGCGCAACCTGGAGACGTACAAGGACTACCTGCACTCGCTGACGGACGCACGCGTCACGACGGACGCGCAGGCGCAGGACATCATCAGCAGAGCCAAGCCGATCTACTACATCACGAGCGGCATGCACTCGCCCGAGCGCGGCGGCCCCGAGATGCTGATGGAGATGGCGTACCGGCTCGTCGTCGAGGAGACACCGTTCATTCAGAACATCCGCAAGAACGTGATTACGTTCATCACGCCGGTGATCGAAGTGGACGGGCGCGAGAAAATGGTCGACACGTACTACTTCAACAAGAAGAACGCGCCTGCTGCAGGCGCCGGCGGCGGCCGCGGCGGCGGTGCGAACCAGCTTCCGCTGATGTACTGGGGCAAGTACGTGCAGCACGACAACAACCGTGACGGCATGGGGCAGTTCCTGGCGCTCACGAAGAACACGAACGACACGTGGCTCGAGTGGACGCCGACCGTGCTGCACGACCTGCACGAGGCGCAGACGTATCTCTATTCGTCGACGGGAACCGGCCCGTACAACGACGCGGTCGATCCGATCACGGTCGACGAGTGGTGGCTGCTCGCGAAGAACGACGTGCTCGAGATGACGAAGCGCGGCGTGCCCGGCGTCTGGACGTACGGCTTCTACGACGGCTGGACTCCTAACTACATGTTTTTCCTCGCGCACACCAAGAACGCCATCGGCCGGTTCTACGAGGTGCAGAGCTACGGCCCCGACAACTACGACGTGAACCCCGGCGCGACAACGACCAGCCGCGAGTGGTTCCGGCCGAACCCGCCGCTGCCGTCGATCAAGTGGGGACCGCGCGCGAACGTCAACATCCAGCAGTCCGCGCTGCTGTTCTCGCTGAACAACGTCGCAAACAACCGCGAGATGTACCTCGACAACTACTGGCGCAAGAGCCAGCGCGCGGTGAACAAGGGGAAGACGGGGCCGGTATTCGGCTGGGTGATCCCCGCGCAGCAGCACGCGAAGGCGAACGCCGCGGAGGCGGTGAACGACCTGCGACGCCAGGGCCTCGAGTTCCATACTGCCACTGGCGCGTTCCGCGTCGGCAACCTGGACGTGAAGCCCGGCGACTACATCATCCGCGGCGACCAGCCGTTCCGCACCATCGCGGACATGTACTTCCCGCTGCAGAACTATTCGCCGACCAACCCGAACCCGTACGACGACACGGGCTGGACGTTCCCGCTCATGCGCAACATCACGATTGCGCCGATCGGTGATGCGAAGCTGCTGTCGCAGTCCATGAAGCCGGTGACCGCCGACGTGCGCGCGCCGGGCGGCGTAACGGGGTCGGGGAACACGATCGTCGTCGCCAACACGAGCGACAACAACCTCGTGACGTTCCGCTTCCGCTTCCCGCAGGTGAAGATGCACGCCGCGGAGGCGCCGTTCACCGCGGGTGGTGCGTCATTCCTGGCGGGCTCCGTGATCATCCCGAACGCGAACCGCGCACAGCTCGAGCCGGTGCTGCGCGAGCTCGGACTTTCTGCGACGGCCGTCGCGACTGCGCCAGGCGTGCCGTCGCATGAACTGGATGTACCGCGCATCGGCTACGTGCACAGCTGGACGCGCACGCAGGACGAGGGGTGGGTCCGCGCCGCGTTCGACCACTACGGCGTGCCGTACCACTACTTCGGCGAGCCGCTGCTGAAGGAGGGCAATCTGCGCGCGAAGTACGACGTCATCGTGTACCCGCACGGCGGCTCGGGGTATTCGCCGCCTGCGCAGGGTGCAGGAGCAGGCGCGGGCGCGGGCGGTGGTGCGGGTGGCAGTGCGGGCAATGCGGCCTCCGCGGATGATCGGCCGATTCCGTACATGCGCACCGCGGAGTTCCAGGCGATCGGCTATCCCGATTCAACTGCCGACATTCGTGGCGGCGTCGGTGCGGAGGGCATGAAGGCGCTGTACGAGTTCGTGCAGCAGGGCGGCACGCTCATCACGGAAGGCGGCACCGCCGCACTCTTCCCCAATCTCAACCTCGCGCCGGGCGTCAAGGTCGAGACGCCGTCCGGCCTGTTCGCACGCGGGACCATCCTGCGCGGCATCGTCAGCGACATGAAGAGCCCGCTCATGTACGGCTACGAGCATGACGAGCTGCCGATCTACTTCAACAGCGCGCCCGTCATCAACGCCGGCGCAGGCGCGCAGCCGGTGACCGCGAATGCGAATCCGTCACGCCGACAGGTGGTGACGCCGATGGCGACGGAGCTCGAGCTCTCGCCGTGGGATCCCTCGGGTACCGGCGTTGCGTACGGTGTGCCGATCGGGGCACCGGTTGATACCGCGGCAAGGCCCGGACGCGGTCAGGGCGCAGGCTTCGGCGGAGGCGGCCGTGGCGGCCGGGGTGGCGACGCCGGGGCTGCGGGTGTGCCCGGACTCACCCCGGACACGCGCACTTCGACGCGCGTCGTCATGCAGTTCCCGGAGAAGGAGTCTGACATGCTGCTCTCCGGCACGCTCGACGGGGGCGAAGTGCTGTCGCGCCGCGCACAGCTGGTGGATCAGAAGATCGGCAACGGCCACGTCGTCATGTTCGCGTTCCGCCCCTTCTGGCGCTGGCAGACCCAAGGCACCTACGCCATCGGCTTCAACGCGCTCTTGAACTGGAACGACCTGGACGCGGGGAAGTAGCTCGGATCTTCCGGCGGGTTATAGGAACGAGCCCGGTCGCGGTGGTCTGCGGCCGGGCTCGTTTTTCTGTGTGGTTGTCTTCAGCAGCAGGGCGTCTCGCCGCAACAGCCGCAGCACTTCCCTTCCTCACAGCAGCCGCAGCATGCGGCGCCCTGACACGTACAATCGGTCATCCTGTCCTCCTGTTTACGAGTTGCTCCGATCCTGCAGGTCCATGGTAATCCCCGGAGTGCGCTACAGGGCAAGGGGGCATGACAATGGACCTGTAGCGGGCCACGGGGGTTGAGAATCGAGATGGCCGGCGGATTCGGGCGGTTGTTGACGGATTCTGTGCCGGTAAACGCACATCCGAAGCCCGCAGTCTCGACGCCCGCAACAATTACGGCAATTATTGCCGTCAGATGCACGAGAGTTTTGCACGGCCCGGACGTGAGCAACAATGACGGCAATTATTGCCGTAAGGTGCACGGCCGCAGTTAAATGGTGTAAGGCTCGCAACATTCACGGCAATCCGGAGAGCGCCCAGCGCCTGAGGATCGCGGACCGCGGCACCTCCTGCATCATCCACCACCCAGCAGGCGCGGCGCCGTCGTCGTAATCAACGCGGTGCGACCAATGGAGACACCACAATGACACTGACCATCGGACAGCTGGCGAGGGCGGGCGGCGCGACGGTGGAGACGATCCGGTATTACGAGCGGGAGGGCCTGCTGGAAGCACCCGGGCGCAGCAAATCGGGTTATCGCGCATATGAATCAGACGCGGTGCAGCGGCTGGTGTTCATCCACCGCGCGCAGGAGCTCGGATTCACGCTGAAGGAGATCCGCGACCTGATCGCGCTGCAGACGGACGCGACGGCGGACTGCACGGCCGTGCGCGCGGCGGCGCTCGAGAAGCTGGACGTCATCGCGGGCAAGCTGTCGCAGCTCCAGCAGATGAAGGCCGCGCTCGAGACGGTGGTCGCGTCGTGCACGGGGACGCGGCCGATGGCGGAGTGCGAGATCCTCGACTGCCTCTCGCATCCGCCCGTGACGATCAACCGACCAGGCTGACGCGCCTCGCCGTCAGCCCGTCACCTCAGCGCCGAGACCCATCACCCGCCCGGCTTCAACACCACCTTGATGCAGCCGTCCTCCTTCGCGCGGAAGGTCTTATACATCTCGGGCCCCTTCTCGAGCGGGACGGTGTGCGTGATCACGAACGAAAGATCGACCTCACCGTTCTCGACGCGCTGCAGCAGCGGCTCGAGGTAGCGCTGCATGTGCGTCTGTCCGGTCTTGAGTGTCAGACCCTTGTTCATGAACGGACCCATCGGGATCTTGTCGACGATGCCCATGTAGACGCCGGGCATGGAGATCGTGCCGCCGGGGCGGCAGCAGCGGATGGTCTCGCGCAGCACGTGCGCGCGATCGGTCTCCATGAACATGATCGTCTTGACCTTGTCGTAAAGCGCGTCGATGCTGCCGGTCGAGTGCGCCTCCGCGCCCACCGCATCCACACACCGATCGGGTCCTCGCCCGCCCGTCATCTCCATCAGCCGCTCGTACACACTCTCCTTCGTGATGTCGATGATCTCGGCCTTGCCGTACGTACGCGCCATCTCGAGACGCTCGGGCACGCGATCGATGGCGATCACGCGGCCTGCGCCCATCAGCCATGCGCTCTGGATGGTGAACTGGCCGACGGGGCCGCAGCCCCACACCGCGACCGTGTCCCCCGGCTCGATCCCGGCGTTCTCGGCGGCCATCCAGCCCGTCGGGAAGATGTCCGAGAGGAAGAGCACCTTCTCGTCCGGCAGGTCGGAGTCGATGCGCACAGGTCCGACGTCCGCATACGGCACGCGGAGATACTGCGCCTGACCGCCCGCGTAGCCACCCGTGAGGTGTGAGTAGCCGAACAGGCCGGCCGTCGTCTGACCCATCAGCTTCGCGGCGAGCTCGGCGTTGCGGTTCGTCGTCTGACAGAGCGAGAACAGCGTCTTCTCGCACGCCCAGCAGGTGCCGCACGAGATGGTGAACGGCACGACGACGCGGTCGCCTTTCTTCAAGCGCTTCACCGCGCTGCCGACTTCCTCGACAATGCCCATCGGCTCGTGGCCGAGGATGTCGCCGGGCTCCATGAACGGGTTGAAGCCGTCGAACAGGTGCAGATCCGATCCGCAGATGGCCGTGGACGTGATGCGGACGATCGCGTCCGTCGGGTCGATGATGGTGGGGTCGGGGACCGTCTCGCAGCGGACATCGGAGCGGCCGTGCCAGGTGAGCGCCTTCATGCTGCGCGCCTCCGTCCGCCGTCCGCATCGGGCAGCTCGCCGAGCTGTACGGCGCACTTCATGTCCATCGCCGTCACGCCTGCGACCATGCCGAGCGCCATCATCACATTGCCCGGCCGGTCTGTCTGCGCGGTGAAGGAGGCGAGCGTGGCGAGGTCGATGGCGTCACCACCTACGCGGCTCCACATACCCTTCACCGGCGTGCGCTCCGACAGTACCGCGATGCCGCTCGCGATCTCGCGCATGCCGTAGAACTGCACCAGGTGCGCGTGTTTGTCGTCGACGCCGAGAAACTCCGTCACCTTTGTCGGTGCAAAGACCTCGAGCAGGCCGAGGCCGATGCTGAACCAGCCCAGGCCGCGCGCCATCGTACGGCCATCCGTGATCTGCCGCTCGGTCGCCAGGTCCCACCCCGGCGTCTGCTGCCAGTCGGGCCCTCGTCCGGCATAGTCCGGATAGTATGCGCGCGGCGCTTCCGCGTCGCCCGCCGCGCTCGATGTGCCTTCGGAAATCCGTGTACTCATTCGCTGCTCCTGCTGCTTTGTCCGCTATTTCCATTTGCGGACATACAGAGAGCAACGCGTGAGCCTGATCTTCCGCGGGAGTGACCAGTTCGACGGGGTTCGTGAGGTGTGGCTCTAACCGCTGATGTCCGTGTCCTTCGTCTCGCGCACGAACAGCAGACCGATCACGAATGTGAGCGCTGCGATCACGACCGGATACCACAGCCCCGAATAGATGTTGCCGGTCGCTGCGACGATGGCAAACGCCGTGGTTGGCAGGAAGCCGCCGAACCAGCCGTTGCCGATGTGGTACGGCAGGGACATGGATGTGTAGCGGATGCGTGTCGGGAACATCTCGACGAGGATCGCCGCGATCGGGCCGTACACCATTGTGACGTAGATGACCAGGATCGTGAGCAGCAGCAGCACCATCGGCGTGTTCATTGCCGCCGGGTCCGCCTTCGCCGGATAGCCTGCGTCGTCGAGTGCCTGGCCGAGCGCGGCATTGAACGCAGTGCCACGTGCGGCCGCGTCGGGTGCAGATGCATTATGCGACGTTATCTCGGCCGTGCCGACTCTTATGCGCGTCCCGGCGACGTCGCCCGGGCTCAGACTTTCGTTCGCATAGGGAACGCCCCGTCGCACAAGTGCCGCCTTCGCCACGTCGCAGGGCGTGGTGAACTTCGATGTACCGACCGGATTGAACTGCACCGAGCACTCGCCCGGCACTGCCGCAACGACGACGGGCGCGGCGTTCTGTGCGTGCTCGAGCGCGGGGTTCGCGTAGTGCGTGAGCGCGCGGAACAGCGGGAAGTACGTGAGCGTCGCGAGCAGCAGCCCCGCCATGATGATCGGCTTGCGGCCGATTCGGTCCGACAGTGCGCCGAACACCAGGAAGAACGGCGTGCCGATGAGCAGCGACGCCGCGATCAGCAGGTTCGCCCGCTGCGCGTCCACCTTCAGTGTCTGTGTCAGGAAGAACAGCGTATAGAACTGGCCGGTGTACCACACTACGGCCTGTCCGGCCGTAAGCCCGAACAGCGCGATGAGCACGAGACGGAGATTCCCACGTCGCATGAAGGACTCCGTCAAAGGTGCCTTCGACGCACGACCCTCGGCCTTCATCTTCTGGAACAGCGGCGACTCGTTCAGCTTGAGCCGGATCCACACCGAAATGCCGAGCAGCACGAGCGACACGATGAACGGGATGCGCCAGCCCCACGCCTCGAACTTCTCCGTGCCGAGGACCAGGCGACAGGCGAGGATGACGAGGAGGGAGAGGAATAGTCCGAGCGTTGCGGTCGTCTGGATCCACGACGTGTACGCCCCGCGTTTTCCGTGTGGTGCATGTTCTGCCACGTACGTCGCTGCGCCGCCGTATTCCCCGCCCAGTGCCAGCCCCTGCAACAGTCGCATCAGGATCAGAATGACCGGGGCCGCGACACCGATCGTCGCATACGAGGGCAGGAATCCGACGACCGACGTCGACACGCCCATGATCAGGATCGTGACGAGGAAGGTGTATTTCCGGCCGACCAGGTCGCCGATACGCCCGAAGAACACGGCGCCGAACGGCCGCACCGCGAATCCCGCCGCGAACGCCAGCAGCGCGAAGATGAATGCCGCACTCGGATTGGCCACGCCCGCGAAGAACTGCCGGCTGATGATCGCCGCGAGCGAGCCGTACAGGTAGAAGTCGTACCACTCGAAGACCGTCCCGAGCGACGACGCGAAAACGACTCTTCGAACCTCGGCGGCCGACAGCTCGACAGTGCCTGCGTTCGCCGTGCCGGCTGCGCTCATGAATTCCTCATTTGCTGTTGTCTGGCCGCGAGCAGACGCTTCATCGCGATCATCATCCACACCGGTGCAATCAGCATTGCCGCAATGAGCGCATACAGGGGCAGGCCGATGAGGTTCGAGACGTCATGACCCTGCGACGCGCGGTACGTCGACGCGCACACGACGTGGAACAGCAGCAGGATCAGCGTCGCCATGAGGTCCATCATGACCTTCACCGGCTCGAGCGCCTCCCGCTGCGCCTCCGGCGCCAGCTCGAGCAGTGTGGCCTTGCCCGGGATGTTCATGAGTCCTGGGTTCCTCACGGCCGCCCGCCCGATCGCCGCCATCGACCCCGCCACCAGGAGCCCGATCAGAGGCAGTACGATGAACGACGCCCGACTCCCCCACCCGTCCGGCCGACCTGCCAGGTCGAAATGGATCGGAATCCGATCCGGCATCCCCGAATACCACAGCGCGCACAGCCCCACCAGTGCGACCGCCAGCAACACGTTGAAGATCGTCAGAAATCTGCTCATTCCATTGCCTCCCGGGCCCACGATAGCAATCGGGGAGTGTACTGCGGAAGGAGGTCGTGGGTGTATTACTTGACAAATACACCCCTCTGCTGCAGACTGTATTAGTCGGGTAATGCACCCTCATGAGCCGGGAGATCTTGCCAGCTAATCTCGTCGTCGACCCGAACAGCGGCGTGCCGGTCTTCCGGCAGATCGTCGACCAGCTCCGGTTCCACGTCGCGAGCGGGCTGCTCGAGCCGGGTGAGGAGCTGCCGTCTACGCGCGCGCTGTCGCAGGAGCTGGGCGTCAATCCGATGACCGTGAGCAAGGCGTTCGTGCTGCTGGAACAGGAGCGCCTGGTGGAGCGGCGGCCGGGTCTGCCGCTGGTCGTTCGCCGGCTCGGCCATGACGCAGTCGAGCGCGAGCGACTGGACCTTCTCCGCACCACCCTCGAGCCCGCGGTCCTCGCCGCGCGCCAGCTGGGGGTATCCGCAACGCGTGCTGCAGCCCTGCTCCGTCAGATGCTGTCCGAAGCCAACGAATAGGAAGCACGATGAGCTACGTGGAGATCGAGAACGTCACGAAGAAGTTCGGTGGCAAGGTGGCGCTGGACAGCGTGTCACTGCGTATCACGACGCCGTCGATCGTGGGACTGATGGGCAAGAACGGCAGCGGCAAGTCGACACTGCTGCGTCACATCTGCGGGCTGCAGCTGCCGACGTCCGGTGTGTGCCGGACGCTCGGCACCGATACAGCGGTGCTGGATTCGCCGGAGCTGTCGCGCATCGGAATCGCACATCAGCACGACAGCCTGATCGGCTGGATGAGCGGCGGCCGCCTGATCTCATACGTATCGGGCTTCTATGCGACGTGGGACACCGCTCTCGAAGAGCGGCTCGTCAAGCTGCTGGAGATCAACCGGGACGCCGGTGTTGCGACGTCGTCCCCCGGCAACCGGCAGAAGCTCTCGCTGCTGCTCGCGGTGTGTCACCACCCGACGGTGCTGCTGCTGGACGAGCCACTGAGCGACCTCGACCCGATAGCGCGGCGGGACGTGATCGACGTGCTTATCGAGGAATTCCAGGGCCATGACGTCGCGATCGTCATCTCGTCGCACCTGCTGCACGACCTCGAGCGCATCGCCGAGCGCATCGTCTGCCTCGATGCCGGCCGCGTCGTCGCCGACGCATCGCTGGATGAACTGAAAGAGCAGTACGGCTCCAACCTCGACACCATGTTCCGCCGGATCGTGGGAGCCAGCGCGTGAAGATCAGCGCGTACTACGACCTGGCGCTGCGGCCGATGGCATTCAATGGCGCATTTCTGTTCATGCTGGCGCTAATGCTGCCTGGGTTCATGCCGCCGGACAATCTGGCCGAGCCGTTCTTCAGTTACTGGGGTCAGGAGGCCATGCCGCGCGCCGTGACGTATCTGCTGTGGCGAGAGACCCTGATCCTGCCCACCGCCTTTGGCATTGTGGCGGGAAGCATGGCCGCATCGCTGCGCGGCGTGGCGCTCGCCGGCACACTGCCGGGAGTGCGACGTATGGTCTCGCTCGGCACCCTCCAGGTCATGGTCGTAGTGCTGCTCATCACCGCGTATCTGCACCACGGCTTCGGTGGCCACCCGCTCGCCGCCATGGGTGTCGCGAGTGTGCTCTACGCCGCCTGGGTGCTGCAGCCGAACGGCATCCAGTGGAACATCATCCGCCTAATCTCCACCGCTGCCCTGCTCCTCTGGTTCAAACCCGAGCTCCTCGAGAGTGCTGCGTCAGCCGCGTCGCTTCCGATCGCCCTCCTTATCCCTGTCTCGGGCGCGTGGCTGTTGACGATGATGCGCGACCCAGCACATCTCCGGCGCCAGGCACTGTCACCGCTGACACCGCAGCTGCCAGGCTGGATCCGGCGTGCGGACCTGGGTGGCATTGGCAGACTGTCGGGCGCTCCCAATGGCGGTGGCGTGGTGTCGTGGTTTCGCACGGCGGCCCGGGCGGGAGTCGGCGGTATCAGGTCGCAGTTTGTCCTGGTGCCAGCATGGACCGCCGGGTTCTGGTCGATCTTCGGATACTTTCTCGCGAGCCCCATGACGTTCATGATCTATCCGCTGTCTCTGTTTTCGGGGTCACTCCGGGGCCTTCCGGGTTCGCTCCTCTATCCTGTCTCGCGTGCTCGCCGGGCGAACGTCGCATACATGTGCGCCGCCGCGTTCAGTCTGATGTACGCGACCATAGGTGGGGTCACGACGTGGTTGATGTACACGTACACGCCCTTTGCCGGCATGATGGACGAAGTCCCGAGGCTTCGTCCACCCCTGCTGACACTGATCGGCGTCATGACCATCGCTATGCCTATTGCAATGCTGGCCAGCCTCTGGCCGCCGATCCCCGAACCGACCGACCGCGTCAAAGGGTGGTCGATGCGTCTCTTTCTCGGCGTCGTCGTGTATTTCCTGTGCGCTGCCGTCGCCCTGATAAATCATCACCGCTTCATGGGTGCACTCAGCCCCGCACAGTCGTTGCTGGTCTTCGCCCTCCTCTCCGTGCTGTCGCACTCCATATTCCTGTTCATCCTGCACCGTATCTACGCACGCCGGGATCTGATCTAGAGATGAGTTGACAAACTCGCAGCGTTTGCTCGGCCGAGCGCCCTGAGCTCACGGCGAGCCCGTGGCGCAGCGGTGCTCCCGCAGGCTCGGTCAGCTACGCCCCGTGCCTCATGTCGTCCCTCTGCCGAGCGCCAGCGCGACACGGACGAGCACTGCCTCCGGTTCGTCCTGGAGCTGCTTCCAGGTGACACGCATCACACGGTAGCCATGCGCACCGAGCTGGCCGTCCCGCGCGCGGTCCCGCTCGAACGCCGCGCGCGACGAGTGGAAAGCAAAGCCGTCGACCTCCACGATCAGCTTCTCCGCGCGCCACACCACGTCGACCTCAAAGCCCAGCACCTGCACATTGGTCTTCGGCGGCGGCAGCCCGCCTCGCCGGATGAGCGCAAGGAATCGCGCCTCCGCATCCGACCGCGTAAACGATGGCGGCTCTACCGCCGTGCACAATTCCCAGAGACGTCGGATGCCCTTACGTCGTGGAAGCCGATTGATCGTCGCAAGAAGGTCTTTGATCCTCAAGAGGCCTCCACGCTCTGCATACGCAACGATCTGCTCGAGCACACGCTCTTCGACGATCGCCGCCATGTCTGCGATCGTTCGTGCTGGCGTGGTGACAGTCAAGCCGTCGTGCAGAGTGACATCGTCCGAATGAAGGTGAGTGACGCGATGGAGTCGCAGCCCTGCGGATGGCCGGCGATATCTGCCGATAGTCACGTCAATAGGGTCAGCGTGAACGGTCTGAGCCACGGGCAAACCCCACAGGCGCGCCGCTGTCGTGTGGCTTAGCACACCGCCTGCTTCACCGTCCCTGCGCGAGGCGCACGCCATAAGTGCGGCCGCTTCCCTCTCACGATGGGTGGACACTGGCCCCACGCGATACACACCTTCGAACAGGAGGCCCAGGCGACCACGCTTGAGACGATATTCAATCGCATGCGTAGGGATTCCGACCGCCATCAGTTGGGCGCGGCTGACGACACCGTGAAAACGCGCCGCAAGTTCATGGATCCGGGCGTCTGTGTCGAGCGTGGTTGACAGATGCAGCGCCTGCTCGCGGCTGGCAGCGGGGACGACCACCGTTGTGGATGGCAGATCACCGTGATTGTTGCGGGGGGTTGCGCATGATGCGGGCGTTGTGCGTTTCACGGCAATATTTCAGGTAATTGTTGCGCGCCGAAAAACACCACCGCAGGTGCGCAACAATTCCGGTAATTATTGCCGACTTTGTTGCGGGCGATGTCGGCACCCGGCTCACTCGCAACACTCACGGTAATCCGTCGCTGGAATCCCTGCCGTCTCCGGACCAAGAGGCTCACTCGCCGCCACCGCCTCGCGTTTTGCCGAACTGCCTTTCATGCGACAACCATCGCTTCGAAAACCGGGCGCCTCCATAGCTGAACGCGCCAACCTTCGGAATTCCGCGCCTCGCCGCGCCTCGCCGCACCTCGCCGCACCTCGCCGCGCCTCGCCGCACCTCGCCGCACGCCGCCGCACCTCGCCGCACGCGGGCCGCGCAGCCGTCGAAGTCACGACCGCCGCCATCGCGCGCGTCCGGCGTCGCATAAAGAGAAAGGGCCGCCCTTGCGAGCGACCCTTCCTTGAAACGCCGTGACCTGACCAAACAGCGATCACCCGAACCGCCGCGGGTGCGGCGGCCGTGGCGAACAAGCGCTACATACCAGCCAGCCCCTGGATGGCAGCCTGCAGCCGCTGGGTGCGGCCGTGGTCGCGGGCGCTGGCGATGTCGCTGGTGAGAGACGCGGCCAGTGCGGACAGGCGGCTGCTGCGGGCGCTGCCGCTGGCGGACTCGGCCGCGGTCAGCTCGCTGCGAACGGCGGCAATGCGGGAAGCGGACAGGCCGTTGTTGCGCTCGAGCTGATCGAGATAGGACCGTGCGAGAGCGAAGGTCGCCGGCCAGACGAAGCGCTGCTGCTCCTGTGCGTTGAAGTACGGGAGCTTCACGGACTTCGCGGCGTCGATTTCGTTCTGGGACAGGTACGCGTTGGGAGTCAGTTCCCAGACGTCGATGCCGCGGCCCTCGTCGTTGCCGTACAGGTAGCCGTTGTACCAGTACGCGGACCAGAAACCGCCGCTGCCGCCGACGGCGGGGCCGCGGTCGAAGAACGCGATCTCGAACGGATTGGCGGGATCGGTCCAGTCGAAGACTGTGATGCCGCCCTGATAGAACGCCTGCACCATGATCTCGCGGCCCGGTACGGGAATCAGAGAGCCGTTGTGCGCGGTGCAGGTTTCCTGCGCGGTCTGCGCCGCGGGCATCTTGTAGTAGCTCTTGAAGTCGAGCTTCGTGCCCTGGAGCGTGAAGATCGCGTTGCCGCCCCAGATCAGCGGGTCGGTCGCCTTGCAGCGCGGCTGGCTGCCGCCGCCCCACTCGTCGGAGAACAGCACCTTGTCGCCGTCGTTGCTGAACGTCGCCGAGTGCCAGAAGGACATGTTCGAATCGCTTACGACCGTGAGCCGGCGCGGGTTCTTCGCGTCGGTGATGTCGAACAGCAGGCCGTAACCGCCGCAGGCGCCGCCCGCGAGACCGATCGCCGGATACGACGTGATGTCGTGGCAGCCGTTCTGGCCAACACCGGGCGTCGGATTCGGCGCCACTGCCGCACGGCCGCCGCCGGCGCGACCGCCAGCGCGGCCGCCTGCACGGCCGGCTCCACCTGCGCGCGCAGCCGCCGCGGCACCGCGACCCACCGTGTCCGCCGTCGGCGCAGCGTGCACGGTGCGACCGGCGAGGTCGGCGAGGAGGTGGGGTGCGTTGACGACGCGCGCCTGCTCCGGATGCGCGAGCGGCACCTGGATCACCTCGATGCGATACTGCGAGCTGGACTTGTCGGCCGGGTCATTCGATGCCTTGCAGCCCGCGAGCTCCGCGTCGGAACGCACGCTCGAGTAACCGGACACGTAGACGTACACGTTGTCGCGGTCGTCCGGATCGGTGACGAGCGTGTTGGTGTGCGAGCCGCGGCACGTCTGGAGGTTCTTGATCAGGCGGGGATGCGCCATGTCCGAGATGTCGAAGATGCGAATGCCGCGGAACCGCTCCATGCTCGCGCCCGTCGTCGAATCCGTCGTGAGCGGCGCGCTGCCGCAGTCCGTGCGGTTCGACGGGTTCTCGCCGGAGACGAACATCAGATTGCGATAGACGGTCGGGTCGCCCTGGCTGGTCGGGCACAGGTATCCGACGACGAGTCGCGGGTTCGTCGGGTTCGAGATGTCAAAGGCCTGGAATCCCAGGTAGTTGCCCATGATCGCGTAGTTGCCGGTGAAGGCAATGTCGGAACCGGTCGAGCCCGGGCCGGTGAAGCCGGTCG
>DASUXU010000020.1:0-4252 GCA_036377735.1 Longimicrobiales bacterium
GCCAACGACGTCCGAAGAATGTCTAAGTCGTTATAGCGCGATATTTTAGATCTGGCGATGTATGAATATCAGACGAAAAGACAACTTGTATATTAATCAGACACGGCCCCGCGGCCGCAGATACAACGGCGGGAGCTCCAGCACCTCGACCGACGGCTCGATCGTGACTTCCAGGCCCTCCGGATCGGACGTGGCGCCCAGTGCATTGAGCGAGCTCTGCGCCACGGTAAGGCGGTAGCGGCCGGGTCGGACGCGGCTGATGTAGAACTCGCCGTCGGAGAACGTGGAAACGGTGAGAGTCTCGCCGCCGTCGATGGGCGCGAGCTGAACGGACACCCCCCCGGCGGTTGCCACGCCCTCGACGGCGCTGATGCGTCCGACGACCTCGCGGGTGCGAAGAATGGGGATGTCGACGCGGACGGCGGTATTGGGGACCGGCCTGGCGAAGATGGCGGACTGTGCAGTGATCCACGTCGGATCGGCGATCGTGGTGGAATCGAGAGACACGCGCAGCACGGAATAGGGCAGCAGCTCCCAGGCGTGGTAAATCCCGCTCTGATTGGCGACGGCGCGTGTGTTCCCGATGATGAGTCGCGCGTCGGGGACGGCTTCATCGCCCGGAGAGAATTCGCCGTTGGCATCGTTATCGACGAAAACGGAGCCGTAGACGCCGCCGTAGCCTTCGCGCGGCAGGCCGCTGACGTCCAGCTCGCCGTCCGGCGCGGCGAAGATGGCGCCGGTCATGGACATGGATCCGCCGTCGGTGCCGCGGGGCCCGGAAGTGAGGCGTGTGACTGCGAGCATGGCACTGAAGCTTCGCTGCCATGACAGGGTAAGGCGTGGCTCGTGGGTACCACGGGCCCAGTCTGCGCTGAGCGAGAGCGTGCCGAAGCTCGATTTCTGTGCGACGGCGCCAATGCTGATGAGGGATATGCCGGTGCGGCTGATGCCGAGGCCGGCGGTGGCGACCGGTCGGATGCCAAAGCGCGCGAGGGATGTGGGCACGAGCATGGAGGCCTGGGCGCGCACCGCTGTGGGAGTACCGGGCGCCTTCTCCCAGCGCAGCTCTGCGAACCCGTTGCCGAGAGTGCCCGCGAGGGAAACCCTGCGGTGCGCGATACTGCCGTCCGTGAATCCGGTTCCGCCAATGGAAGTGCGGAGGCTGCGGATCGGTCCGATCGGCCTCGCGAGGCGCTCTTCCCACGACGCTTCGCCATCCCATCGCCCCTTGGAATCGGGTAGCACGGACACGCGGCCGTAGCCCGCCTCGGAGAAGCCGAAAGTGATGCGGCCCGTGCTGGCGGGGCGCGGGAATGCCATGAGACTCGCGCGATAGAGCGCGTCAGGCATGACCTCGAGTTCACCGGTGAAGTGCTCGCCAGTCGTGAAGCTGCTGACGGCGTAGGGCCTGATCGCGCTGCCGGTCGTGTCCGAAAGGTATTCGGCGCCGGCGCCGATCGTGAGGCGAGTCCAGCCGCCGTAGCGTGCGTCGATCTGTCCAAAGCGCGTGCATGACTCCGCGACGCAGTTGCCCGCGGCGGCGGCATACTCGAAGCGGCCGCGCTCGAGGAGTGTCGTGGGTGTCTGATAGAGCAGTGTGTTCACGACTTCCTGTCCGCCGGGTCCGTACATGCGAACGAGAACCGGCGTCGTGCCCAGTCGGAGTGGAACGGCGACGGGCGCCTGGGTGACGGCATCGGAGAACCCGAGCAGCTGGCCGTTCTGCAGCACCTCATACTGCCAGCCAGCGGGCAGGTCCGGCCGCACGAGTATTTCGCCGAGGTCGTAGGAGCGGTGCTGCGGCGCGTTCGTGACCTGCAAGCCGCGGATGAAGCGCGCGAACAGGCCGGTGGTGACGATGTCTCCGATGCCGACCTGTGAGATGCGCTCATTGTCGGGGAACGCGCGCAGATATCGTCCGAAGAACTCGTGCGGCGTGCTCTCGTTGGCGTTGGTGCCCGCGGTGGCGGTGGCGCCGAGCGCGAGGGCACCGCCCCAGACTGCGGCTCCGAGCTCCGCGCGGAACTGCGTGAGCTTGCGCGGATCGAGATAGTGGCTGCTCACACCCCAGTCTATGGTGCCGGCATTCGTGAGCGGCCGATAGGGCACGCGGCTGCCCTCAACCCGCCTGTTGTAGGAATCGCGTGCGATCAGCACGGCGCGCTGCTGATCGATCAGGACCTGCTGCTGCGCGGGAAACGGCGGGATGCGGTCGAGCGTGAGCGAGAGCGTGGCCATGTCGAGCACTGCGTTGCCCTCGATCAGCGTCGCGAGCCGCGCGGTCGTCACGTACACCTCGTCATTCCGCACGACGAGCTCTGCCGGCGCCACGGGCGTAGTGACGCCGGCCGCGGTAATCGTGTGCGCCGCCAGGTCGAGAAGCGTGAATCCGCCGTCGAGTCTGGGAATCCGCAGTGTTGCGGAATCCTGCCTGACCGGCGTCAGACCCATGTGCCCTGCAATCTGGAGCAGCGGCAGAAGTACCTGGCCGGCCGAATCGACGAGCATGATGCTCGTCAGCACCGGGAGGTCCTGCGCCGCGACCGCAATGATCCCTTCCTCGTACGCCTGAGGCGTCACCTGCGCCATTCCCCGACCGGGGAACAGCAGGGCGCAGCCGACGAGCGCACATGCGAAAGCTGCGCGGCGGCTGGAGCCGGCGCGCAGCTGGATCCTCGACGCGTTCATTGTCTCAGCGCGATGGAACGGACGGCGACGGCAGGACGGCGGCGGAGCTGATCACTTCACCGCCGCTGTTCCCTCGACCGCAGCGGACGAAATGATGTTCGTCTGGCCGAGCTCGGGGCGTTCGTTGTCGAGGATATAACGGATGCGTGCACCGTCGAGCGTGCTCCTGTCCGCGACCGGCAGAACGAAACGGCGCCGCAGCGTCCGATACACGCTGATGACGTCTTCCTCTTCGACGATTGTCTTACCATTGCGATCCTGGAGCTGCACGCGGATCCGGCCGAGGTATGCGGCCTCACCGCTCCGCTCCAGGTCCAGTGTCAGCTGCACGCCTTCCGGTGTCGACGCCGCGTCCGCACGCGCGACCTTCACACCGCTCGTCAGCTTGCCCTTACGATAGTTCAGCGACGCGACCATGATCGTCTTCATGGTGATCGCGACCTTCACGTCCGGCTGCACTTCCTGTTCGACGGGGGGGCGTCCGCCCACGGTCGTGATCAGCACGCGCGACCAGTACTCACCATCCGGCAGGTCGGCGGGTGGCTGGGCGAGGATGCGAACGACCTGCTGCTGTCCGGGCTGCAGAACCAGCTTGCGCGGGAATGCGCGCAGCCACGCTGTCGCAGCCGGCTCGCCCGCAGGTGCGGTGTCCGAGAGCGGAACGGTCACGTTGCCGGCCGAATCGGACTGCGGGTAGCCCCACGCGAATCCGATATCGATCTCTTCCGGCAGCGGATTCGGATTGTACAGCGTTATGGTTGCCGTGCGGGTCCGGTGATCCATGAAGATCGACATCGGGCTGACGGATACGGCAAGCGCAATCGCCGGGGGCACAACGAACATCATGGCCGACACCAGCAGTGCGCGCGTTCCTGTCCGCATCATCGTCTTCATGCTCCGGGGTTCACAATCATCAGTACTATGGTCGCCTGGTACGTACCCGCGACCTGACCTGCAGCAGGCGTGGCCGTGCCGCCGAGATAAATATCGGCCGAGCCCTGCCCTTTTGGAATGTTGACGTCGAACGTAGACCGCGGGTCCACCACCGTCATGTTGTTCTTCGCCTGCACCCGCGCGTCCGTGTTCCGGAACGTCAGCGGAATCTGCCTGCCTGCCGGACTCACCAGCGCAGACGGCAGAATGAACTGGAGCGAGTATTTTCCGCTGCCGACAATCGAGACCTCTGCGCGCTTCAGCACATCGGTCGGTGCGACTACCATCGGAACCCCAGGGGTCAGAAGACCGAAGCTCAGGTTCTGCCGCGTCGTCATCGTCGCCTGACCGGAAAGCGGGCGCACGCCGCCGCACACCAGCATTGCTGCCAGCGCGAGGGAGTGTGCGACCGCTTTCCAGACCGGGATCCGCATGACGAAGCCTTTTCTTCAGACCCGCTTAGCGGGCGGTGACGACGATGGTGAACGAGCCGTTGTAGGTCGCGGCCGGTGCAGCCTGCACCGCTGCGGCCGTGATCGTGCCGCCGAAGCCGAGCGTCGCATTCGTCAGCGCGTTGCCGACGTCGAGGTTGACCGGGTCACATGCGCCCGCCGCGCTCCATGCACCCGCG
>DASUXU010000021.1:0-24818 GCA_036377735.1 Longimicrobiales bacterium
ATACACGAACGGGTCGCAGTAGAAGAGGTCCTGCGTGCCGTTGCCGTGATGCACATCCCAGTCGACGATCATGATGCGCTGTATGCCGTGCACGGCCTGCAGTGCGCGCGCTGCGATCGCGATGTTGTTGAAGAAGCAGAACCCCATGGTGCGGTCGTGCAGCGCGTGATGCCCGGGGGGCCGCGGGATTGCGAACGCGGTCTGTGCGCGGCCGCTCATCACCAGGTCGACAGCGGTGATGCCGCAGCCGGCTGCGGCGAGCGCGGCGTCCCACGTGGCGCCGGAGATCATGGTGTCGGACTCGACAGCGATCGGCTGGCCGTCGGCCGCGGCCTGCGCCGACAGAGTCCGTACCCTGTCGACATATGCGGCATCATGAACGCGCAGGATCTCGCTGCGCGTGGCCGGCGTCGCCTCGACCTGTAAGAGGTGATCGAGCAGTGCCG
The DNA here is from genome assembly GCA_036377735.1 of Longimicrobiales bacterium. Taxonomy (GTDB): domain Bacteria; phylum Gemmatimonadota; class Gemmatimonadetes; order Longimicrobiales; family RSA9; genus DASUXU01. Next base: position 447 of record DASUXU010000021.1, read on the forward strand.
GCGTATCGCGGTAGATGGCGTCCACGATCGCGGGGAGGCGGCCCTGATGCTCCGGATGGTTCCACCCTGTGTCATGCCGGCCGCAGTCGGGATGCATCACGAGGGCGGAGCGCGCGCTCATGTCAGCGTCCGAATCGTTCCTGCAGAGACATGACTTCGCGACGTCGGGAGCGGAGTGCGATGGCGCCGTCGCATGCGGCGGATGCTGCAGACAGCGTTGTGACGTACGGCACCTTGCGCGCAATTGCCGCGCGGCGCATCGAGTAGTCGTCGAACTGCGATTTCTTGCCGAGCGGCGTGTTGATCAGCAGGGCAATCTCGCCGCTGATCATCATGTCCACGATATCCGGCCGGCCCTCCCCGACCTTGAAGACGCGCTCGGCAGGGATGCCGCGCGCGCGCAGATACTTCCACGTGCCTTCGGTCGCGATGATGCTGAAGCCGGAGTCGTGGAAGCGGCGCAGGATCGGCGTCGCATTCGCCTTGTCGTGGTCATTCAATGTTGCGCACACGACTCCCGCGGTGGGGATCGCCATGCCGGCCGACACTTCCGCCTTCGCGAATGCCATCCCGAACGACGCATCGATCCCCATGACCTCGCCGGTCGAGCGCATCTCCGGGCCGAGGATGATGTCGACGTCGAACTTGTTGAACGGGAATACGGCTTCCTTCACGGCAATGCCGGGCACCGCCGGCTCGTCCGGCACCTCGAGCTCGCGGATGGTGCGGCCCGCCATGAGCAGTGCGGCCAGGCGGGCGAACGATACACCCGTCGCCTTGGAGACGAACGGCACGGTACGCGACGCGCGCGGATTCACCTCCAGCACGTAGACAATGCCGTCACGGATGGCGTACTGCACGTTCATCAGACCCACGACGCCGAGGGCCTTCGCGAAGCGGCGGGTGAGGTCGCGCATGGTGGCGACCTCGCGGTCCTTCAGCATGTACGGCGGCATGACGCACGCCGAGTCGCCGGAGTGCACGCCCGCATCCTCGATGTGCTGCATGACACCGGAGATGATGGTGTCGGTGCCGTCCGAAAGTGCGTCGACGTCCGCCTCGAACGCGTCCTCGAGGAAGCTGTCGATGAGGATCGGATGGTCGGGCGACGCGCGCACGGCACGCTCGAAGTAGTTGAGCAGCGACGGCTCGTCGTAGACAATCTCCATGGCGCGTCCGCCGAGCACGTACGACGGGCGGACGAGGACGGGGTAGCCGATGCGGCCGGCGATCGCCGCTGCATCCTCGACACTCGTCGCAATGCCGTTCGGCGGTACGGTCGCGCCGATGTCGCGGCAGACCTCGGAGAAACGGTCGCGGTCCTCGGCACGGTCGATCTGGTCCACATTGGTGCCCAGGATCGGCACGCCGAGCGCGGCGAGCGGCTTGGCCAGCTTGAGCGGTGTCTGACCGCCGAGCTGCACGATCACGCCGATCGGCTTCTCGCGCTCCACGATCTCGAGCACGTCCTCGAGCGTGAGCGGCTCGAAGTAAAGCTTGTCCGAGATGTCGAAGTCCGTTGAAACCGTTTCGGGGTTCGAGTTGACCATGATCGTCTCGAAACCGGCGTCGCGCAGTGCGAGCGCGGCCTGGACGCAGCAGTAGTCGAACTCGATGCCCTGCCCGATGCGGTTAGGGCCGCTGCCCAGGATCACGATCTTGCGGCCGTCCGTCGGCGGCGCTTCGGACTCGCTCTCGTAGGACGAGTAGAGATATGGCGTGGCCGCGGGGAACTCGCCGGCGCACGTGTCGACCATGTGGAACGTGGGGCGGACGCCGAGCGCGTGACGGCGGCTGCGGAGCTCATCTTCCGCAATGCCGATTGCGCGCGCGAGCTGGCGGTCGCTGAAGCCGAGGCGCTTCATGGCGCGCATGGTCTGCGCATCGACATCCCCGCCCTTCGCGGCGAACGCGACCTCAGCGTCGTGCAGCTCCTGGAGCTGGGCGAGGAACCACGGATCGATGTTGGTCAGCTCGTGCAGCTCGTCGAGGCTGAACCCGGCCTGATAAGCACGACGCAGCTGGTACGGCCGCTCGGCGGTGGGCCGGCGCAGCGCGCTGCGCAGCGTTTCCGGCGAGTCGTCCGCGAGGCCGTCATCCTGGAGACGTGCACCTGCGTGCCAGCCGTGGCGGCCATCCTCGAGACCGCGCAGTCCCTTCTGCCACGCCTGCCTGAACGTCCGGCCGATCGCCATCACCTCCCCGACCGCCTTCATCTGCACGCCGAGCGTGGGATCCGCGTTGGGGAACTTCTCGAACGCGAAGCGCGGGATCTTCACGACCACGTAATCGAGCACGGGCTCGAACGAGGCGGGCGTGTTCTTCGTGATGTCGTTGGGCAGCTCATCGAGACGGTAGCCGACGGCGAGTTTTGCGCCGATGCGCGCGATCGGGAAACCAGTGGCCTTGGACGCGAGAGCAGACGAGCGCGAGACGCGCGGGTTCATCTCGACGACGACCATCTCGCCGTTCGCCGGATTCACCGCGAACTGGATGTTGCAGCCGCCGGCCTCGACGCCGATCTCGCGGATGATGGCGATCGCGGCGTCGCGCATCTTCTGGTACTCGACGTCCGTGAGCGTCTGCGCGGGTGCGACCGTGATCGAGTCGCCGGTGTGGACGCCCATCGGGTCGAAGTTCTCGATCGAGCAGACGATCACGACGTTGTCGTGGCCGTCGCGCATCAGCTCGAGCTCGTATTCCTTCCAGCCGATGACGCTGCGGTCGATGAGTACTTCGCCGATCGGGGACTGGTCGATGCCCCGCCGGACCGCGGCCTCGAACTCGTCGCGGTTGTATGCAATGCCGCCGCCCGTGCCGCCGAGCGTGAAGGACGGGCGGATGATCGCGGGATAGCCGACCTGCTGGATGATCTGCTGCGCGTCCTCCCACGTCTTCGCGAAACCGCCGTGCGGCAGGCTGAGGCCGAGACGGCCCATGGCCTCCGCGAACTCCTCGCGGTTCTCAGCCATGCGGATCGCGCGCGCGTCCGCGCCGATCAGCTCGACGTCGTGCTTCGCGAGCACGCCGGTGTCCCAGAGCTCGAGTGCGACGTTGAGCGCGGTCTGGCCGCCCATCGTCGGGAGCAGCGCGTCCGGCTTCTCCTTCTCGATGATGCGCTCGACCCACTCGGGCGTGATCGGCTCGATATAGGTCCGATCCGCGAGGTCCGGATCGGTCATGATTGTCGCGGGATTGCTGTTCACGAGAACGACGCGGTACCCCTCTTCACGAAGGGCGCGCACCGCCTGTGTTCCGGAATAATCGAATTCGCAGCCCTGGCCGATGACAATCGGGCCGGAGCCGAGGATCAGGATCGTTTTGAGGTCGTCTCTTCTGGGCACGCTTGCTACTGTGAGGGCAATTCGACGCCGGAAAGTGGCTCAGGCGGAGTGCCGTGGCAACCCCTGAAACGCGTGAGACCGGCGGCGGGTCTGCCTCTTGCCACGATGCGCCCCCGGGGTCACGCGGAGGAGGTGCTCGTGCTGCCACAGTCACAGACCTCGATCGAGGAGCCGGTCACGACGATCTTCGTGGACGGCCAGCGCTGCGAGGTGTTCGTGCGGACGGAGCCGGACCTGGACGGGATCTGGCACAACATGCTGGTGTTCCGGCGGAGCGGCCGGCTGCAGTCGCGCGAAGCGTTGACGACGGGGCTGGACTGGCATGTGACGCCTGACCTCGCACTGCTGCACGCGGGGCGGCTGAGTGAAATGGAGCTGAAGGTGATGCTGGAGCGGGCGATGCGGACTCGCCGCCCGCTGACCTGAGCCGCGAGCGGGATGCACCCGCCCGCGGCGTCCGGTATGTCGCCTAGCGGGAAATGCTGTAGATGTAGGCCGCGACCTGACGCACCTGTTCGTCCGTGATCGTCGATCCGCCCTTGGCCGGCATGGGCGCCGGGAACTGCTTCGGTGCCGGCACGCCGGTCGTGATCAGGTGCACGATCGACTCGTACTCGCCATCGATGTTCAGCCACTGATTGTCCGCGAGCTTCGGCGCAATCGGGCCGCCGCTGCCGCCCGCGCCGTGACACGCCATGCAGTTGCCGGGTCCACTGAAAATGGCAGCGCCATCCGTCACCATCGCCTGGGTGACGCCCTCGGGAAGCGGCACGTTCGCCACCGGCGTGGTGGGTGCCGCGGCCGCCTCGACCGGCGCCTCGACGCGCTCGCCCTTCGGCTGGTTGGGATCCCCGAGCTCCCGCATGGCGGTCTGCGGCTCACCCTTGATGGGGTATGCGCCGTGCTCGAGCGGCGCCTTCGTGTAGCCGCGGTCATCCCTCGTGTTCGGATCCATGCAGCCTGTCAGCAGCAGAGCAGCACCGCACATGGCGCTGCACAGCATACCGCGTGTGACGCGGCGAACGGTCATGCTTCCTCCCGGGTCGTTACGGCCGGCCGCGTGAGGCCGAGCTCGTCGGCAATCGCGCTCATTGCGTCGATCACCGTCTGTATATGTTCGTCGAGATCGACACCCAGCTCTTCCGCTGCGTGCCGCACTTCGTTCCTGTCCACACCGCGCGCGAACGCGGGATCCTTCATCTTCTTCTTCACCGACTTCGCCGTCAGGCCGTCGATGCCCGTCGGCCGGACGAGCGCGGTCGCGGTGACGAGACCCGTGATCTCGTCGCATGCCGACAGTGTCCGGTCCAGCAGCGTCTCCGGCTTCACACCCGTGAAATCCGGGCGGTGCGCCAGGATCGCGTGGAGGATGTCCTCCTCAAAGCCGCGCTCCCGCAGTGCATCGACCGCGCGCAGCGGGTGCTCCTCCGGAAACTTCTCCCAGTCCAGGTCGTGCAGCAGGCCGGCGAGCCCCCAGTGGTTCTCGTCCTCGCCGAAGCGCCGGGCATATGCACGCACGGCGGCCTCGACGGAGCGCATGTGGTTGCGCAGTCCCTCGTTTTCCACCCACTCCTCGAGCAGGATGGCGGCTTCGGCACGTGACGGCATGGTCCCTCCTCCCGGAACGCGCAGGAAGATGCAGTGGCGGGACGCGGTTGTAAACCTCGGACCGGTTCTGCTCCCGGCGGGTCGGTTTACAGTCGATCCGCGGTCATTCCACCGGATCGCGGCGGGCGGGGTCGTCCTGGTGCAGCTCGGCGCGCAGGAGTGCCAGCTCCCGCTTCGCCCATTCCGCGGCGGGCGTCCGGGGGTGCCTCCCTGCGAGACGGGCCAGGAGCGGTGCGGCGGCCGCGGGCTGCTTCATGTGGTGCGTATAGATCTCGATCAGCTCGCGCGTCGCCATGATGTCCGTCGGTGCGGGGAGATCCGGGACTGCGCACGCACGCTTGAACCAGCGGACCGCGTCATCAAAGCGCTGAAGCTCATCGCGATACAGGCGGCCGAGGCGGAGCGCGGGTTCCGGATCATCCGGATACTGATTGGCGCAGCGCTCGTATTCCGCCGCGGCCTGCTCGAACTGGCCGCGCACCGCGTAGGACTGCGCGAGTGAGTACTGCCGCGCGGGCGGCGTGGAGGACCCGCCCGCCATGTAGATGCTGCTCGCGGCGGTCCCGATGCGATCTGCCGTGCCGAACACAACCAGGTACATGCCGAGCCACCCGGCAATGAATCCGATGAACGCACCGGCCAGCGGCGCGCCGAACCGCGCGCCCGCAGCACTGCCCAGCAGCATGCCGATCCCGCCACCGATCGCGGAGTATGCAAACGTCTTGAATTTCTGCGCGACCTCGCCGGTGTCGACATCGCGGATCTGCTTCATGCGCGCAGCACGCAGGTCGGACAGATGTCGCACAGAATGCAGACATCCTGGCGTGGTGTCGGTGCGCGGCACACGGCGCGGCCGTGATAGATCAGCAGGTGTGAGAAGATGGTCCAGTCGTCGCGCGGCACGAGCGGGATCAGGTCATTCTCGATCGCGACCGCGTCCGTCTCCTTCGTGAGGCCCAGCCTCTGCGAGACACGGCTCACATGCGTGTCCACCACCACGCCGTCATTGATGCCGAATGCATTTCCCAGTACGACGTTCGCCGTCTTGCGACCGACGCCCGGGAGCTCCACCAGGTTTTCCATGCTCTTCGGCACGACGCCGCCGTGCCGCTCGACCACCGCGCTCGCCATGCCGAGCAGGCTCTTCGCCTTGTTGCGGAAGAAGCCGGTCGTCCGGATGATCTCCTCGACATCCTCCTGCCGCGCGCCCGCCAGTGAATCCGCATCCGGATAGCGCTTGAACAGCACCGGTGTCACGAGGTTCACGCGCTCGTCCGTGCACTGCGCCGACAGGATCGTCGCAACCACCAGCTCATACGGGTTCGTGAACGTCAGCGAGCAGTGCGCATCGGGGTACTCGTGCTTCAGACGCCTGATGATTTCCCCGGTGCGCGTCTTCCTCGCCGCTTTGCTCTCGCGGCTGAACATGCGCGGCCGCAGCGGCCCCTTTTTCGCCGCGGTCTTCTTCGCCGCGGTCTTCTTCGCCGCGGTCTTCTTCGCCGCGGTTTTCTTTCCTGCGGTTTTCCCTTTTGCGACACCGGACCCGCGTTTCTCAGCCATGGCGTGCCGCCAGGAATGCGCGTAACGCTGCGACATCCTTCGTATTGATGACGTCACCGGCCTCCAGGCCGCCCTTCCTCGCCATGTCCACACCCCACTGAACGTTGTCGAGCCCGCGCACCGAGTGTGCGTCCGGGTTGATAGCGCATTTCACGCCGGCGGCCCTGGCCGCCGGCCACCAGCGCCAGTCCATGTCGAGCCGCGTCGGGTCCGCATTGATCTCGATGCATACACCGCGCTCCGCCGCCTTCGTGATCACCTTCATGACGTCCACATCGTAGCCGTCGCGCGACAGCAGGAGCCGGCCTGTGAGATGGCCGAGGATCGTGAGGTGCGGGTCGTCCAGCGCGCGCAGCAGCCGTGCGGTCATCTCCTTCCTCGACATCCGGAAATGGGAGTGCACGGATGCGATGACGTAATCGAAGCTGCCCAGCACGCCAGGATCCGCCGCGTAGTCGAGCTGCCCATCCACGAGGATGTCGGCCTCTACGCCCTTGAGCAGCCAGACCTCGTCGCCATGGCGGTCGTTCCACGCATCGATCTCGCGCTGCTGCCGCTCCAGGTCCGTCACGCTGAGGCCGCCCGCATACGAGGCGTTCCGGGAGTGGTCGGCGATTCCGAGATACGACCATCCGCGCTCGCGCGCCGCTTCGCCGAGCTCGCTGATCGTCGCTTTGCCATCACTGTACGTAGTGTGGCAGTGGAACGTACCGCGCAGGTCTCCACGCTCGATCAGCCGTGGTATCGTTCCCGCCGCAGCAGCAGCGACCTCGCCGCGGCCCTCGCGCAGCTCCGGCACTACGAACTGAAGTCCTGATGCTTTGTACAACGCCGTTTCGTCCGCCAGATCGACTACCGCGCCATTTCTCAGCAATCCTTCCGGCGTCAGCGTGAATCCGCGCTGCTGCGCGAGCGCGCCGACCTCCGCGACGTGGGCTGCGCTGCCGGTGTGAAGCCAGAGCGCCCAGACGAAGGACTGCGGCGGGACGCAGACGAAGCGCACGGCGAGGCCGTCGGCGAGCCGTGCGGAGGCGAGACGGGGTGCTTCGCGCACCGGGTGCAGCATCGCGGGCATCGCCATGAACGCATCGACCGCAGCCGTGCACGCGGCCTCGTCGGCGGATGCTATGACATCGACGCCATCGACGGTTTCCAGCCTCCGCCGCAGCTCGCCGGCGAGCGCGATCTGCTGCGTGCCGGGCAGCGCGCGCAGCATGCCGAGCAGCCGGTCCGCGGATTCTACAGCGCGCGACAGCCGTCGCCGGCCGGCTCCGCTGCGCACGAACTTCAGACCCGCGGCGATCTTCTGCTGCGTCCGCTCGCCAAAGCCTTTGACATCGGCAATGCGGCCCGCCTCGACGGCCTCGCTCAGCTCCTGGAGCGTCGAGATGCCCAGGTTCTGGTACAGCAGCGACGCCTTCTTCGCGCCCAGGCCGGGGACCGCCATGATGTCGCGCAGGCCGGCGGGCGTGCGCTCGCGCAGGTCGTCGTAATAGTTGGATCGGCCGGTCGTCACCAGCTCGCGGATGACCCGCGCGGTGACCGGACCGATGCCGGGAAGCGACTCGAGCCCGCCGTTCTGTACGAGAGCGGCAGGTTCTGCATCCGCCTTCTCGATGGCGCGGGCCGCTGACGTGAACGCCTTCGCCTTGAACCTGTTTTCGCCAGCGATCTCGAGCAGGCTGCCGATCTCCTCGAGCAGAAGCGCGATGCCGTGACGGTCCATGCTCAGGCGCCGGTCTCGAGCGTGTGAAAGACGCGCGACACCAGCTTCAGCACTTCACCTGCGTTGGTGACTGAGAGGAAATTCTTCAGCTCGCCACCGGGCAGCACGTTCGCAAAATCGGGGGACCCGTCACGCGCGATGATGTCACCGAAGTGGCCGGGCGGCGGTGCGGGCAGCGGGACGCCGAGCTCGATCGCAGTGAATCCCGGCCGGTCCGCCCGCACACCGAGCGCGAGCAGCAGTGCGAGGCGCGCACCGTCCACCGTCGTGGGCGAGACCGTGTAGAAGAATCCGTGCACCGGCTCGGCGGCCCCTTCACCAGGCTGCGCCCAGAGGATGTTCTGCGGCAGCGACACGTAGCCCGCAACGGCGGGTGCTTCCATCGACCACTCACCGATCGGAGCATCTCCTGATGTGAGCGCGCGCAGCGCGCGCTCGTCGATGGAGTCGACACGCCGGCCGTGGCGCCAGAAGTGGTAGCCATGGAATGCCAGTGCGGCCACGCCCGTGACGGGCGGCGGTTCCGCACTGCCGCGCGGTGACAGCTTCTCCATCAGGTCGGCGGCAGCAGGAAGCTGGAGGAATTCCTCGACATCGCGCGTGTCTGCACTGTTCGTCTCCGCATCCGCCGTGAGCGCCGGGAAGAGCCCGGTCTCGAATTCTTCGCCGAAGATGATGTCGTACGGTGTCATGCGATGTACGCCTCCGCGTGCGTGATCACGGGTGAGCGGGGCCGCAGGAGGGCGGCGATCGCGCGCAAACCGCGCACTTCCCGTGCGAGCACGATGGTGAGCGGCGCTGCGGTATCGTCGGCCGGGTCGATCACGTCCACGAAGGCGATGTCCGCGTCATCGAGAGCGGGCAGCTCCACGTCGATCGTGCGGTCCTGCCACGGTACGGAGATGCGATGGGCACCGTCGAGCGGGCGCTCGATGAAGTACTCATCCTCTATTCGGTAGACACCCTCCGCGACCGGCTCGCCCGCGCGAAAGAAGAATGGATCGAAGCTCTCGCCCGCGCGGCGCCTGAAGTTCTGGTCTGCGGCGTAGTCCATGTCTTCGAGCGCGTCGTCGCCTGCGAGCGACTCGAGATGGTGCTGCAGCTCGTGCGTCAGCGTCTCCCAGATCTCGCCATCCCAGTCAAAGTCCGGCGTGTCCCGCGCGACCTCGACGAACGAGCCGTGATAGAGCACGACCATCGAGCGCGTGGTGTCGGGTCCGCCGAAATCGGACGGCCAGGACTCCGTGACGCACTCGCCCATCGTGAAGACTTCCTCCAGGCCGGGATGCCTGGCCGCTTCCGCCTCCACCAGCATCCCGTCCACGCCACTCTTGAAATGCGACGGGATCTCTGCCCAGACCTTGCGGGCCGCGCGCTCGAAGGCCTCGAACGTCATCGTACGCCGATGACGTCGATGGCGGCTGGTGCGTAGGCGGCTTCTGCGGAAGCGACGCGGGTTCCGGATGCGAGATCGATGACGTCCACCGTCCCGCGCGCTGCGCCGGCCGCCTCGTTCGCGACGAACGCATAAAGGCCGTCGGCCGTGATCGCGATGCCGCGCGGTCCCGAGCGGCTGGTCGCGATGGTTGTCGATGTGGCTGCGTCGAGGTCGAGCAGGATGAGTGCGCTGTCCGCGGGCTGCGCGATGACGAGCTTGCGGCCGGCAGGATCGATGGCCATGTGGCCGGGTGCGTCGAACGTGAACCGACGGGTCACCTGCCACTGCACTGCATCGATCTCGATGACCTGGTCGCTGGCGCGGCACGCCACATAGACGAAGCCCGCGCGCACGCCGCGGCCGGGCTCCACCCAGCCGGGCTCACAGCGCGCGTTCGCATCGGCCGGCGCGTGTGCGTCGAGATCGACAGTCTGCTCCTGGCGAGGCGTCAGCGAGAACCTGTGCACCACGGCGAACGAACGCGCGTCGACAGAGACGAGCTGGTCGGTGCGGCTGCACACGGAGAAGTGCGTGGCCGCCGTCGCATTCAGGCGTCCACCCTGCGGCCGCGGACACGTGTTCGGCCGCGCGACCTCCGTCATGGTAGGCGTATACACCACCGAGATGCCGGACATCTGCGCTGTTGCGTGCAGGTCCTGGTTCGTCAGGAAGACGTACTGCCCGTCGGGCGTGATCGAAACCGTCTCGGGGAACGGCCCGACACCCACCGCAGTGAGCAGGCTGTCGCCATCGACGCTGTACTTCCGCACCCGGCCATATGAGGTGCCGTGCGAGAGCGAGACGTACCAGAACCGGCCATCGGACGAGGCCGCGATTCCGTGCGGCCCTGCAATGCGGCCGGGCGCGCCGACACCGATGCGCCGGACCACCTCCAGATCGCCACCGGGTGTGTAGCTGAGCCGGGTGATGAGGTCGGATGCTTCGTTCGCGACCCACGCCGTGTAGGCCGCGGCCGGCGGCAGAGGGCCGGCAACGACGGCGGGACGCGCGGCGCACGCAGCGGATCCCATGGCAAGCAGGAGCGCTGCGGCCGTGCGGGCGGGCTGGATCCTGCGACTCATCGAACCCCCTGCGGACCTGCTACTGTACGCGTTCCCTCAGGTAGGAAACGACCTGGTCTGCGCTCACGCGCGTCTGCACCAGCGTGTCACGGTCGCGGATCGTGACCGTGTTGTCCGACGTCGACGTGCCGTCGACCGTGATGGCGAACGGCGTGCCCGCTTCGTCCTGGCGGCGGTAGCGCCGGCCGATCGAGCCCGCATCGTCATAGAACGCGTTCAGGCCGGCCTTGCGGATGGCGTTGTTCAGGTTCGTCGCCATCTCCGGCATGCCGTCCTTCTTCACGAGCGGGAAGATCGCGGCCTTGATGGGTGCGAGACGCGGATGGATGGAGAGCACGACACGCGCCTCCCCCTCCGCCTCATCCTCACGATACGCATCCGCCAGCACGGCGAGAACCGTGCGGCCGACGCCGACCGCGGTTTCGATGACATACGGCAGATAGCGCTTGTCGCGGTCGACAGGATCGATATACTCGAGCCGCTTGCCGGAGAACTCCTGGTGCCGCTTGAGGTCGAAGTCCGTGCGGTTGTGCACGCCTTCGAATTCTGACCAGCCGAACGGGAACTCGTACTCGATGTCGAACGCGCGCTTCGCGTAGTGCGCGAGCTCGTCCGCGCCATGCTCGTGGAAGCGCAGCTTCTCCTTCCGGATGCCGAGCCCCTCGTGCCACGACATCCGCTGCTCCATCCAGTAGTCGAACCACTTCTCGTCCGTGCCCGGCTCCACGAAGAACTGCATCTCCATCTGCTCGAACTCGCGCGTGCGGAAGATGAAGTTGCCGGGCGTGATCTCATTGCGGAACGCCTTGCCGATCTGCGCGATGCCGAACGGAATCCGCTGACGCCCGGACTGCAGCACGTTCTGGAAGTTCACGTACGAACCCTGCGCCGTCTCCGGCCGCAGATAGATCGTAGCGGCGGAATCCTCCGCGGCGCCCATGAACGTCTTGAACATCAGATTGAAGCTGCGCGGCTCGCCAAAGGCGTCCTTCGTGCCGCACACCGGGCACTGACCCGATGCGACGTCTTCCTTGTCAGCGCGGAAACGCCGGCGGCAGTTTTTGCACTCGACCAGCGGGTCCGTAAAACCGGCGACGTGACCACTCGCTTCCCACACGCGCGGATTCATCAGGATCGATGCGTCGAGGCCTTCGATGTCATCGCGCTCGTGCACCATCGAGCGCCACCACGCCTCTTTTACGTTGCGCTGCAGCTCGACACCGAGCGGGCCGTAGTCCCAGACAGAACCGGTGCCGCCGTAGATCTCGGAAGACTGGAAGATGTAGCCGCGCCGCTTGCACAGGGACACGAGCTTGTCCATCACATCGGGTGTGTTCGCCATGATCCGGGTGTAGTGGCCCACGAGGGCGTTACAGAGGGCGGGAAGTTACCGGTGGCGGGTAGCTGCAGCAACCGCGTGTGCGCAGCGTAAAATCAGGTGTGGAGCTCGGAGCCTTCCGCGATGTCCGCTTCGAATACGGCCGTCTGGATGCGGAACAGGTCGCAGCGCCGGGCGGCGAAGGCATAGCCCGCCAGGCCGATCGGAAGTGCAACCGCGAGGATGGCCGCGGGTCCGCCCGCACCACCGGCACAGAGACTCGCGAACACGGACAGCAGAACCGCAACCGCGCTCATCCCGGGATTGCCACACCCCTCCTGCAGACCCCGCTGCTGTCCCACGGCCACGCACGCCGCGGCGCCGGCAAATGCCGAGGCTGCAAACAACATCAGGACCGTCTGCACCAGGATCGTCACACCCCGTTCTCCATCCAGAGTCAACACTCCGGGGAGGCAAGCGTCGTGCCGACCGCATGCACGCAAAAAGCCCTGCGACGCTTTGCGCCGCAGGGCCTGCTTGCCGTTCCTCTGTCGCCCTACTGCGGTGGCTCTACCGTCTCCCGCAGCTCGCGCGCCAGCTGATTCAACCGTTCCGCGCGCGCGGCCAGGCCTTCGGCCAGCCGGCGTACGCTCTCCTTGTTCGGATGACGCCGGCCGCTCCGCCACGACCGCAACACGTCGTAACTCAAACCTGACTCGGCTGCGAGCTGCCGCATTGCGAACGGTGCATCACGCAAGGCGCTCCGGACCGGCTCGTGCCACGGATCCTGCTTCAATTTCGCCGCCTCCTGCATGCAGAAGATGAAGTCTGTGACTTCGCGGGAAATGCACTGTACGCACCGCGGGGCCGTTTAGAAGGGCCAAGACCCGCCCCGAATCTCAAGCTGGCGTCACAAAGCCGTGTCCGGCCGGCCTGGCTACCTCCGGAAAAGACGCAGGTCGATATAACGGGACGGCCGTTCCCGGATGTCGGTGGCCAGGGCCCGGATCTCCCGCAGGGTCTCGTTCATCTCGACGTACAGGGACGAGTCGTTCACGAGGAGGCCGAGGGTGCCGGCGCCGCCGTCGATCTTGGTGGTAATGGAGCGGAGCCGCTCGAGAGAGTCGTCGAGCTTCCGGGCGGCCTCCTCGACCGTGGCGGAAGCCGCGGCAATCGCGCGGGCGCTCTCGTCGACGCGGTTGATGGCGGAGCCGAGGGCGGGCCCGGCCTTGGCGTTCTCGAGCTCGGCCATGCTGCGCCGGAGGGACTCACCGGCGGCGTGTGCTTCGGCCAGGGCCGCGCGGAGCTCGGTGGCGCCTGCGGGCAGAATGGCGGCCGTCGCACGCAGGTCCCGGACAGTGGAGGGGGCGAGCAGCGAGTCGGCGCTGGTCAGGATGTGCTCTGCCCGGGCGCTGATGTTGCCCGCCATCTCCCCCAGCTGCGTGGCGGCCTCGCCGGCAATGGTGTCCCCATCCGCGACATTCATCATGGATCTCCCCGGCACCAGGATCACGGTGGTGGCGCCGAACACATCGCCGCGCATGGTGGCGCGGGAGTCGGTGGGGAGGATCACGCGGTCATCCACGCGCAGCATGACGATCACCCCGCCCTGCGGGCTGAGCTCGACGGAGCGGACCGAGCCGACCTGTACGCCCTGGACCTGGACGCGGTCACCGCGCTTCACGCCGCCGCCGTCGGAGAGCTTCACGGCCAGGTCGGTCCCGCCGCTGAGCAGCGGGTTCCCCAGCAGCCAGTACAGCAGGGTGACGAAGATGATGACGGCGCCGATGGTGAGTGCGCCGATCGTCGCGATGTTGCGCTTTCGCTTTTCCATGTCCGCTATCCGTTCAGGAATCCACGCGCATGCGGCGCACGAAACGCTGCACGAACGGGTCTTTGTTTTCAAGGATGTCGTCGGGCAGCTGGTTCGCGATGATCTTCCCCTCGAAGAGAATCGCGATGCGGTCCGCCACGTCGAAAGCCGTGTCGAGATCGTGCGTGACGACAATGCTGGTGACGCCGAGCTCGCGGGCGAGCCCCAGAATCAGCTCGTCGATGTTGTCGGCGTTGACGGGATCGAGACCTGTGGTGGGCTCATCCCAGAGCAGGTAGCGCGGGTTGCTGGCGATCGCGCGCGCAACGCCGACGCGCTTGCGCATGCCGCCGGACAGCTCGCTGGGCAGCTTGCCGAGCACCGAAGCGTCCAGGTTCACCTTCCGCAGCAACGCCTCCGCTTCCGCCGTGCAGGACGTGATCAGCTTCATGCTGTTCTCGTCCTCCTGCGCCAGGAAGAGGTTTTCCGCGACCGTGAGCGAGTCGAAGAGCGCGGCGTTCTGGAAGACGTAGCCGAGCTTGCGACGGACGGCCTTGAGTTCCGTCGCCGACGCGTTGGCGATGGAAGTACCGTCCACGATGACATCACCCTGGTCCGGCTCGAGCAGTCCGATCGCGTGCTTGATGAGAACGCTCTTCCCGGTGCCGGACGGGCCGAGGAGAGCGAGAGTCTCGCCTTCCTGTACGACGAGGTCCACGCCGCGCAGGACCTGGAAGTCGCCGAATGCCTTGTGCAGGTTGCGGAACTCGATCATCTCAGAACGCCTTGAGCAGGGGGGCGAGGAGCAGATCGAGGATCATGATCGCGAGCGTCGTCGTCACGACTGCGGTCGTGGTGGTCTTGCCGACGCCTTCCGCGCCACCCTTCCCTTCCAGTCCGATGAAGCACGCAATGAATGTGATGGCAATGCCGAACGTCGCGCCCTTGATGACGGAGAAGAAGAGCGCCCAAGGCCGGAAGTAGAAGCGCATGCCGTAGATCACGTCGCTGGTGGTGAGGCCGTCCACGGCCAGCACGCCGATGCCCCAGCCTGCGGCCAGGCCCATTGCGTCCGCAAGGATGACGAGCGGCGGGAAGACAATGAGGCCGGCGAGCACGCGGGGCACCACGAGAAATGCGACGGGGTCGCGGCCCATGGCCTGGAGCGCGTCGATCTGCTCGGTGACCTTCATCGACGCCAGCTCGGCGGCGATGGACGCACCCACGCGCGCCATCATGACGATGGCCGTGAGGATGGGACCCAGCTCGGTGATGACGCTGGCGGCGAGGACGCTGCCGATGACCCAGAGCGGGAGCCCGCCCGTGAACTGCGCGCCGGTCTGCTGTGATGTCACGGCGCCGCCGAGGAACGCCATGAAGAGCACGAGCGGCAGCGACTGGATGCCGATGATGTAGGCCTGCTGGAACGTGGCGTGGATGTAGAGGCGTGGCCGGGGCAGGACGCGCATGATGTCGCGTGCCATCAGCGTGGCCTTCCCCACGTTCTCGAGACTGCGTCGTATGGGTCGTATCATCAGGATCGTGCGCAGCGGAGGGGTACCCCGCCCACCGGCAGGGGATTCAACCGCAGTACAAACCTGAAAGATAGCCGGGCGGGGGGATCGTGACGAGGCTCGTGGTCAGCCGGCAATGGCGGCAGTTGCCTGAATCTCGATGAGGCAGCCGGGCTTGAGCTCCGCGACGGGGATGACGGCGCGGGCAGGACGGTGATCGCCGAGCAGCCGGGCATAGACCTCGTTGACCGCAGGCCAGAGGGTGCGGTCGGTGATGTAGACCGTGACACTGAGGAGCGTGTCGAGGCGCGCGCCGCCCGCGATCAGGATCGCCTCGACGTTGCGCAGCGTGCGTTCGGCCTGCGGACCGATGCCGCCCTCGGCGATCTCGCCGGTCGCGGGATCCAGCGGGAGCTGCCCCGCGACGTAGACCAGCCCCGCATGGCGGATCCCCTGCGAGTAATGACCAGCCGGCAGCGGTGCGGCGGTGGTGGTCACGGATGTGATGTCAGACATGTCTGTTCCGTTCCGGGAATGCGGCGTTGTAGCGGGCGACGGAGGCCGTGATCTCGTCGCATGCGGCGACTGTCTGCTCCCAGCCCACCATCTCGATCGTGCCGCCCTCGAGATCCTTGTAGACCTGGAAGAAATGCTCGATCTCGCGCAGCATGTGCGACGGCAGGTCGGCGATGTCGAACAGGCCGGCGCGCAGCGGGTCCCGCGTCGCCACCGCAATGATCTTCTCGTCCAGCTCACCGCCGTCGCGCATCCGCAGCAGGCCGAGCGGCCGGCAGGAGATGACGCAGCCCGCGAACGTGGGCTCCTTCACGAGGACCAGGACGTCGAGCGGATCGCCGTCGTCCGAGAGCGTGCGCGGCATCAGGCCGTAGTCGCCGGGATAATGGACGGCAGAATAGAGCACACGGTCCAGCTTGAACATGCCGGAGTGCTTGTCGATCTCGTACTTGTTGCGGCTGCCCTGCGGGATCTCTACGACGACGTTGACGTCTTCGGGCGGGTTCGCCCCCGTCGGAAGGTCATGCCATGGATGGATCAATTCGCCTCGGTCGAAACAGTATCCGGTGTCTCCGCAGTTTCACCGGATCAGCCGCCGCGCGCAAGGCGGACGGCCGCAATGACGGCGACCAGTCCGGCGATTGCCGCCAGCCTGGCGAGCAGCGCACCACGCCGGCGCAGCTTCTGACCCTCTTCCGACGTCGCGCTGACCCTGCTGCCGCGCACCGCGAGCGCATCGTGCGTGGCGCCCGCGGCGATCATCACGATGACACTCCCGAGCTTCCACGCGAGGCTGGCGCCGTATGGTGTGCTCCAGAAAGCCATGGATCCGAGCACATTCGTATGGAGCAGTCCGCGGAAGTGCAGATTTGCGACGCCGGTCACGATGAGCACAGCGAGTGCGGTCGACCCGACCTTGCGGAAGCGGCGGCCAAAGCGACCGAAAAGGTCCGCGCGCAGCGCCGGCGGCTCGACACTGCGCAGAACGGGTGCGCCGACCAGTGCGAAGAAGAACATGCCGCCGAGCCAGACGATCGCGGACAGGACGTGGACCGTGATGTTCACCCAGTACATCAGAACCTCTCACCCTGTGCTTCACGCAGCGCACTGCCGACCGGCCGGATGCGGGTCCACATCATCCAGAAATACACACCGATGCCGATGATCTGGCCGGTCCCACCCAGTACGACCGCCCACGCGAGTGCGCGCGAGTCCACCCACGCGCGCGCGGCCTCCGCCACGAACCGGGACGCCGTCGCAATCGTGAGAATCCAGTACGCGGCTTCGGCCCGTCGTGGACTGTAGCGGTTGTCATCCTTCGACGGGCGCGGGAACAGCCACAGCGCCACACCGAAGATGATGAACATGACGAACCCGACGAGCACCGCGTGCGCGTGCGCGGACACGAGCTGCTGGTTCGGCCAGATGCCGTACAGCTCGCGCCGCACCAGCATCCAGCCGCCCAGGATCAGACCCGTGAAGAGGAATGCGACACCCGTCTTGATGAACCTTCTGACCAGCGTGTACATCGCGTCAGATGACCGCCGTGCTGGCCTGGTGCGTGGATCCCGGGGGTGCCCCGATGGTCAGCAGGAACGTCGCGCCCGAATCGGATGCGACGGAGTGGTGGATCCCGGCGGCCAGTGAAAGCAGGTCGCCCTCCCTGAGGTCATGGTCGGTACCGGCGGCAGTGAAACGCAATGCACCGTCCAGGACGTGCACGGTGATGGGGCCGGTGGCGTGGTGCTCCGCGATCGCCCCGCCCTCTGCGAGCGTGATCAGTGTGACGCGCAGCGCGCCATCCTTGAGCAATGTGCGCGCATTGCGGCCGCTGCGCGCGAGGATCGCGGCGTCGGACGCGTGCGTGCGCTCGTCCGCCAGGTGAAATACGAGAACGTCCGCCGCAAGCGGCCGGTCGATCGACGTCATGATCTATCCTTTCAGGTAGGCTGCAGTGTTACGGCTCGACGAGCAGGAAGCCGATCCCGCCCTTCTGGCCGTGGCCGAAGCCGTGATTGACGAACGGGAACTCACCGGCGACATCGCACTGGAGCTCGAAGCACATGCCGCCGCCCGGCGGCACGTCCCAGGTCTGCACGCCGCGGATCGGTGAGCCCGGCGGCGCGCCGAGATACATGGTGTCGAACTGCTCGCCGACCACATGGAAGTTGCACGGATGTGACGGCCCGGCGTTGACCACCCAGAAGCGGACGCGGTCCCCCACCTTCACGCGGATCGGTGCCGTGATGTACTGATCGGGCCGGCCGTTGAATGCGACGAAGTCCGGGTTCGTGGACAGCATCTTCGAGTAGTCCGGCGACCGCAGACCGTTGACCGCGTCGGTCAGGTAGAACTCGCTCTGCACCAGCACGAACTCGCGCGCGGGCGGCAGCGGCTCGCGCGGCGACACCACGATCGCGCCGTACATCCCCGACCCGATGTGCATCAGTACGGGCGCGGTGCCGCAGTGATACATGAATGCGCCGGCAAAGCGCGGTTTAAACGTGAAGGAGATGGACTCGCCCTGCGGCACCGAACGGAACGCCGTCTTCGGATCGATCTGCGCCGCGTGGAAGTCCATCGAGTGCGGCATCAGCTCGTCGTTCGTGAGCGTGAACTCGACCGTGTCGCCGACGCGCGTGTGCACGATGGGGCCGGGCACATTGCCCTCAAACGTCCACGCCGCGATCACCGTGGACGGCCCGATGCGCAGCGGTACGTGGCGCGCATGCCAGTTCAGTTTCTGTGTGCCGCCAGCCGGCAGAGGCGGCAGCTCCGGCGCATAGCGCTGAAACTGCGCGTTCGTCACCGCGGCCGAATCGATGCCCGTCGTCGGATCGTGCGGCGCGTTCTGCACGAGTGCGGAGTCCAGCCGGCTGTTCGAGTTGCCCGAGCCCTGCCGCGCGCGCGTCGACGCTCCTGTGGTATCGCCGCCGGGCCGCTGCGCGTCATCGTCATGCCCCTCGTCGCGCCCGTCGTCGGGCTGACAGGCAGAGAGTGCGCCCAGGCCGGGGACAATCAGGCCGAGCGCGGACGCCCGCCGGATGAACGTTCGCCGATCGGCAGGTCCGCCCAGCCCGACTGGCGATGCGCCCAGTACGATAACCTGCGGATCCTCTGAGTCCGTACCCGTCGCGCGGGCTTCCTCGAGCAGTCTCGAGAGCGTGGGTGGGTTCCTGTCGCTCATGGGCGCGGCCTCCTGTCGAGTGATTGCGGTGAGATCGCAGGGGGTCGCAAGCGGCATACCCCGCGATCAGAACGCTGCATTCAGCATCATGTAGCCGAACACGTGATCCCGCTGATCAGGGCGCACGGCGCGCAGACCGTCCAGCACGTCGACGGCGGATACGCCGCCCTGCACCGCCAGCCTGCTCGAGATGCGATGTGTAAGCGTCAGGTCCGCTTCATTCACGAATCCGTCGCTCACCAGCGGAATGTCAGCCGCTGCGCGCATATGGTGCAGCTCGACGGCCGCGTCCGTAGTGCTCAGCACTGCACAGGATAGCTTGAGCGCGGCATCCTGCAAGCCGAGACCTGCGGTATGGACGGGAATGTTCGTGAATATGTCCGCGAGTCCGTAGAATTTGTGGTTCGTGCCGTAGAGCGTATCGAATACGCGCACGGTCCCGTCCAGGGGTTCGTCATCGCCGCTCAGCCGGTCGTACCAGAGTGACACCCGCGCGTGGCTCGTCACATTCAATCCGACGGTTCCGGCGACGAGGTATGCATTCACGTCGCTTGTGGCGCGGCTCCCTCCCTGCCACGCCGACTCGACGCGGTACGAGAGGGGCCCGTAGGCCGCCGCGAGGCGTCCGCCGAGCGTGGTCTGCTCGAGCTCGCTGGTGCCGCCCCGGTTGTGCAGGCCGTACAGCTCCACGGCTGCGGCCGCTGCGGGCTTCAATGTGTAGTACAAGCCGTAGAAGCGCTCGTCCGGCACGCCGGCCCCGGCGTCAGCGATCTGAAAGCCCATCACATTCAGCGTACTGCTTCCTGCGTTGAGCCTGACGCGCGCGCCGTCGAACGCGCGTCCGCTCTGCACCCAGTCCAGCGCCCCGACCAGACGCTCCTCGCCGAACGACGCCTCCTGCCGCCCGACGCGCGCGGCGAACAGGCTGCTGTCGCGGCCCACGTCGATGAACGCCTGATGCAGGTCGATTCGATTGAGGCTCGCCGTGGTGCTCACTTCCTCACCCCAGAGCCGAACGTCCTGAAGCTGCACGAATGCGCGGGTGCTCGTACTGAGCGCGGCGTTGACGGATACACGGCTGCGCATACTGGTGAACGCGTCGTCCGGCCCGCTGCCTGCGCGGCCTTCCGTGCGCGGCCGGACCTGACCGCCGACGTCCACCTGCGCTGAAGCGCCGGCGGTCATGACACACACGAGTGCGAGCGCAGCGACCGCGCTGCGCGACCAGTTGATGTTCACAGGATTCCTCGTTCGAGTCGGGATGTTGGAGTCATGCGGCGGCGCCGACGACCGCCGGTCGCATGGTGAGCATGGGTACGGGTGTCGAGCGCAGCACCTTGTCCGCGACGGATCCGATGACGGCGCGCTCCCAGCCGGAGCGGCCATGCGTCGCCATGGCGATCATATCGCACTCGGAGTAGAGCGCTTCCTCGATGATGCCGGCGGCGGGATTGGCCTGTATCACGACCGCAGTATCGACGGTGAGTCCGCGCGCGCGCAGGCGTGCGGCCCACGCGTCCAGGTATGACTCGGCGGCGGCGCGCAGCTCGTCGGTCTCGACGAGTCCCTGCGCGATGACTTCGGCGGTTGCGTCGATCGGCGGCAGCACGACCTGCATCAGCGTATAGCGCGCGTCCACCGGCGCGCCGATCCGGATGGCGTGATCGAGGATGGACTCGGACAGCTCGGAGCCGTCGAGCGGCACCAGGATGTGGGCCGGCGCGGCGGTCGGAGCGGCATGCGCGAGCGGTCGCAGCAGCAGGACCGGCACGCCGGTCGACCGGACCAGGCGGTCCGCGACACTGCCCAGCCATGCGCGGCTCAGGCCGCCACGGCCGTGCGACGTCATGACAATGAGATCGATGTCCGCCGCGTCGGCGTATGCGGCAAGGCCCGCGGCGGCGGGACCGGAGGGATTCGCAATACAGACATCGCGGCCGGCGGCGATCCACGGCGCCGCGCGCTCCCGCAGGTATTCCTGCTCCTGCTTCCGCAGCTCCTCGTCCAGCATGCCATTCCATGCGAGCGGCAGCGGCGCAGCGAACGATGCGAGCCCGATGTCGACCACTTCAGTGTGCACGCGCGCGAGATGCACACGCGTGTCCGCGCCCGCCGCCACGTCCATCGCATACGCGAGCGCCTGCTCGCTGAACGGCGAGCCATCGAGTGGAACCATGATCTGGCGCGGCATGTCTTCCTCCCACGTGAGTCTGCGTGGGAGAAAAGTTAGGGCGGGGTGAGGCGCCTCGTTATCGGGGATTCCCTGACTTGCAGACGACAATCTCCCTACAGGGAGACGTCATGTTCCGCAGAACGTCTGTGTCACGCGCTCTTCGGGCGACGGCGGCGTTGCATAGGCGGCGTTCTCCGGATGGTCCTCGAACGGCCGGGACAGCACGGTCATCAGCCGCTCGAACGGCCCGAAATCGTCGTGCTCCGTGGCCGCGCGGATGGTTTCTTCGACGCGGTGGTTGCGCGGAACGAAGGCGGGATTGACCGCGCGCATCGCCGCAGCACGGGCAGCAGGCGTCGCGGGTTCGAGCTGCAGTCGCTCGTGCCAGCGTGAGAGCCACGCACTCAATGCCGCTTGATCTGCGAACAGCTCGCGCAGCGAAGCCGCGTCTGCCGAACCTTCCGCGCTGGCAGCGTCCGTTGCCTGTGCAGCCTCTGCGGTATCCGCGACGCCGGAAAGCCTGCGGAACGTACTGGTGAAGTCGGCCGCACTGGACGCCATCAGGTTGAGCAGGTCCTGCGCGAGCTCGACATCGCCGGCGTGCTCTGCGAGCAGGCCGATCTTGTGACGAAGTCCCCGGCGGTACGCCCGTTCGAATGCGTCGGCGTACCCCGTGAGGGATTCGGTGGCGTCCGTAACCGCCTGGTCGTCATCATCGGAGATCAGCGGGAGCAGACACTCCGCGAACCGGGCGACGTTCCACTCGCCGATGGCGGGCTGATTGCCGTACGCGTAGCGCCCCATGCGGTCGATGGAGCTGAACACGGCGCGTGGATCGTACTCGTCGAGGAACGCGCACGGTCCGTAGTCGATGGTCTCGCCCGCCACGGAGCAGTTGTCGGTGTTCATGACGCCGTGTATGAAACCGACGAGCAGCCACTGCGCGATCAGCTCACCCTGCGCGCGCACCACGCCGTCCAGCAGTGCGCGATACGGGTTGGATGCATCCGCGGCATCCGGATAGTGCCGCGCAATGACGTGATCCGCGAGGAGGCGCACGGCTTCATCGTCGCCACGCGCGGCGAAGTACTGGAACGTGCCGACCCGGATGTGGCTGGAGGCCACGCGCGTGAGCACCGCGCCCGGGAGTGCGCCCTCGCGCAGCACTACCTGCCCTGTCGTAACGGCCGCGAGCGCGCGCGTGGTCGGGATGCCGAGCGCCTGCATGGCCTCACTGATAATGTACTCGCGCAGTACCGGCCCGATTGCAGCACGGCCGTCGCCGCCGCGTGAGAACCTCGTCGGACCGCCGCCCTTGAGCTGGATGTCACGACGGATCCCGTTCCGGTCCACGATTTCGCCGATCAGGATCGCACGACCGTCGCCGAGCTGAGGCACGAAGCCGCCGAACTGGTGACCCGCATAGGCCGTTGCAATACCTGCAGCGCCGCCTGGCAGAGCGTTACCCGAAAGCATGGCGAGACCGGCGTCGCCTGAAAGAAATGACGGATCGAGACCGAGCTCTCCGGCGAGTGCGACGTTCAGTTTTACGAGACGGGGTGATGTAACGGGTGTGGGCTGTGTGCGGGCGTAGAACCGTTCGGGAAGACGTGCATACGAGGTGTCGAACGGGATCGTGTAGCTCATCGGGCGGTGGAGCGCTTCGTGTGTAGCAGGGAGTGGATCCGGGCGTGTAGTGCAGGTGGTGCGGTCCGGTGCGGCAGACTGGAGAGAAGTGCGAGGGTGTGTGTGAACGGGGCGTCCTCATCGCCGCGGAACAGGGCGTTCCGTCCGAGAGAGGATTCGCCGGCTGCAGCCTGTTCCGTGTGCGGCCGCAGCGGGAATCCCCCGGTAATCTGGATCTGCATTCGATTGTGTTTCATCGCACTCCCGGGCCGTGAACTGGATTCAGCGCATCCCGCACGCGCAGTCTCGCCCGGTGCAGCAGGACGCGCTGATTGGCGGCGGATATCTCGAGCAACTCGCATACCTCCTGCGACGACCAGCCCTCGATGTCGCGCAGGGTCATCACTGTTCGCTGTGCGGGCGGGAGCGTTGCCAGGGCGGACTCCACGCGCGCGACCAGCTGCGCACCGTCGATCCAGTCGTCGGGATTCTGGCCGGCTCCCCACTTCTCCGCCGAGATGGCGTCCTCGACGGATGCAGCTCCGCTGACGGGCGCGTCGAATGGGACGAACCGCTGCTCGCGATTGGCACGGCGACGGGCGAGGTTCAGGAGGATGCGGAAGACCCAGGTCCTGAGTGAGGACCTGCCCTCGAAACGGTCGATCCCGTTCACCACCGCGACCCACGTCTCCTGGATCACGTCGTCCGCGATGTCCTGGTCATGGACACAGGACAGCGCGAGACGGCGCATGCCGTCATAGTACTCATCCATCAGTGCGGAATAGACCGCATCGTCACCGCGCACCAGTGCTTCCACCAGGGAATGATCCCCCCCTGGCGCGTGCGTGAGATGCGGTTTTCCGACGGTCGGCGTACTGATGACAGACTCCACGTGCTGTTCTATGCGATGCGAACGCGGCTTTCCTCTACTGGTACCCCGTCAGGCGCGTTTCGTACCAGCCACTCGATCGGGATGATACCCGTTACGCGCAGCCGGAGAAAGCGCTGCGGCGTCTCGATCGCGATGACGTCGCCTTCCACGGCGCCCAGCAGGGCCTGCCCGATGGGGGAACCCAGCGACACCTGGCCCGCATCGACGTCCACGAGCTCACCCACCATGAGCGTGTATTCCGCGCGCTTGCCGGTGTCCATGTCCTCCGTAACGACGGTCGAGCCATAGGCTGCGCCGTCGGACTCCAGCAGCGCAGGATCCACGATTGCGAGCCCGGCGATAAGCTGGCCGAGCAGCGCCGCGCGCTCCTGGAGGCCGTGCGCGACCGCCTGCCGCTCCGCCGCACTCACGTGCAGCCTCGCCGGCGTCGCATTGATGATCTGCTGCGATACGCGCTGCAGCTCATTGCCGAGCAGCGCCTTCAGCTCCCTGACCCGCTCCATGATCGTCCTCCAGTCCGAATGCGTAGCCGCACCGCGCCGCATATGGCCGGGGCGGTGTCTGCATCTCTGTTC
>DASUXU010000022.1:0-8961 GCA_036377735.1 Longimicrobiales bacterium
GCGCCGCGGACGATGCCGCTCCAGCCGTAGAGACCCGCGCCTTCGTTAGCGGGAATGAACGGTGTCCAGTTCGCGCGGTTCACGTAGGCCGCACCGAAGCCGATGAAGAGCAGGACCACCGCGAGCTTGATGATGACGATCGTGGCGTTGGTGCGGGCAGAAGCCTGGATGCCGACGACGAGCAGGGCCGTCACCGCGAGCACGATCAGCATCGCGGGCAGATTGAAGATCCCCGAGACTACAGTGCCGTCCGCGGCGGTGATGGTGGTGCCGGCGGCGGCGGAGAACTCGGGTGGTATGTGTATGCCGACGTCATGCAGGAAGCTCACGACGTAGCCGGACCAGCCGACGGCGACGGTGGCCGCGCCGAGCGAATACTCGAGGACGAGGTCCCATCCGATGATCCAGGCGATGAGCTCGCCCATCGTGGCGTACGCGTAGGTATAGGCGCTGCCGGCCACGGGGATCATGGCGGCGAACTCGGCGTAGCAGAGCCCCGCGAAGCCGCAGGCCAGGCCGGCCAGCACGAACGAGAGTACGATGGCGGGGCCGGCATGCTGTGCCGCGGCCTGGCCCGTCAGAACGAAGATACCGGCGCCGATGATCGCGCCGACGCCCAATGTGGTGAGCTGGAGCGGGCCCAGCGCCCGGGTCAGCGTCCCCGACGCTGCATCCAGGCGGAGCTGCTCGATCGGTTTCTTCCAGCCGATACTCACGGTCTGGCCTGCCGGCTTCCGACCCAGATGAGACCGCAGAAGGCAGCCATCAGGACATAGACGAGGACAGCTGATGCGTCGCGGGGGATCGAGTGCACGATCTGGCCGAAGAACGAGGTCGATTCCTGGAGGGTCATGGCCAGTGAGAACATGGAGGCCTTTCCTTTGTAAGGTCGCGGCCGGCAACTCCACCGGCCGAGCGCACAACGATACACTCTCCTGCCGTTGCGCCGAAAGGGGCGTCTCGCCACATTCTCGCGGCCATATGAGCCCGGACTTGCAGGACGGCGGGGCGGCGGGTATCCTGCCGCCCGCTCGAACCGGGGCCGGGACGGAACGATGCGCGCGCCCCCGCGATGACCTGTGGCGGCGCGCTGACATGTAGAATCACAGACAGGTACGCGATGGTAAAACCCTCCAAGCGGGCATTGCTGGTCGGCACCGGGATGCTCGTCGTGCTCGCAGCTCTCGCCGTGGGCGCATTCACCGTGGGACCGCTCGCGCCGCGAGATGACAGCCAGCCGATCGCGTTCCCCCACAACAAGCACGCCGGCGCGCCCAACAACATCCCCTGCATGTACTGCCACACATCGGCGGACAAGTCCGTGGACGCGGGCATCCCGGCTGTGCAGGTGTGCGCGGGCTGTCACGTACCGGGCGGCATGGCCGCGTCCGGTGTGCGCGCGGACAGTGCGGGTGTGAAGCAGCTCGTAGCCTACTGGACCGAGCAGAAGCCGATCCCGTGGGTCCGGATCCACGACCTGCCGGACCACGTCCATTTCCCGCATTTCAGACATATCAACGCGGGTCTCGAGTGCCAGCAGTGTCACGGCCAGGTCCAGGAGATGGACCAGGTCGAGCAGGTGTCGAGTCTGCAGATGGGCTGGTGCATTAGCTGTCACGAGGAGCGGAAGGTCCGCACCGACTGCTTCGTCTGTCACTATTAGCTGGTGATCAATAGATGGGTAATGGCATAGAGAGACGGGATTTCCTCAAGGTCCTCGGCGTCGGTGGCGCCGGTGCGACCCTGACGAGCTGTGCGCCGGGAGCGGCGGACAAGCTGATCCCGTACGTCGTTCCGTCGGAGGACATCGTCCCCGGCATGTCCACCTGGTATCGCACCACGTGCCGCGAGTGCCCGGCCGGCTGCGGCATGGACATCCGCACGCGCGAGGGCCGGGCGATCAAGGCGGAGGGCAACCCGCTCTCGCCGATCGCGCACGGCAAGCTGTGCGCGCGCGGACAGGCGTCGCTGCACGGGCTGTACAATCCGGACCGCGTACCGCAGGCGCTGGCGCGCACCGGCCGCCGTGGCGGTGACGCTGTCGACGGTTGGGAAAAGCTGACGTGGGAGGACGCCGAGACCCGTCTCGCGGACGCCCTCGCCGGGCACCGCGGCCGCACGGTCTTCCTGACGCAGAGCTACACGGGCACGATGGACCGGCTCGTGGACGACTTCTGCGCCGCGTTCGGCATCACGCGCGTTCGCTACGAGACGTTCGCGTGGGAACCGCTCCGCGCTGCGAACCGCATGCTGTTCGGTGTCGATGCAGTGCCGGTGCACGACTTCTCGCAGTCCGACGTGACGATCAGCTTCGGCGCGGACTTCATGGAGACCTGGGTCTCGCCGATCGACTATTCCGTCGGCTACGTGCAGGGCCATGCGTACACGCAGGGCCGGCGGGGCAAGCTGATCTACGTCGGGCCGCACCGCACGCTGACCGGCATGAATGCGGACGAGTGGATCGCCGCGAAGCCGGGCACGGAGCACATGGTCGCACTGGCGATCGCGCGCCTTATTGCGGATGCGGGCGGCAACGCCGGTCCGAGCGCTTCGATCACGGCGAACATCGATCCGGCACAGGCCGCGCAGGCCGCTGACGTGCCGCTGGCGAGGCTGCAGGAGATTGCGCGCGAGTTCGCGAACAACGGCCGCTCGCTGGCGGTCGGGCCGGGCGTCGCGACGCACCACTCCGCCGCGACCGCCGTGGCGGCTGCGGTCGCCGTGCTGAACTCGGTGGCGGGCAACTTCGGCAAGACCGTCACGCTGTCTCAGCGCGAAGAGCACACGGCGGGCATCGCGAGCTACGCGGACCTGCAGCAGCTCATCGCGCGGATGAACAACGGCGACATCGGCGCGCTGCTCGTGCACGGCCCGAACCCGCTCTACACGATGCCGGAGTCGGAGATCGTGGACAGCGCACTGGCAAAGGTGTCCCTGATCGCATCGTTCTCGTCGTTCCTGGACGAGACCAGCGCGCGGGCGCACCTGCTGCTGCCGGATCATCACTTCCTCGAGGCGTGGGGCGACTACGTTCCGCGCACAGGGCTGACCGGCATCATTCAGCCGGTCATGACGCCGGTGTTCAGCACGAAGCAGACGGGCGATGTGCTGCTCGCAGTTGCACGCCGCGCCAATGCGACGCTGCCGAACGCGACGTCCACGTTCTACGACTACCTGCGCGGCAACTGGCAGCGCACGCTGTACGGGGCGTCGAGCAATGGTGCGACGTTCGATGACTGGTGGACGCGCGCACTGCAGACCGGCATCGTCGATACGACGTCGCCTGCCGCAAACGCGGCCGCTGCCACGACGATGACCACCACCGGCATCGCGCAGCTGGCGTTCCAGCCGGCGACGATCGCGGGCGGCCGCACCGAGGACGACTACTTCCTCGTCGTATACCCGTCGTACAAGTACTGGGACGGCCATCTCGCGAACCGTCCATGGCTGCAGGAGCTGCCGGACCCGATCACGAAGTACACGTGGGCATCGGTCGTCGAGGTGCACCCTGCGGTCGCGGATCGTCTCGGCATGGACGACGCGCACTTCGCGAAGGTGACAACGGAGCGCGGCGAGGCCACGCTGCAGGTCTTCCGCAATCCGAACCTGCGCCAGGACACGATCGCGATTCAGCTCGGCCAGGGTCATGACGGCTTCGGCGCGTATGCGGACAAGCGCGGCGTGAATCCCGTCTCGCTGCTGCGCCCGATCGCGGACAGCATGTCGGGCGCGCTGCTGTACATGCAGACGACGGCAAAGCTGGAGCCGACGGGCGACTGGGAGCGGCCGCCGCAGGCGGGCATGCATGCGGACCAGGACGAGCGCGAAGTTGCGCAGTGGGTGTCGCTGGACGAGGCGAGGAGCGCGGACCAGGCGCGGGGCGTGCTGCTGGCGCCGGCCGGCTCGGTTCCCGCACCGACGGAAGATCATGCTGCCGAGGGCGGCCACGGCGAGCAGGGTGGCGCCGCGGGTGGTCACGGTGAAGAAGTGCATCCGAACGACGCGAAAGTCACCGAGCTCCAGGGCTCGGGCGGCTGGGCGCCGGCGACAGTCGATGCATCACCCACGGGCTTCCCGCATCCGGGGATGTACTACGGCGAATACTCCGAGACGCAGCCGCGGTGGGGCATGGCGATCGACCTCGACCGCTGCATCGGCTGCAGTGCGTGCATGACGGCATGCTACGCCGAGAACAACATCGGCATCGTAGGTCCGGAGCAGGTGAAGCTGGGCCGCCTCCTGCAGTGGATCCGCATCGAGCGGTACTGGGAGATCGAGGGCGACGAGGTCAACACGCAGTTCCTCCCGATGCTGTGCCAGCAGTGCGGCAATGCGCCGTGCGAGCCGGTCTGTCCGGTGTACGCGTCGTACCACACGCCGGAAGGACTGAACGCGCAGGTCTACAACCGCTGCGTCGGCACGCGCTACTGCGCGAACAACTGCCCGTACAAGGTCCGCACACTGAACTTCTTCAACTACGAGTGGCCCGAGCCTCTCAACTGGCAGCTGAATCCGGACGTCACGGTCCGCGAGAAGGGTGTCATGGAGAAGTGCACGTTCTGCGTGCAGCGCATCCGCGAGAAGCAGAACGACGCGCGCGTTGCGGGCCGGGCGGTGCAGGACGGCGAGATCCAGCCGGCCTGTGCACAGACATGCCCGGGCGATGCAATCGTGTTCGGCAACCTGCGTGACAAGAACTCGCGCGCGGCCCGCCTGGCGGACCAGGGTCGCGGCTACCGCGTGTTCGAAGAGCTCAATACACAGTCGGCGATCACTTATCTGAAGAGAGTGTCGCTCAGCCCCGGCGCGTCAGCATCGGCGGAGGAGCACTAACCTATGGCAACTGTGATCCGTTCCGAGACGCATCCGGAAGTCGCTTCATTCGGAGACGTCAATCGTGACCTGATGCGGATGATGGGCAAGCCGGGGAAGGGATACTTCATCCTGCTCGGCATCACCATCGCCGGCGTCATCATGATGTTCACCACGTGGGGCTATCAGATGGCGACGGGATTCGGCCTGACCGGCATGAACAACCCGGTCGGCTGGGGCTCCTACATCACGACATTCGTGTTCTGGGTCGGTATCGGCCATGCCGGTACGCTGATCTCCGCGGTGCTGTTCCTGTTCCGCGCGCGCTGGCGACAGTCGATCTATCGGGCGTCCGAAGCCATGACGGTGTTCGCGGTGCTCACGGCGGGCCTGTTCCCGCTGATCCACGTTGGCCGTCCCTGGCTCGCCTACTACCTGGTGCCCTACCCGAACCAGCGCGGGATCTGGCCGAACTTCCGCTCGCCGCTGGTGTGGGACGTGTTCGCTGTCAGCACCTACCTCACGGTGTCCGCGACATTCTTCCTGCTCGGCATGATTCCGGACATTGCCGCCGCGCGCGACATGACCACGGTGCCGTGGCGGAAGAAGCTCTACACGATGCTGGCGTTCGGCTGGCGCGGCACGGAGCGGGAGTGGCGGCACTACTCCAAGGCGTATCTGTACCTGGCCGCGCTCGCGACGCCGCTCGTGCTCTCGGTGCACTCCGTGGTGTCCTGGGACTTCGCCATGTCGATCGTGCCCGGGTGGCACACCACGATCTTCGCACCCTACTTCGTGGCCGGCGCGATCTTCTCCGGTCTCGCGATGGTGATCACGATCGTGGTGCCGATCCGGAAGATCTTCGGACTCGAGGCGTATTTCACGGAGCGCCACTTCAATGCGATGGCGCTGCTGGTGCTCGCGGCGAGCAGCATCGTGTTCTACGCGTACCTGACCGAATTCTTCATCGCGTGGTACAGCTTCGAGCGGCCGGAGCGTGCCATCTTCTGGGACCGCGTGACCGGCCAGTACTGGTGGGCCGTCTGGATCATGCTGACGTGCAACGGCATCATCCCCATGCTGCTGTGGTCGCCGAAGATCCGTCGCAATATCGGCGCGCTGTTCACGATCACGATTTTCGTGAACATCGGTATGTGGTTCGAGCGCTTCGTGATCATCGTGACCAGCCTTGCGCATGAGTACGAGCCATGGCAGTGGCGGACATACAGCCCGAGCGTCACCGAGATGATGATCGTCTTCGGCAGCTTCTGCTGGTTCGGCATGTGGTTCCTGCTGTTCATCCGCGTGCTGCCGGCGGTGTCGATCGCGGAGCTCAAGGAAGTGCTGCCGCCGCCGCTGCGTTTCGCGCGGAAAGGCCAGCCGATCAGCGGGGTGGCAGAGTCGCACGGCCGGATCGGCCGGCCGGAGGTGAAGGAATGAGGAAGACGGAAGGAACACTGGGCGTCTTCAACGCCCTGGATGCAACGACGCGGACCATCGAGCGGCTGCGCTCGGCGGGGTTCCGCGGCATGACGGTGTATTCGCCGATGCCGAGTCACGACATCGAGCATGCGCTGCACCTGGGCGAGAGCCCGGTCCGCATCTTCACGATCGTCGGCGGTCTGACGGGCACGGCGACGGGCTTCGCGCTGGCGACGTGGACATCGCTGGACTGGCCACTGGTGACGGGCGGCAAGCCGATCATCTCGCTGCCGGCCTGGGTGATCATCGCATTCGAGCTGACCATCCTGTTCGGCGCGCTGTCGACGGTGGCCGGCCTGTTCATCAACATGCGGCTGCCCAATCGCAACCTCATGCAGGTGTACGACCCACGTTTCACCAGCGACCACTTCGGCGTGCTGATCGATCCGCCGGCTGGTCGTGAATCAGAAGTGCGCAACATCATGAACGAGAGCGGTGCAGTGGAGATCCACGAGCAGGTGGAGGAGGTGGCGGTTGGCGAAGTCTTTTTCTAGGGCCGCCGCTGTCGCCGTGCTGACCCTGTCGTTCGCTGCGGGCTGCACGCCGCTGGACAACGCGCTCGCGAGTGTGCCGTATCTCGCGTTCATGCGGAACGCGCCGTCGTTCGATCCCTATGAGGCGCCGCTGAACGCGCCGCCGGGCTCGATTCCGTTCCAGTCGCCGGCTGGTGCCTACCTGCCGCCGATGGAAGGCACGGAAGCGGCCATCAACGCGTTTGCCGCGTCGCCTGCGGGTCGGAATCCCTATGCGGCGGATGACTCTGCGGTACTGGCATTCGGCCAGCGCAAGTACGAGCAGCACTGCGCGGTCTGTCACAATGCGGACGGCCACGGCAACGGCCCGATCGTCGGACCGGGCAAGTTCCCGATGGGTCCGACGCTGGTCGGCTCGACGGCGCTCGGCCGGTCGGACGGCTACATCTACGGTATCGTCCGCGCGGGCCGCACACTGATGCCATCGTATGGCGCGCGCACCACCCACGCCGAGCGCTGGGCGATCGCGACGTACGTGAAGCATCTGCAGGCCCAGGCGACGAGCGGCCAGGCACCGGCGCAGCCGGCAGCGACACAGGCAGCACCCGCCCCGGCAGGCGGGCAGACAGCACCGGCGGCAGCACAGCCGGGCGCAGGACAGGAGACACGGTAGTGGCGCACGATACAAACGGAGAAATGCCTTACCGCCGCATGGAGACGGTGCCGTCCGGTCTGCGGACGGCGGCGCTCGTGCTCACGGCGATCGGCGCAATCGGGTTGATCGCGGCATTCCTGATCGAGCCGGCGCGCGCATGGCGTGCATACTACATCAACTGGCTGTACTTCATGGGCGTTGCGCAGGGCGCAGTGCTCGTGTCGGTGGTTGTTTCGATCACCACAGGCATGTGGGCGCGCCCGCTGCGCCGGATCTCGCTGTCGTTCGCGGCGTTCATGCCGATCGCGTTCCTGATGATGATCCCGATCTTCATCGGTGCGGGACATATCTGGCCGTGGGTCGGCGAGCCTTCGCTGCTGTCCCCGGGCAAGGAAGCGTGGCTGAACGTGCCGTTCCTCACGGCCCGCACGATCCTCGGGATGGCGATTCTGATCGGACTTGATCTGGCCTTCGCGTATCACGCGTTGCGCCCCGACCTGGGCCTGATCCGCGACCGTATTCCAGGAACATTGAAGCCGCTGCACGGCTGGATGACTCGCAACTGGCGGGGCCAGGAGACCGAGGAGATCCAGGCGTTCAAGAAGATGCAGGTACTGTCCGCGTTCCTCGTCGTGGTCTACGCCATCGTGCTCGGCACGATCGGCTGGGACTTCGTCATGTCCCTCGAGCCCCACTGGTTCAGCACGCTCATCGGGCCGTACTTCTTCATGGGCGCGTTCCTGACGGGGCTGATGGTCACGGGAGTGATCGCGCTGCGGTACCGCAGTGGTTACGGGCTGCAGGAGTGGATCACCGAGAAGAACATGCACGATCTCGGCAAGCTCTGCTTCGGCTTCACGGTGTTCTGGGGCTACCTGTTCTTCTCGCAGTACATCGTGATCTGGTACGGCCTGCTGCCCATCGAGCAGTCCTTCGTGATCCACCGGTTCTCCGCGCCGTTCGTATGGATCGCTTACCTCGTCGGCCTGTGCGTCTTCGCACTGCCGTTCTTCGGTCTGCTCGGCGTCACGGCAAAGAAGCGGCCGGAGTTCTTCACGCTGTTCGCCTCGATCAGCCTGTTCGGCATGTGGCTCGAGCGCTACCTGCTCGTCTATCCGTCGCTGTGGACCGGGACGGACAGCCTGCCGCTGTCGTGGCAGGAGCCGGCGGTCGCACTGCTGTTCCTGGGGCTGATGATCGGCGCGCACACGTGGTTCGCGGCGCGCTTCCCGATGCTGCAGATGTGGACGCCGCCGAGCGAGGTGGAGCTGTCGGGGATTACGATGGAGCTTTCGGAGACTGCCGCCGTCCGCTGACGCGGCGGCGGATGAACTGAAGCTCCTGCCGCACTGCGTGTGACAGTACGCGCAGTGTGAAGCCGGCGGCGGATGCGCCGCCGAATGCGGCTGCGATGGCGATCATCGCGCGCAGTGTGTCATGCCGGTCTGGTACGACGGCGTACACCGGTTCCCACGATTCCGGCTGGAACTTCGCCTTGAAGGTGTCCAGCCCCTCGAAGTTGTAGAACCGCCGGCCGTG
>DASUXU010000023.1:0-3928 GCA_036377735.1 Longimicrobiales bacterium
TCCCGCCGCGCGGCGGCGGTCTATTCGCCGGACGCCCGCTTGCGGGCGGCCGCCAGGTAGCCGGGCTCCAGGTCCAGGAGACTGGCGATCTTGCGCAGCATGTGGGCCTCGTGGTGCGCGATCCGCCCGTCCGTCATGACCAGACTCCACATGATCTCCGCGAGCAGAGTCTTCTGACCCAGGTCGTAGCTGCTCCGGATCAGCGAAGTGAACTGATAGAGGTCGATGGCGTTCGCGCGCTCCGATTCGGCCAGCTCCATCAGCTCGCGCGCCGTCTCATCGTCCAGCCCGAAATGACGCTGGAGCACCGCCTCGATGTGGGTGCGCTCACCCTCGCTGAACTGCTCATCCGCATGTGCCAGCTCGAGCAGCAGCGCGCACGCGGCCACGTGCAGCTTTCTCCGTTCCGCGTCCGCGCCGTTAACTCCCGCATCGCGGCGGATGCCCGATCCGTTCTGCTCGACTGCCATGTTCTTCTGGAAAAACGACCGGATCGATTCGCGCATGCTTGCCATCCTGCGGGTTGGGCGGTTGCCGGCGCGTAAAATGGGACGGGCGCCATTGAACGGCAAATGGACGCCCGCCCCGCTCGCAGTCCGGCGGGCAGCGGCTCAGCTGGGCCCGCCGGTGACTCGCTTGCCGTAGCTGCCTGAAGGCAATGTGCTGGACGCGCCTTCGACCTGGTTGATGATCGCCAGTTCCGAGATCGGGATTGTAGAAGGATACCTCTGATTGAACGCGCTCAGGGTCATGGCGCGGTCGAGACGGACGGTGTCGAGGCGTCGCGGCTGCGCATTCAGTGCGGACGCGTCCGTCAGTCGGTCGAAGCTGTTGATCACGTTCGCAAAAACCCGCTCGTACGTGCCGTACCGCTGCGCCGTGCTGTAACCCAGGATCTGGTACGTATTACCGCCGTACGTGACGAACGCGACCAGGCCGCGCACCGTACCCTGCTGCTGTGCAGCCTGGAACGCGACCACCGCGCCAGGGTTGCCGTTGATGTTCTGCTGCGCCGACTGCAGCACCTGGATTCCCTGCTGCGACGCAAACTGCTGCGCAGCCTGTGTCGCACTCCCCTGTGCGAGTGTCAGCTGCATCACCGCGTCCTGCTGCGGGCTGCCGGCGAACACCGCCTGCGTCGTGTTCTGCGTCTGCCAGCCCTGCGGGAAAGCGATCTGGAACCGGAGATCGGGGTGCAGGAACAGTGCGTTCCGGAAGAAGCCTTCACGCGGATTCTCCCCATAGATGAGGCCGTCGATGCGCGTATTGAACTCCGCCTCGTTACTCGCGAGTGCACCCGTGCCGGCCGGCAGTGCGGCGGCGCGGGCGCGCGCGGTTTCCACACGCTCACCGCTGGACGGGTGTGAAGCGGCCCACGTGGGAATCGGACTCTGTCCTTCCATCTCGCCGGTACGGCCCAGGGCAACGAAAACATCCGCCATCTGGCGGACGTCGTACCCGTTGGCGAGTGCGTAGTTGAAGCCCAGCTCGTCGGCCTGGCGCTCGTCGTCGCGGCCGTATTTCAGGAACAGGAGCTGGAGTCCCGCGCCTGCCAGGCCGCCGACCCGGTCTGCAACGGCCGGCGCGAGGATGCTGCCGATACCCAGCCCGATCTGGGCCAGCTGTGCATTCGACATCTGCGTCACCGAGTGCTTCGCCGTGACATGCCCGATCTCGTGGCCGATCACGGTGGCGAGCTCTGCCTCGTTCTGCATGAGCGGCAGCAGACCGCGTGTGACGTAAATGAATCCGCCGGGCAGCGCGAATGCGTTCGGCGTCGGGTCGTTGACCACACCGAAATTCCAGGGGAGGCTGGGACGTTCCGATTTTGCCGCGAGCGCCTTCCCGATCCGCTGTACGTATGCCTGCAGCGCTGCGTCGTCGACCAGGCCGATCTGCGCTTCGACCTGTGCCGCGCCCTCCTGGCCCATCTGGATCTCCTGCGACTCCGAGATCAGCGACAGCTGTCGCTGCCCGGTCACCGGATTCGTCGCGCACCCCGCCGTCATCGCCAGCATGGCTGCGAATATGAACCCTGCCAGGCGCCTTACCCGCACGTTCGTTGTCATTTTCCGTTTCCCCTGTAACCGCCCTCACCAAACACCACCAGGCCGCTGTCGGCTTGCGAGAAGTGTACCGCCGAGCCAGACTGCGACTGACCGGAACCAATGGCGGGTGTCCGGCGTTCCACGAAGGACAGAACACCCTCGATCGCGGGACCGATCCAATGATCATCAGGCAGCCGGACGACATTCCGTCGTCAGAAATCACACCCGAATCTATTTACGTGGACCGCCGCCGGTTCCTTCGCCTGGGCGCGGCCGGAGCCGCGGCCGCGCTGGTCGCGCCGGGCGCACTCGCCGCGTGCGACAGCGGCCGTGAGCCTGGCGCGGGCGCCGGTGAAACCGGTGACGCATCGCAGGAATTGCAGGAAAAGACGACGCCATACGAGGACGTAACCACGTACAACAATTTCTACGAGTTCGGCACGGCCAAGAGCGACCCGTCCGAGAACGCGGGATCACTTCGTACGAAGCCCTGGTCCGTGGCCATCGAAGGATATGTGCGGAAGCCGGGCACCTATGCACTCGAGGACTTCCTCAAGCCGCACAAGCTCGAGGACCGTGTCTACCGCCTGCGCTGCGTCGAGGCGTGGTCGATGGTGATCCCGTGGCGCGGCTTTCCGCTGCGTGACCTGATCGCGCGCGTGCAGCCGGAGTCCCGCGCGAAGTATGTCGAGTTCGTTACGCTCTTCGCCCCTGAGCAGATGCCGTGGCAGAAGACGAACATCCTCGACTGGCCGTACACCGAGGGTCTGCGCATGGACGAAGCCACGCATCCACTGACACTTCTCGCTACCGGTCTCTACGGCAAAGATCTGCCGAACCAGAACGGCGCGCCGCTGCGGCTCGTGGTGCCGTGGAAGTACGGCTTCAAGAGCATCAAGTCGATTGTGAAGATCCGTTTCGTCGAGAAGGAGCCCGCCACCGCCTGGAACAAGTCGAATCCGGGAGAATACGGGTTCTACTCCAACGTGAACCCGAACGTGGATCATCCGCGCTGGAGCCAGGCGAAGGAGCGGCGGATCGGTGAGTTCCGGAAGCGCGACACGCTCATGTTCAACGGGTATGGCAATCAGGTCGCATCGCTGTACAGCGGTATGGATCTGAAGAAATACTACTGACGCGGTGCGACGGGACAGCCGCACGATACTGCTGAAAGCCGGGGTATGGGCGGCGTGTCTGACGCCGTTCGGCCTGCTCGCATATCGTGCTGCGACGGGTGGCCTGGGTGCGAATCCCATCGAGTTCATCACGCACCGGACCGGCTTCTGGTGTCTCACTCTGCTCGTCGTCACGCTGTCGATCACGCCAGTCCGCCGCATTACGGGATGGAACGGGCTGGTCCGCTACCGCAGGCTCGTGGGTCTCTTCTCGTTCTTCTATGGCCTGCTCCACTTCCTCACCTATCTCGTCCTGGACCAGTTCTTCGACTGGAGCGCCATCGCGGCCGACATCCTGAAGCGGCCCTACATCACCGTCGGGTTCACCGCATTCCTGATCCTGCTTCTGCTCGCCCTGACATCTCCGCGCGCAGCAGTGCGGCGGCTCGGCCGCCGCTGGCAGACCATCCACCGCCTCATTTACGCAGCCGCCGGCCTCGCCGTCCTCCATTTCTACTGGAAGCGCTCTGCCAAGAACGACATATTCGACCCCCTCATCTTCGCCGCCCTCGTTGCCATCCTCCTCGCCGCCAGAATTCCCACCTGGCTCAAGAAGCGACGGTCACACCCTCCCATTAGCCATTAGCCATTAGCCATTAGCCATTAGCCATTAGCCATTAGCATTATATGCCCCGTCCACCATTCCAACCATTCAGGGCGGGCCCCTGTCTCATGAGGCGTAAGGACCTGAGCAGGGACCCGGGA
>DASUXU010000024.1:0-4982 GCA_036377735.1 Longimicrobiales bacterium
CTCGCAGCGTCGCATTGAGATCCGTTCGCAGTGCGGGCAGCGCGGCGGCGAGTCCAAACACGAGTCCCGTCACGATCGTCACGCACACCACGAACGCGAGCACCCGCCCGTCGATCGAGACATCATACAATGCAGGCGAAGGCGGCAGGATGCGCATCAGCGCGTTGAGTCCCCACACGCCCAGCAGCACGCCGAGCGCGCCCGCGCACGTCGCGAGCACCAGGCCTTCCGTCAGCAGCTGCTGCACGATGCGACGGCGTCCCGCGCCGAGCGACGCTCGCACTGCGATCTCGCGCCGCCTCGCCCCTGCACGCACGAGCAGCAGGTTCGCGGTGTTCGCGCAGCCGATCAGCAGCACGCACAGCACCGCGCCGAACAGAACGAACAGCGTGACGCGCATGTCTGCGACGTAGATCTCGCGATGCGTCATCGTCGCGAAACCCTCGCGCGCACCTGCAAGCGCTGGATACGCGGCGCGGAATCCCGACGTGAGCCGCTGCATGTCGGCATCCACCAGTGCACTCGTCACGTCAGGACGAGCACGTGCGATCACCGCGGAGTTGTGGCCCTCGTCGGAAGGATCCGCGTGAACACTGAGCGGCGCAATGAAGTCCGTGTTGTCCGGCGAGGCGGGGAAGCGGAACGATGCGGGGAGAACACCGATCACGACGCGCGGCACGTCGTCGAGCGTGACCGTTCGCCCCACGATGTCCGGCGTCCCGCCGAGCTCACGTCGCCAGAAATCCTCGCCGAGCAGCACCACCGCCGGCGCGCCATCGACTGCATCATCGGCTGTGAACACACGACCGAGAAGCGGACGCACACCGGTCACGCCAAAGAACGACGGCGTCGCGCGCAGACCCTCGACCGGATCGATGCGCACGTCATCCGACCGCGTCCACGAAGCGTCGCCGTACACCGCGACATCCTGCAGCGCGCGCGTGTTGTCACGCACGTACTCGTACTGGAACGCCGTAAGCGACGGGATACGATTGCCGACGTTGAAGTCCCACGCCAGGTAATGCACGCGGTCGGCGTCAGGGAAGGGCATCGGCCGCAGCAGCGCCGCGTTGATCACGCTGAACATGGTGGTGTTCGCGGCGATCGCTGTCGCCATGGTGAGGATTGTGGCGAGGGCGAATGTCGGGGCTCGTTGGAAAATGCGAAATGCGAAATGCGAATCGGCCAGAAACGTTTCGAGTGCGCGCGAGCGGCGGGCCTCGCGGGCTTCTTCGCGGACGGCATCCTGTGCGCCGAACGTTATGAGCGCGTGACGGCGTGCTTCCTTCGCGTCCATTCCATTGGCGATGTTGCGGCGTGTGGCCATGTCGATGTGGAACCCGAGCTCCTCATCCATGTCCTGCTCGAGCGCGTCGGCGTGACGGCTGCCGCGCAGGCGGGCGCGCAGTGCTTTCCAGCTCATGAGGCTTCCTCCGCCGTGCGGTCGAGGATGAGGTTGACGCCGCGCGACAGGCGGTCCCACTGCTCGCGCTCCGTCGCAAGCTGCGCGCGACCCTCGGCCGTGAGCGAGTAGTATTTCGCGCGACGGTTGTTGTCGGATGCGCGCCACTCCCACGTGATCCACCCCTGCGCGACGAGGCGGTAGAGCGCAGGGTAGAGCGACCCCTGGTTCACGCTCAGCAGCCCGTCCGACTGCCGCTCGATCAGCTCCGTGATGCCCCATCCATGCATGGGCCCGAGCTGCAACACCTTCATGGCGAGCATCTCCAGGGTCCCCTTGATTACGTCCCCACCGCGATCCGTGGCCATGCCACTCCTTTCGTTTCGTAATGGGTAGTGCACCTCCTTTCGTTTTGTAAAGGGTGTTGGTGCGGGCCGGATTTTGCGATCATACGTTTTATGCAATCGAAAAAAGGCGATGAGTACCGTCCGATGCGCCCGCTCGGGGCACCGGATGAGGCTGAGGCGAGGCGCGACAGCGCGGAGCGCGGGCGCGTGGCGGCGGAGCGCCGTCGTGAGCTCGCTGAGGACAACCGGTCCGTTGCAGCCATTGCAATGTCCGATCTCGGCATGGAGCTCCGTGAGGCCGAGTTCGTCCGCCGCGCCGTCGAAGCCCTGCGCGACCTGGCCGAGAAGGCCCGCCGCGAGGTCGAGCTTGCGCGTGCCGAGGCGGAAGATCTGCGCGTGATCGTCGAGCAGGCCCGCTGCGAAGCCGAAGCGGCCCGCCACGCCGCCGAAGAAGCCCGCACCACCGCCGAAGAAGCCCGAGCCGCCACCGCCCAGGCCATCACCCGCCTCGAGGCCCGCCTTGCCGAACAGGAAGCCGCCCTCCGCGAGATGCGCGAGAAGGTTCGTCGCCTGTCACCGGAGTGATGCTCAGCGGACGGGGGCCTGATGGTCCGCGTCAAGTGGGCGATGCGGTAGAAGTGGACCTTGCGGGCGGAAGTGAGCGATCCGACAGAAGCGGACTGTGCGGCAGATCGCCACGCATGGTCGCGGATCTGGGTGCTTGTCGTCCTGCTACGCGTATTACCGGATAACGCGACACGTCTCGGGTCCGCAAAGAGATCCCTGGCGAGTTAGGCCGGCAATAGGCCGTTCAACACGCCACGCATCCATGCGACGTGTCCTCTGTGTCATCCTGCCGCACCCGGCTTCCCAACGCCCACATGCCGCGCACTCACCACATTGGCCCGTCGCCCTCGCCCCGTCGCCCTCGCCCTCCCGATAGCGCTACGCGCCCCGGTTGAGGCTCCGGATCACTGAAGGAAGCTGTGACTCTGGTACAGGCAGTTTCGTGCGGAACGTACCGGTGCCGCGCATGATAATCGGCGTGGTCGGTGCGGGCATTAGCTCGTTCGTCGGCGTAAGGGACGTGCGGTGGAAGGTCCAGCACTCAACCGGCGGATCTGAATAGAAGAGCACGGTGCAATCAGCAGGGATGCGGATGTCGATCCCTGGCCTGAGCGCTGCGGCGGCTCCGGACATCTGCGCACCGTCGCCGCCCGGTCCGCGCGCAAGATACAGCTCGCGCCCTTCGACGTACGAATTGCCGTCGCCTCCGACGAACTGGATGTCGTCACCGGCGGGCTCGACCGGGACCAGGCGATAGTTGAAGGCGGCGTCCCCCGACAGCGCGATGCGGGCGGGCGTCCGGAGGAACGTGCGGCCCTCGCGGTGTTCGATGGC
The DNA here is from genome assembly GCA_036377735.1 of Longimicrobiales bacterium. Classification (GTDB taxonomy): domain Bacteria; phylum Gemmatimonadota; class Gemmatimonadetes; order Longimicrobiales; family RSA9; genus DASUXU01. The sequence goes on from DASUXU010000024.1 coordinate 3,151, forward strand.
GACGAGGCTGCGCAGCTCGACCGTCGCGCCGCTGCCCACCAGCTCGACCCATGTCTCACGCCCGGGTGTCTTCGACTGGACTACGCCTGAGTATCCGATGGTCTTTTTGCGAATACGGATCGTCGTGTCGACGGCGACGGAATCCCGGACTGTGGTGCGACCATCTGACGTCGGCCGCTGTGAAACGACATGCACCGTATCCGCCGGCCTGGAGATGTGGATTACCGTATCGGCGACCATGGGCACTGGGGCCGTCTGCGCAGACGACGTGCTCTGGGCACGCGTGACGGTGCACGCCGAGACGACGGATACGAGCATTGCAGCAGCGCACAGCGCGGCAGCGCGGACGAGTGGCGTTTCATCGCTGCGGCGCCGGCGTTCATCGATGATCTGCATGATGCGCTCCTCGAGGCGTGATGGATGGGCCATGGTGAGAGTGGTGGCCGGCGTGATTAAGGCGCTACGTCCTAAGCGCGCGATTGCGACCAGGCACTCGGCATACGACGACGGGTTGGTGCCGAGGAGCAGGACACGGTCGTCGCATGCATGCTCACATTCCGCGCGCAGCCGACGCGCAGCGTACCAGATGAGCGGGTGAAACCAGAACGCCGCGCATATCAGGCGCGCGAAGAGCTGCGTGAACGCGTCATGTCGAGCGACGTGTGCAAGCTCGTGCCGCAACACGGTCCGCATCTGCGCTTCATCCCAGGCGCTGGCTTCGAAGGGGAGAACGATCGTCGCACGGAAGACACCATGTACGAGCGGCGCGCGCGAACGCTCCGAAAACTGGACGCGTGGTCTGCGCGCGAGGCCCGCGGCCTTCGCTTCATCCTCGAGCAGCGCATCCCATTCGTCGCTGCCGGTGTGCGACCCTCGCACGATGCGCCGGAGCGCGGTGTGTCCGAGGAGAAGCCAGCCGAGTACGGCGAGGACGCCGGTGCCGTAAAGAATTTCAAGCGACGACAGTGCAGCAGATCCTTCCGCCGTCGCATTCGAAGATGGCTGTGCAGCACGCGACCCCACGGTTTCCGCCTCGACCCCCGGAAGCGGCAGCGAGACGAGTGGAAGTGCCGCGATGCGCATCTCGAGTGGTGGCAGCAGGGCAGGGAGGAACGGCATCAGCGCGATGCCAGCGATCGCGGACAGCCACAGGCTGTGACGCAGCGCCGCGGGCGCGCGCCGGAGCAGCGTCGCCAGTGCGAGTGTGATCAGGACCACGACGGCGATGCGAAGCGAGAGGATAATCATTCGGCCCCCCGCGCGCGCTTCTGCCGGAGCAGCTCCTCGAGACGCTCCAGGTCTTCATCCGTGAGCTTGTTGTCGTAGAGGCCGAGCATGGCGATCATCGCCGAGCTGGCGGAGTTGTCGTAGAACGTCCGCACCACATTCCGGATCGCCGAGCGACCGACGGAGCGCCGGTCCGCCGTCGCCCGATAGACGTATCGCGGACCCTCCTGCTCGTGCGTCAGGAGACCCTTCCCCTCGAGGATCCGCAGCATTCCTCGCACAGCCGCATTCGTCAGCGGATCATCCAGCTCCCCCCGCACCTCCTCCGCCGTCGCCCGCCCCAGGCGGAACACGATCTCCATGATTTCCCGCTCCCGTGGCCCCAGCGCCTTGTCCATGCGACCTCCCCGAGTGTCAGTCTACTGACATAATGTCAGCCCACTGACTTCAGCGCAAGGCTGCGACGGAGTCCGGGCAGCGAGCCTCCAGGCGCGGACATCGATCGCGCTGCGTGGAGGCTGGAGCGTCATAGTGACCGCTGGCGCTCCACGCATCGGCGCGGGGCGCGATCCGTGGAGGCCGGACCGCGCATACGACACACGCGC
>DASUXU010000025.1:0-2484 GCA_036377735.1 Longimicrobiales bacterium
CGAGCCGCGTCCGGCACGACGCGCACTCCGCGAGGTGCTCCGTCACGGCATGCTGCGACGGGTCCCGGTCGCCGCCGCGATCCAGGTATTCGTGCAGTCCGCCCTCATCAATGTGCTGCATTCTTCGCCTCCAGCGCCTCGTGCGCCTCCACCAGCCTGCGACGCGCGCGCGCGAGCGTCGTACCTATAGCTCCCACGGCGAGACCCGCCTGCTCCGCGATCTCCTGGTAATTGAACCCCGCATCCCACAGCAGCAGTACCTCGCGGTCCCGCTCGCTCAGCTCCTCGAGCGCGCGCCGCGCCGCCGCCTCCTTCGACTCGCGCTCCATCCGCTCGATCGGGTCCGGCTCGCTGCTCGTGGCGGCACCGCCCTGGATCAGCGACAGGTGCTTTCTGCGACGCAGCACCATCTTCGATTCATCCCTCGCCAGGTTCGCCGCGATCGTGAACAGCCACGCGCGCGGCCGCTCCGGTGTCGTCGTTCTACCGTGCTCCAGTGCCCGCACGAACACCTCCTGCGCGAGGTCGTGCGCACGCTCGCTGTCCCACACCTTCCGGTGCAGGTACCGCGCAAGGTCGTCGAAGGTCTCCGCATACAGCTGCGACCAGTCGATCGGTGCGGGCACTGGGTTCTCTTCGCTCACGGCTCTCGTGTCGGTCCCCTGAAATCGGTAACTGCCTTTGCAATCTGCGCAGCCGTCAGCTGCGTCTCACCCTTCGACGTCAGCCGGATCGTGACGGACTTCCCCGCCACACTCACCTGCGACAGCTCCGCAACATACGGTTTCAGCTCCGGCAGTGCGCGCAGCAGCGCGAAGTATGCCTCACTGTACACCGCCACTTCCAGCACCTTCTGTTTGCCGGACGCGGCATCCTCCCACACCCCCGACCGCTGCATGAACGCGCGACCCGCGACGATCCGCTGGCCGCCCTCGACGGGCGCCGCTGTTGCACTGCCGTCTGCGCGCACTGAGGGCGGTGGGGCCGCGGGAACTCCGGCCATCCTGGCCTCCGCCGCCTTCTCCGCTGACTGCAGCTGTGCCATGCTCGCCGTCTCGCGGCGTGCCCGCGCCGCTTCTGACGCCGCCACCGCGTCGGCGCCCGACAGCCTCTCGATGGTTTGCCCGCTCACAACGGACCGGGACGCTACCTGGTCGCGCGGGATGAGCCGGCCGCCTGCGTTCCCCTGCGCCACGATTGGCGGCGCCATGCCGGGCTCGGTCACGAAGTACGACGTGTACTCGCTCAGCAGACCGTACCGCAGCGCCGTCGCCCTGATCTCCTCGACCAGCTCGGGGTTGCGGCCGTTCAGACGCACCTCGCGCGTCAGCTCGCCCAGCTTCCGCGCCGCCCACAGCTGCGGGATATAGTCATTGCTTTCCGTATGCGACGGGAACTGGACCTTCGTGCTGTACCGCTCCACGCGGCCGTTCCGGCGACCCGTGATCTCAATGGTGGCCGCTGCATTCCGTACTGACGACAGGCGGTACCGTCCGAATACGACAAGATCCTCGCCGCTGAACAGGTCCGGCAGACGAATGGGCTGGATCTCACGCAGCGTGACCCCCGTCGCCTTCAGTGTCAGGTCCGTGAGAACGGGATACTGGATGCGCGCGGCGAGGCCGCCGATGGCATCCTCCACGCTCTCGCCAGGCTGCACGTACTGCGCACTGCCTCGGCCGGCTGCGCCCAGGCGGTCGAGAAGCTGCGTGTTCACGTCGTGACCGACGCCGAACGCGAAAACGCGTGTGCCTGTGCTCCGCTCTGCGATCAGTGCCAGCCTGTCAGGATCCTGTTCGCCGGTTGACGGCTGGCCGTCCGTCGCAAACACCACCACGTTCAGCCGTCCGGCCTGCGGCGTCATGCGGAACGCGTCCGCGAGTGCGTCGGCGATGTTGGTGCCGCCGTTCGCGCGCAGCTCCTCCACCCACCGCGTCGCATTGCGCAGCTCTGTGGGGGTCGCGGCGGTCCAGCCCTCGCGCCACAGCGATGAGCTGCTGCTGAACGAGATCATCCGGAAGCGGTCCGCTGGTCCCAGCGTGCCGAGCAGCTGACGCATCGCCGCCTTCGCCTGCACCAACTTGTCACCGCTCATCGAGCCCGACACATCCATCACGATCGTCACATCCCGGGCGACGCGTTTGGACGTCTCTACTTCTCCCGGGCTCAGGCGCAGCATGAAATAGCCATCCTCGCTCGTCGCCGCGCGGTGCGTGCTCACCACGATGCCGACGTCGCGCTCCGCGAACGGCAGCAGCAGCGCCAGGTCCGTACGGCCGTTCACCACCGGACGCACGACCATCCGGCCGCGATCGCGGCGGACCGCCACATCGTGCGTCGGCGATACGGCGTCCCGGAACTGCGCGCCGTTCTCCGCTGTCAGTGTGAACGTGACTGGTGCGGTCGGTGTGTTGCGGTTGGCAGGGTACCGGAACTCCAGCGCGTCGCCCGCGCGCGTCAGTGGCTGAGTATAGCGCATGATTA
>DASUXU010000026.1:0-14371 GCA_036377735.1 Longimicrobiales bacterium
TGCCGCGAGTCGCACGGCATAATCCGCGACGCGGCCGCAGTGACCCGCGGTGTAGCGGTCCTTCGCTTCGATCGACTCGGCCCACTGCTCGACGACGGCGAGGTACGTTTCCTCGAGGCCGTCGAGGCGATGGTCGAGCTCCGAGAGCGTCGTCGCCGCCTGGAGACTCAGGAATAGCTTATGGGCCGTATTGAGGCACGAGAGCGCCTCGGCGTTGCGACCCTCACCGAGATGCACGAGCGCGAGGGTCTTGAAGGCTTCCGCTTCCGGCAGACGCTCCTCACAGCCGCGCGCGATGTCCACCGCCTTCTCGAGATGAGCAACTGCGAGGTTTGGACGCTGCATGGCGCGGAAAAGCGAGCCGTATGCGACGTATGTATCTGCAATGCCGCCGCGATCACCTGCGCGCGCCTTGATCTCGAATGCCTGATCCAGGCAGTCGCGCGCGCGGTCGAAGGCGTTCTGCTTGATATTCAGATTGGCGCGGTTCAGCTCGATAGCGCCGAGCAGTGACGGGTCACGCAGCTCGTGCGCGAGCACGAACGCATCGTCAAGGCAATTTTCCGCCTCAACCCATTGCTGAAGCTCGGCGTGCAGAAATCCGAGGTTAGTGAGGATCGATGCTGTAAGTTGATGGTTGCCGAGCGCGCGGAAACGCACATGCGCAGACTTGTAGCTGTGCACGGCCTCGTCGAAACGCCCGCGAATCTGCGCCAATGTCGCAAGATTCTGATCCACCATGGCGACGCGAAGATCGTCCCCTGTGGATTCGGCGAGCGCCCGCGCACGGCGATAGTAATCCGTTGCCATCTCGACTTCGCCACGCAGCTGCGTGAGGATGCCCAGGCAGTTGAGTGCAGACGTCACGGCAGACATCAGGCCCGCCGCTTCCGCTATTTCCAGGCTTTCTTCATAGCACTGCTGAGCCTCCGGAAGGTCGCCCGCCTGACGATGGACCGTTCCGAGGTTGCGAAGCAGATCGGCTTCCGACGCAGGATCGCCGAGCGCGCGCGCCATCTCGAGGGCTTCCTCGAATGACGAGCGCGCGCGTCCCAGCTCACCCGTGGAGTGATGGCCCCGAGCGGCCTCCGTAAGCCGCTCGAGGTTGTCCACCGACCGCTCCAGCTTCATCAGTCACACACCAGCACATACCGCGAGAAGTGCGGCAGCTTCGCGGTGACCGTCTTCTGCTTTGTGTCGACGGTGCTGGGCAGAATTTCCTTGATCGTGCCGTCGTCATTGAGCAGCGCGATCTTCAGACGGCTGGGATACCGGACGTTCGTCGCATGCGCATAGGACAGCTCCAGCTCCACCGGCTTGAGGAAGCCCTGTGAGCCGACGTCGATCAGACCGTCCTTCGTCTCGAGCTCCGCCTTCAGCTCGACTTCCACGCGCGTCGTCGGGGCCACCCGCATGGTGAAGAGTGTCGGCTGCGTAACCGCGCCCTTCGGGACGGTCAGCGTGTGGTCCAGCACCTCGAGCAGACCGCCCTTGATGCCGATGAGCTTCGTCAGGTTCAGTACGAGGTCCAGCGTGTTGCTGACCAGCGTGGTGACCGTACGGAGCAGGCCGCCCAGCAGGCCGCCGCTGCTCGTGCTCGTGGTGGTCGTCGTCGGCTCCGGCTGGAGCACGAAGAAGTAGTTGCTCAGCGAAACGCCTGAAGCAACGACTTCGGCCGGGGCAGAGACCTGGGTCTCGGTCGCGGCGACGACGGCAGATGTTTCCTGGGGCGTACGGACGTCAGTCGGCAGGGTGTCGCAGCTGGTGGCTGTCATAGACAGCGCAACGACCGCGAACGCGATGCTCTTCAGCAAGCGTCGACTCATTGGTGGGCCTCTTACTTTCTGTGATGCAACGGCAATCGCAGGTGTTTTACTTCTGTCCCGCGTTGTTTTGGATCGGTGGACGTGGAGTGTTGAGGCAGGACGCAGGCCGCAGGAGCCGGAATCGGCCAACTCCTTTAATGGGACCAGTTAGCATTTTTGCGGGAACAGAAAAGCGTCGAAATTTCGGACACTTTATGGTCGCAACCGATACTTTATGCGCAACCTTTTACCCGGGTCGTAGCTCGTGGGTCGAACCCCCGGGAGGCTCCAGGATCCCGCCGGCTCAGGACCTCAGCGGCAGCCGGTCCGCGACCGCCCAGGCAAGCAGCGGGATCATCAGTTCATGGTGTCCGGTGATCTGGTAACCGGTGCCGCCGCCGGATCGCGTCGGCCGTTCCACCACATTCATCCGGCTCCGGTACTGCCGCAGCATGTCGAAGTCCGCGGCTGTAAATTCCCGCGGGGCGCCATTATTCAGGTTGCGACTGATGGTGAGGGCCTTGAGGAAGACCTCGGGCATGATCACGGCCGACCCGATATTGAGTACGACACCGCCCTCCAGCCTGGGCAGGTGGGCCGCCAGGCGGTGGAAGTCCGTAAAGCTCGTCGCGCCGATCGCGGCTCCATCGGCGTGCGGGTGCTGATGGATGATTTCGGCGCCGATCGCGGCGTGAACCGTGAACCCGACTCCCAGTGCCTGGCTCTGCAGCAGCAGTGAGTTTTCAGGCTGTGCACAGTCGGCGTCGGCGAGTGCGCGCGCCAGCGATTCGCCCATGCCCCACCCTTCCTGCATACCACGCCGGAACGCGGTGTTCATCTCGCGGCCGGTCTCCTCGGCCATGCCAAAGGTGCCGTCGGCGAGGCCGGCCTCCACGTCCTCGCTGGTCCCGCCGAAGCGAGCGACCTCGTAATCGTGAATGACGGCCGAGCCATTGCCGGCCAGGTGCGTGATGGCGCCCCGGCGCATGAGATCGATGAGCAACGGCGCGAGTCCGGTTTTCACGACGTGGCCGCCGATCATGCAGACAATGCCGCGCTCGGCCTTCGCCGCGGCGGTGATTGCGTCGACGACGCGCGTGAAGCTCTGCGCCTGGAGGATATCCGGGAGTGAAGAAAGAAACGCGCGGAAGGAGACATCATCGCCCGGGGGCGATGCGAATTCTTCCGCGCGTACCTTGTTGTCCCGTCGCGCGAGCGGCACCGTGCGGATCCGCTCCTGCTCGATGCGGGGGTCGCTCACGCTAGAGGTCGGCTGCGGTCAGCGGCTGTCCTGCCTCGTATCCCTCGAGCTGCATCTTCATCGAACCGATCGACAGCTTCGTCGTCATCATGACGAGCATCCGGCGGTCGTCATCACTGAAGTACAGCTGCGCCTCACCGCCCTCGCTGAACAGGCCCTTGGTCTTGATCAGCGGCTGGAGCACGATCGTGTTGTACGTGCCGTGCGGCACCTTGATCCGCTCACGCCGCAGCACCTTCACGACGACAGGGTTGCCTTCGGCCTTGAAGTAGCGGTTGAAAGTGTAGGACTTCCCGACCTCGAGCGGGATCGTGCGGACCCAGTAGATGAAGGACACGTCGTCGAGCGGTTCGCTGGTCGCGAGGGGTCCGTTTTCATCCTTGCCCTGCACGGCCCACAGCATCTCGGAGGGGAAGAAATCGATGGTCTTGTCGCGCTTGTAATTGACCTCGCGCAGCTTCTGGTGGAAGCGGAGCGAGATGAGTTTCTGCACGTCGAGCCAGGATTCGGTGGTGTCATCGATGCGCGCGAACGGGATCCCGCCCTTGACCTTCATTACGAGATGATAGGTCGGGTTGCCGCGAACGGTGTCGATGCCCGCGACCTCGATGGAGCCGTTGCCGACACCGATGCCCTTGAAGGAGACGCGGTAGGTCGCCTTCTCGCGCACACCGAACGGCACGCGCGCGACGGACGGCGCGACGGCTGTGGTCTGCGCGATCAGCGGCGCGAGTGCCGGCGCAACCGGTGCCGCTGCGGAGAGTGTGAATGCCGCGCACAGCGACAGAGTCAGACGATCAGTCCTCATGTATTTTCGCCTCCCGTCATCGGCGCCTGCGCCGGCTCATGATGGTCGCGAATCTCCACGACCACCTGGTGGCTCTCTACATCAGCGGAAGCCTCTTGTTCCAGTGTTCCATTGCTGGAGCGCCGACGGCCCCGTCCCCCACGGCGGCCGCGGCGGCGCTTCTTCGCAGGCGCGCCTTCCGCCGGTGAATTCGACTCAGTCGCGACATCGGACGATTCGTCACGATCGGCGTTCTCAGCAGCTGCAGTGAATGTCTCGGCAGCCTGCAGCGAATCGCCCGACGGCGAAGCGGCCGCATCCGTCGCGCTGCCGGCGCCATTGCGCTTCGCACCGCCGCGCGAGCGGCGTCCACGCCTGCGGCGGCGCTTCGTCTCTGAACCGGTCTGACCGGCGTCGCCAGAAGAAATGACATCCGGCGCGATTCCTTCGGCAGTGTGCTGCATTTCACTGGCGTCGATCAGCGCCGCGTCCTGCGCAGCGGCGACGGTCTCGGCATTCTGCGTACTGCTATTGCCATTGCGACGTCCCCGCGCCTCCCTCTGCGGCCGATCCGCGCCGCGGCCGCGTGCTGCACCCGCTGCGCTGCTGTCGCGTGGCGTGTTGTCGCGTGGCGTGTTGTCGCGTGGATTTCTGTCGCGTGGTGCGCGGGTGCGCGCTTCGCTCTGAGCGTGGTCGCCATTGCGCTGGCGATCGCCGTTGCGCTGACGCTCGCCGTTGCGTGCGCGGCCGTTGTCCGACTGCGCGCGCTGCGGGCTGCGGTCACGACCGGACCGGTCGTTGCGACCCCGCTCCTGCCGCGCGTTGTAAGGCTGGCGGTCGCCGTGCGGGGCCCGATTACCCTGACTGTCAGTGCGCTCGCTCATCCGTTCGCGCACGGCCGCGACATCATTACGGCGGCTGACGGCTCCGCTCGCCACCGACTCATCCAGCTCGTGTACGCTCGCGACCTCGATCTCGGGTTTCGCCTTCCGCGCGTATGCCCAGACGTTCTTGAGGGCAGGCCACGGATGCAGGCGGCTCGGACGCTGCAGGCGGTGCGGCCTTACGGTCACGTCGATGGTCTCGATCCGGCGGGCCTGCGGCGCGGTCGCCGCGAGCAGCTCGGCGTTCGCTGCCCAGCCGTCATGCTGAAGCAGTCGGCCGCCCGCCCGCTCATCCATCGCCTTCTTCACCGTGAAGACGCGATACGCGCGGTAGCCGGTGAACGGATCGCGCACGCCAGCGGGGACGGATTTCCGTCCGAGCAGCTTTGCCGCAATTCCGCGCGACCAGCGGATCTTCCACACCGTGTCCGTCGGGAGCGTCGATTCGCCGACAACGATGTCCGCGCCCGCTTCCATCATCTTGATGATGGGCACCAGCTCTTCCGGCTCCTGACTGAAGTCCGCCTGCAGCGTGATGATCACGTCCCGCTTCGGATACTCCGAACGGCGGACGGCTTCGCGGAGCAGCATTTCGAGGGAAGCGGCGTAGCCACGCCGGGTGTCCGTCCGAACGACGGTAAGGGGGAGCACACGCGCGTACGGCGTGAGTACTTCGGAGGTCTTGTCGGTGGAGGCGTCATCTGCGACGAGCAGCTGATAATCGCGCGGAAACTCAGCCATCACCTGGCGAATTTTCCACAGCACGACCCCGACTGTCTGCTCCTCGTTGTGAGCAGGTATACAGATATAGATCAAGAAATCAGTGTCCTGACGATCACGCGCACCATCAAGCCGCGACACCTGTCACGGGGGCTGCCACCCGGCTCGCGTCTGCGCGTCTTCTCGCGCTCACCCGCGTTCCCCGGCTGTAGCGCTTGCTGCGCTACCGGCGCCCATTTCTGGTCTGCTGCGCTGGGTAAATCCTGCGCCCGCCAATTTCGGTCCGCCTAAGATAAAGCGGCCCATCCCCGAAGGGGTATAGTTCCGATCAGATCTAATACCGATCCCGCGCCCGGCCGTTCCGGCTGAAGCGGGCCAGCCGGTCAGGCCGGCGGGCGGGTCTTCCAGCGCCGGTGATGCCACAGGTACTGTCCAGGCTCCGCCCGGATCGCCGCCTCGAGCCGCGCCGTAAAGCGCGCTGTCAGAAGCTGGATCGCCTTTTCCATGTCCTCGTCGATCTGCTCCGGAAAGGCTTCGACGACCTCCGCCCGAAGGAGATACCTACCGTCAGGCTGCCGCATCGGCAGGGCCAGAATCATCGGAGCCCCCGTCCGGATCGCCATCAATGCTGCGCCGCGGTGGGTCGAGGCGAGCCGTCCGAAAAACGGGACGAAGACGCCGCCCCGGCGGGCGTTCTGATCCGCGGCGAACACCAGGACCCGCCCCTGCCGGAGGGACCGGAGTCCTTCCTTCGGTGCGCGGCTGCGCTCGATGACGCGCGCCCCCATCCGTTCCCTCGCCGCCGTCAGGTATCGGTCGAACCAGGGATTGGCCTGCCGCTGAACGATGACGTCCAAGGGGTAGCCCCTGCGGGCCATGGTCGCCGCGCCGATCTCCCAGTTGCCGAAGTGCCCGACCACGACCACCGCGCCCTTTCCCTTCCTTACATAGATATCGTGCGCTTCTTCGACGCCCTCGACGGCGGTATCGCGGAGTGTCGCCTCGGAATCGAGTACGGAAAGCCGGAGCATGCTGAGGGTCTCGCGGCCCAGGTGCTCATAGCTCTGGCGCGCGACGTCATCACGCCAGGCCTGGTCCTTCTCCGGAAATGCCTGGCGCAGGTTGTCGTCGACGACGTTCCGCCGGATGCCGAGGGGTGAGTAGCCGAGTCGGCCGGCAGCCGCACCCATGCGGTCGGCGATGCGGTCGGGAATGCGGGTCAGCACTGCGATTGCCGCCCGCAGCATTGCGTACTGCACGAGGTGCGCAAGCTTCCTCACCGCAGCACCTCGCGATACACGTCGAGCGTCTTCATGGCGGTCCGTTCACTTCTGAAATCCTCGATGCGGCTGTTCTGCGCTGCCATCATGCGCTCGCGCAGGACCGGTTCCGCGCGGACGCGTTCGACGAGGCGGGCGAGTGCATCCGGGTCATTCGGCGGGAACAGTGTGGCGCTGGTGCGTGCATGCACCGGACCCAGCACCTCGGCGGGCCCTGCACTGTCAGCCGCGATCACCGGGATTCCCGCGGCCATCGCATCCAGCACACTGGTTCCGAGTGCTTCGCCTACGGATGCGAACACGAAGACATCGATCTCCTGGAGCATCCGGCGTGCATCCTCAATGCGTCCCGCGAGGAAGATGCGGTCTTCAGCGCCGCGCTCGCGGATGCGTTGCTCGATGGCGGGGCGCATCGGCCCGTCCCCGATGATCGCCCATCGGATACCGTCCGTGTGCGCAGCCGCCTCGACGATCGACACGTGATTCTTGCAACCGATGAGCGCGCCGATTGTACCCGCCACGAAAGCGTCTGCCGGGATGCTGGCCAGCGCGCGCAGTGGCGGTCGCGACGGCGGAAGCGACTGGACCTCTCGAACATTGATGCCCGAGTGGATCAGCCGGATCTTCCATGGCTTCACGCCGGCCTGCAGCAGAACATCTCTGACATTGGCGGACACGGCGATCACGCGTGCTGCGCGGTTCCACTTCAGTGCGGAAGTGCGAAAGCTGGTGCGGCGTGATGCGACAACGGGTATGCCGAGCGTGGCGGCCGGCAGCAGCGCCATCTGGAGTGCGTGCGCGTCGTGCGCGTGGAGCACGTTGTAGCCGCGGATGCGGCGGCTCAGGTCGATGATGCCCAGCGGGTTCACGGCGACACGGCGCGTGATGCCGCGCACGGGCAGCCTCTCCTCGATCAGCCGCTGGTGCAGCGGTGACCCTTCCGGGCAGAGGCACATCTGGCGCATGCCGAGCTCCGCAAGCTCGTGCATGAGCAGCCGCACCTGGTTCTGGCCGCCGCCCCAGTCGTGGCCACCGTCGAGATGCACGACCGCCGGCAGCGCCGCGGGCCTCACCGCCTGCGCCAGCGTCCGCGGCTTCACGCGCGGTCCAATCAGCGCCGTGGTCGTACTCATGCTCGCGCGAGCCTGACGGACGGGCCGCCCTGTGTGAGCGGATTCACCCACGGCTCGCCCGTGACCAGGTTGTAGAGCCGGTTCTCGAACGTGTGATGCTCGAGCAGGAAAGCGTGACCCTGTTCGCGGACTCGATCGCGCAGTCCGTCGTCGCCGAGATAGCGCTCTATCATCTCGACGGCGTGCGGCTCGTCGTCATACCACGCGCAGTGCTCGCCGTCCCTGAACAGCTCGCGCAGGCCGGCGGTGCCGTGGCCGAGGTAGAATCCTTTTGCGGCGAGTACTTTCACCATGCGATTGGATTGATACCCGTGGACCTGGTGCTCGATCTGCGACTGGATGTTCGCGCCCAGCACGATGCGCGCGCTCGCGCACGCCCTCCCGAAATCCTCGCCGTACGCAGTTTCTCCACCATTGTGCAGCACGCCCGCATGCGACTCCCAACCCTGTCCCCAGACCCGGACGTTGAAGCGCTGCGCGAGCCTGACTAGAAACTGGGCGCGAGTATCGCCGTGCTGGTTGCCACGGCCGATGAACCCGACGTCGCAGAACCACTCCGGCACGGCCGGCATGGGCCGCTCGTACAGGGGGTCGGCGCAGTCTGGCAGAAACAGGGCGCGCTTCGCTCCGAGCCGCTCCCAGAGCGGTGCCTGTCCGCCGGGCGTGAGGAAGATGACGTCGAAGAAGGGTGCGCGCTCGACGAGTGCGGGATCCGGCGGAATCGTCAGGTCGCGATACCACATGACGGCGGGAGTCCGCGCGCATATGTCGGCGAGGACATCGAGCTCGACGTCGTGGGGCTTTGCTGCGATGATGCGGTCGGGGCGGAACGCGCGCGCCTTCGCGCGGATGTACTCGCTGCCGGCCCGCCTGCCGACGAGCTGGCGCAGACGGCGGTCGTCTACGAGGGCCGCGACGTGGCCGAGGCGCGTGAGTGTGCGGTACATCGCTGCTTCCGCGGACAGCTCTTTCGCCCGCCCGATGATGAGCACTCTCAGGCGGGCCATAGAGCACCAATTCTGGAGATCACGTCTTCAGCGGTGATCAGCGCCATGCGCCCGCCCTTTGGCTCCGCGAGCGAAGGATCGGGCGCCGCGCCGGGCTCGTTGTAGCGGTCCACCCACAGGTGCTCGCACCAGCGGTAGGGACCGACACGCCACGGATTCGTGTGGCCGTACAGTCCGATGACCGGAACATTCATCGCACGGGCGATGTGCACGGGTCCCGTATCCGGCGCGATCACGAGTGACGCCGCATCGATCAGCCACAGCAGGCGTCGTACACCGTCACCCATCTGCCACAGCGGCTTCGCGCGCGCGCGGTCCATGATGTCGCGCGCAATCGCGGTCTCACGCCCGCCCGGCCCGCCGACGAGAACGGCACGGCAGCCGAAGTCTTCCTCGATGGCATCGATCACGCGCGCGTAGCGCTCGGCGATCCAGTCCTTGTTGCGGTTGGCCGATGCCGGCACGACTGCCACCATGCGGCGGCCGTCGAGATGACTCACGAACGCCTGCTGCTCCGCGCGTTCGGCTGCGGTGATCTGAAGATCCCACGCCAGGGGCTCCGCGGGGACCCCCAAAGCCGTGAGGAACTCGAGGAACATGTCCTGTGTGTGGCGCACCGGCATGGGCGGGACGTGCCGGTTGCAGAAGAGCCACACGCCGTCGCGCGCCCGGTCACGGCCGAAGCTCCAGCGCTCGCGGCCCCGTGAAAATACCGTGGGCCACACGCTCTTGAAGTAGATGTTCAAATCGATGGTGACATCCGCGCGCGGCCGCGCGTTGAGGTCGCGCGCGAGCTGCGCAACGCCGCGCGCGCCGAGCTTCTTGTGGAAGATGACGACGTCGTCGATTGCGGTATGAGGCGCGAGCACGGCGGCCGGCATGGGTTCCACGACCCAGGTGATGTGCGTGTCCGGCCACGCGCGCTTCATGGCGTTCACGAGCGGCAGACCGTGGATCACATCACCGAGGCCGGTGAGCAGTACGATGCAGACGCGTTCGGGCGGACGCATCGCGGGTCAGTACGCCGGCCCGGCCGGCAGCTCCGTGCGCATGTCGAACTGCAGACTGTGCAGCTTGCCGTAGAGCCCGCCCTGCGCGATCAGCTCGTCGTGCGTACCGCGCTGCACGATACGGCCGCGATCCATCACGAGGATCAGGTCGGCGTGGCGGATGGTGGACAATCGATGCGCGATCACGAACACAGTCCTGCCCTTCAGCAGCCGCTCGATGGCGTCCTGTACCAGCCGCTCCGACTCCGAGTCCAGTGCGGACGTCGCCTCGTCGAAGATCAGGATGGGCGGGTCCCGCAGGATGGCCCGCGCAATGGCGACGCGCTGCCGCTGCCCGCCTGACAGGCGAGTCGCGCGCTCGCCGAGCATCGTGTCATAACCGTCCGGCAGACGCTCGATGAACTCGGTTGCATTCGCTGCGTCCGCCGCCGCGCGGATCGAGTCCTCACTGACGTGCTCGAGTGCATAGCCGATGTTGTGCCGCACCGTGTCGTGGAACAGCACCGTCTCCTGTGTGACGATCCCGAGCTTCGCGCGGTACGACTTCGCCTGGAACTCCCGGAGGTCCACGCCGTCCAGTGTGATGCGGCCGGACACGGGGTCGTAGAAACGTGCGACCAGATCCGCCAGCGTGGTTTTACCCGCACCGCTCGGCCCGACGAGGGCCACGACCTGGCCGGGCCTCACCTCGAAGCTGACATCGTCGAGCACCGGCTCGTCCGGATTGTAGTGGAAGCTGACGTTCTCGAAGCGCAGCGACCTCCCGAATCCGTCGAATGCCCGCGCGCCCGGGCGGTCCGGCATCTCCACGGGTGTATCCAGGAACTCGAAGATGCGCTCCGCCGACACCAGTCCGGGGTTGACGACGGACGGGAACTTCGACAGCCACTTCGCAGGCTGGTACAACTTCATGCTGAACGCGAGAAAGACGAGAAACGCCTGCGGCGTCATTTCGTGGTTGATGTGCACGATCCGCGCGCCATACCACAGGATCATGACCGTACCCAGCGCGCCAACCATCTCGGAGAGCGGGCTGGCAAGCGCGCGCACACGCTCGGTTCGGACGTGTGCCTTGAAGTAACGGCCGGTCAGATCGAAGAAACGCCGTGCCTCGAATCCTTCAGCCGCCGCGGCCTTCACCTGCCGCGCGCCGTACACCGTCTCCTGGATATGCGACGATATGTCGCTCGACAATGCGAGCACGGACCGGTCCCCGCGCTTCAGCCGACGCAGCAGCTTCCCCCACACGCCGAACATCACCGGCAGCACGATCAGGGCGACCGCGGTGAGCTTGGCATTTGTGCCCAGCAGCACCGCGAACGCCAGCACGACCTGGAGCACCGACGTGATGAACTTGAACAGGTTGTTGGTGAGCAGGAGACGCATCTGGTCGATGTCGCCCGTCAGCCGCCGTATGATGTCGCCTGCGCGCGTGCGGTTGAAGAACCGCAGGTCGAGCTCCAGCAGGTGGTCATACACCTGCGTCCTGAGTGACCGAACGACCGACTGCTCGAGCTTCACCACGAAGTAGCTCGTCAGGAAGTCGAAGATGTTCTTGATCAGGAATGCGACCAGGATGAGCAGCGTCACGCGCCCGAGCAGCGTCTCCTGCGAAAGGCCCTCATGGATGAATCTGCCCGCCGTATTCTCGAGGATCTGCCCGATCCGACCGCCTATGGCGAGGGGATCTGTCAGCAGAGACGGTGCGGACGGGTCCGCCGCAGACACTGTCGCGAGCGAGTCGGCTGCCGCCGCGGATGGATTCTCCCTGAACAGCACGGACGCAGCGGGCGCCATCGCCAGGAACGTGAGCGCGTCGGCGGCTGCGAACAGCAGCGTCACGACGAACGCTGAAATCGCCAACCCGCGGTATGGGCGCAGGTAGCCGAACATACGGCGGTACAGCGCGCTGTTGGACGCGGTCGACGTATCCATCAGCGTGTCCCACGCGGTGTGAGCACCGCGGCCGGCAGGATCATCTCCTCAGGACTCACACCGCCGTGCAGAAACGACCCGCGATACCTGGCCTGGTACTCACGCAGCTTCGTCGGATACACGAAGAAGAAGTCCTCGAGCGCGATCAGGTAGTTGGTTGCCATGCTGCCCGGCGGGAAGCGCAATGCCGTCTCGCTGCTCTGGGCATAGACCCCACTGCGGTTCTCGGCGCGCAGGTCGGCACCGAACTTGTAACGCAGGTTCGCGGTCGCATCACGCCGTGCATATACCGTCAGTGGCCGCTCACAGTGGATCGAGCCATGGTCGCTCGTGACCACGCATCGCACACCGGCCGCCGCGGCATTCCTGAGAATCTGAAAGACAGAGGACCGCTCGAACCACTGCTGCGTTATGCTGCGCAGTGCGGGAACGTCACGCGCGACTTCCATGACAATGGAGGACTCGCTGCGGCCGTGCGTAAGCAGATCCACGAAGTTGAATACAGCGGCAACCACCTGCTCCTGTCTCAGCGCATTCCCTACGCGCGCCACGAGGTCCTCGCCGTCCGCATCCGTGAACACTTTCTCGTAGTGCACCGGCACATCCCGTCCGGTAAGACGACGGAGCTGCTCGCGCAGCAGATCGTCCTCGAAGCTGTTCAGGCTGCCTTCCCCCGTCTGCCACCAGCGCGGGCGGTCGCGCGCGATCTCGTCCGGGTACTGACCGCTGAAGATCGCGTTGCGCGAATATGGCGTCGCAGTCGGCAGGATGCTGCAGTAGAGGGATTCCTCGATGTCGAAGTAGGGCCCGAGCAGAGGTCTCAGCCCGCGCCACTGGTCGAGGCGCAGACAGTCGATGACGATGAAGAGGAGCGGGAGCCGGTCCATGCTCGGCAGCACCCACTTCCTCACGACGTCCGTCGAGAGGGGAGGGCGGTGACGGTCCGTGTCGGACGTCCAGCCGGCATAGCTGCGGGACACATACTGCCCGAACTCTCGTCGCAGATCGGCGAGGAGTGACTGCACGGAGTCGGCGAGGCCGCGTTCGCCGGCCTCGCTGAGGCGCAGGTCCCAGCCGATCAGCTCGTCGAAGATCGCGAAGTAGTGTTCCCAGCTGGTGGCCTCATCACGCATGCGCGAGAGCTGCGCGAATCGCGCGGCAAAGTCCTGGGCCGCTCGCTGCGTCACGAGGTGCGTACCCTCCAGCAGGCGGGTCACGACGGACAGCAGCTGACGGGGCGTAGTCGGCTTGACGAGGTAGTCGTCCACCCGTCTGCCGATGGCTTCCGTCAGTGTGCGGTCCTCCTCCGACTTCGTGACCATGACGATGCGCGCGTGCGGTTCTTCACGCCGAAGCTCGCCCAGCACGTCGAGACCCCGTCGTCCCGGCATCTGCTCGTCCAGCAGCACCAGGTCGTACGACTGTCCGCGCGCCAGCTCCAGGGCGTCGTCGCCGTTGGTCGTGGTGTCCACATCGTAGCCGCGCTGCCTGAGGAAAAGCAGGTGCGGCTCGAAGAGCTCCACTTCATCGTCTATCCAGAGAATCCGCTTCCTGGGCATGTGCTGAATTTAACCCGAAGCCCTGCGGGCCGCTTCAGTTCGCCCGACCGCCTGCACGACGTCATCAACGGAAATGCGGGACATCCCGTCCGGCTGGTAAACCATGGACGCGTCGTATTTCACACCGGGCGCAGTGGCGTAGCCGTCGACGACGGCGTCGAGGCCGCGGCCGTAGGGCCCGTAGCGCACGGGGTTCGTGTAACCGTAGAGCCCGACAACCTCCCGCCCGAGGGCATTCGCGATGTGCAGCGGACCGGTGTCCGGACTGAGGACGAGCGCACTGCCGTCGAGCAGCCAGATCAGCCTGCGGATGTCGTCACCGATGGCATCGATCACGGGCGACTTCGTCAGCTCGAGGATCCGGTCCGCGGCCGCGCGCTCGATTGGTGACGGACCGCCGACCAGCACCGGCTGCAGACCGTACCCCGCCTGAATGCGGTCGAGCGCCTCGGCATACTTCTCCGGCGCCCAGTTCTTCGCCGGCTTGCTCGTGCCCACGACGACTGCCATGACCGGCGCGTCGATTCGCTCGAAGAATGCGCGCTGCTCTGCACGCTCCGCATCCGTGATGTCGATCCGCCACTCGATCGGGTGCGGATCGATGCCGAGATACTCGACAAACTCGAGATACTGGTCCTGCACGTGACCGGTCGGGCGCGCAGGAATGCGATGCGTGGTGAACAGCCAGTTGAGATCGCGCGCGCGCGCACGATCGAAGCCGAGCTTCACATCGCCATCGAGAAGCCCCGTGATGATGCCCGCCTTCATGTAGACCTGGAGATTGAGCACCAGGTCGAAGTGACGGCCCTTCATCTGGCGACGCAGATCGCGGAACGACTTCCATCCCCGCCGTCCGCGCCGGCGATGGAACAGCACGAACTCATCGATGGCGGGGTGGCCGGCGACCAGTTTGTGGGGCACCGGCTGGATGATCCACGTGATGTGCGTGTCCGGCCACGCGCGCTTCAGCGCGTTCGCGACGGGCAGCAC
>DASUXU010000027.1:0-3327 GCA_036377735.1 Longimicrobiales bacterium
GACCGCATCGGCAAGCGCTTCTATCACGTACTGCGCGCCGGCGAGCGCTTCGACCGCTGGCTCAGCCTCTTCGGCGCCGCCGAGCACGCCGATGCCGGCGAGGACGGCCTGTTCGGCAAGAGCCGCGCGGGGAGCGATACACTTCTGGGTAAGTTGGAAGCTATGGCAATTGGCCGTGAGGAGTCAGAATAGGGCGGGTACTGAACGGCATTCTGGTGCCTCGTACCGTTGTACAACGGGAGTTCCATCCTGTAATTGAGAAACGCCGTAGATTTTGCAATCGGCAAATCTCCGAGCCTCGAAGCCTATCGGCAAGCGAAAGCGTGAGACCGGCGTTCCATCTGGCCGCAGCAGCAGCCAGCTCATGAGTCCTGCGTTGTCATATTGATTATATGGACGAGGGGTGTCATCAAGCCGTTGCACCAATAACGAACCGTTATGGTCAAGCAGGAGTTGCCCGATGACGGGCCGCCTGTCCGGGAGAGGGCCATTTTTCTGAAAATCGGGCATGTCCAACTTGACCCGCATGACCTCGAGAATTTTTCGTTCAACGCTTCGCTCGAAATCCTGAATGTCTGTTTTTTTTATAGCAACCCGGGGCATGCTACCGAGTATCGTCCGCTCCAACGTGCCTGCTGGACCGGTGATATTTACGTGCAGGCTGTCACCCATGACCGAATACAGCTTACCATCGGCAGAGGGTATCACGATCTGCCCCGGAGTCAGCACCGTCGGAAACTCAACATCGTCCCCATAGTCGTACTGCCGCTCGACATACTTAGCCATCGGCCGGAGAGTATTCGGTAGCCGCAACGCGTAGAAGCTGATGGTATCATCCCGGAACTTCGCCTTGTCCTCCCCGAGTGTGCGTCGGCTCAAGAACACCCCTGCCAACGTCGGATGCACCGTAGGTGAATACGGAATTACGGACGCCAAATGCGGCGACGAAGCCGTCAAGTACCTGCCGTTCGTATCCAGGACCTGCACGGTAGTGCCCAGGAGAAACAGCGAATCATGAGAAACTGCAATATCCCGGGGGTGGTCGAGTTCGCCGGGACCTCTACCTGCTCGCGCTATGACGCGACCTGCTTCGCCCGTTGGCGCAACCTCGCGCAACTGCATCTGGCCCGTATCCAAGATGTAGATACGTCCTCGCTCATCCGCATCGATGGCTGCGACAATTCCCAGCGTATCACCCTTACCATGATAGCCTGCGCCAATTATGAGATCGGGCTCAGGCACTGTATAAGAAAGATCTTCCAGCGCTGATGCGGAGATGATGGATACGCTATCTGCGATTTCTCCATACGCGCGCGTCTTGGCGTCAGCAGAAGGCTGCCCGCTACATGCGGCGGTGCAGGCACTGATCAACATGCAAGCCGATAGATATCTCGAATTCAGCATTTGGTCTGCCGCAATTGTTAGGTTATTGCCCCCAAGTATGCTCCGCTCCGATCTTGCGGCGCCCAAATTGCTGGGCGCCGCGCATGTCCGACCCACCAATTCATGATTTTGCTTACGGACTGGTCCGGTTAGAATTTCCTGCCCACACTCACATCGAACCGCCCGTCGTCGCGCGTAGCGCGGCCGTAGCTGACCTCGACCGTTCCGACCGGGCTCTGCCAGCCGACCCCCAGGTCGGCGCCCGTAACCCAGCGCGCACCATCTGCGAAATTGAGTGCGCGCTGCGCCGCGCCCGTACGCAGTCGCATACGAACGAAGCCGCTCGGAATCAGGAATGCTCCGTCCACGCCCGTGACGATGCGGGAGCGACCGTGCCCCGTGCCCCAGCGCAGTCCCGGGATCGCATGGCCATCACCGAGCGCGGGCTGCACATCGAACGGCGCGCCGGGGCTTGCAGCGCGCACATCGATGAGCGCGGCGGCCTCGAACGAGCCGGCACTCACGGTCCTCGAAGCACTCACCGCGAAGCGTGCGTAATCGACCGATCCGCCGCGGGCCTCACCCTCGATCAGCAGCGGTACACCCACGACGCGCGTGTCGGCGTCGACATCGGCCCAGCGCAGCAGCGGGCCCACTGCGTAGCCATCTTCACCGCCCTCCTGCTGCACCCATTCGCCGCGCATCGCCGCGGTCATCGTCCGCTGCTGGAGCGAGCGCGGCAGCTCGATACCGAGCCAACCGCCGAGACGCGTGACTTCACGGACGCGCATCGCATCATCCTCGAATGACCGGATGTCACGCTCCTGCCCATGCAGGCCGAGGCTCCATGCGACGCCGGGATTGCTGAACGAGTAGACGCGAATCGAGCCGGACGCCCACCGCTCCACACCGGTGGATGAACCCGCCGCCGTCATGAATGCCGGTCTTCCGCCGATACTGGTGAAGCGGTCCGCGGACACCCACACCCGCCCGCCGCGGTCGCTCTCATAACCGGCGGCCGCCGACAGCGACAGCGCGGGTTGCCCCTCCAGCCGCACGACCAGTGCGGTCGCCGAGTCGGTAGTGCTGACGCGCGGCCATACGCCCTCGAACAGACCGGTCGTATACAGCACATCCATTGCGCGCAGCACGCGCTCCTCCGAGTACGCACCCGGAGCCACGTGCGCGAACGCGCCGCGGGCGAGTCCTGCCAGCGCGGTCGATGGACTCTCGATGACCAGCGAGTCGAACGCCGCCGGCGGCGGAAGCTCCGCTCTCACCGCGACCGCATCATGCGGCACCCGCGGCGCGTCGCGCAGGGCGGCCGCAATGCCGAGCTCGATCAGCGGCGACGGATCCCGCGGGAATGCGGCACTCGACATCGAAGGGTCCAGGTCAGGCAGCACCAGGGCGTCCGGGACGACCGTATCGCGCTGTGCATTCTGCTGCATCAGGTCCAGTGAACGCGACAGCACTGCGAGCGGCGCAAGGGAATGGATCTCCTCCGGCGGCGCCGCGACATCCGACGCCATGATCCGCTGCGCCCCCATCCGGCGGGCCACGCCGACCGGCAGATTTGCCGCAATCGCGCCATCCACCAGCACCACGCCGTCCCGCTCGACCGGCGCGAAGAAACCCGGGACCGCCATGCTCGCGCGAACGGAGCGGGCCAGGTCACCGTTCGCCTGCACCACCAGATCACCCGTGCGCAGGTCCGCGGCCACCGCGCGATACCGGCGGGGGAGCCTGTCGAAGTCACCGCGTGCGCGCGCGTTCGCATCGAACAGCGCTCGACCGAGCTCACGATTGATCCGCCACTGCCCCAGCAGGCCGCGGCTCACCCGCAGCGTCGTCGCATCGAGATCCAGCGACAGCATCGGCTGCCGCAGGTCGCGCTCCGGCCCGAGCAGCACCCGCGTCGGCGCAAACAGCGCATCCCACGGC
>DASUXU010000028.1:0-45667 GCA_036377735.1 Longimicrobiales bacterium
CCGCGCAGAGCTATCTGGTGGCGGAGCGCATCATCGATACGGCTCTCAAGGCTGGCTGCGATGCGATCCATCCCGGTTACGGATTTCTCGCTGAGCGCGCATTCTTCGCGGCGGCAGTCGCTGAGGCGGGCCTCACGTTCATCGGGCCCTCCGCGTCCGCGATTGCCGCGATGGGTGACAAGACGGAGGCGAGGCGTCGAATGATAGCGGCGGGCGTTCCGGTAGTACCGGGTAACGCCGACCCTCTGCCCGATGCGGCCGCGGCGGAAGCGGTCGCCGAGCAGTTCGGCTTCCCGGTGCTGCTCAAGGCCGCAGCGGGCGGTGGTGGCAAGGGCATGCGTGTGGTGCGGGAGCGGGCGGAACTCGCACGCGCATTTGATGCGGCGACGCACGAAGCCAGTGCTGCGTTCGGCGACGGCAGCGTCTACCTCGAGAAGTACCTGGAACAGCCGCGTCACATCGAGATCCAGATACTGGCAGACGGTGCAGGCAATACACTCTACCTGGGCGAGCGCGACTGCTCGGTGCAGCGGCGCCATCAGAAGATGATCGAGGAAGCGCCGTCGCCTGTCATTACGCCGGCGGTCCGAGCGCGTATGGGCGAAGCGGCGACCGCGGCTGCGCGCGCCGTCGGCTATGCGAATGCCGGCACCATCGAGTTCCTGTTCGAGAACGGCGAGTTCTTCTTCCTGGAGATGAACACCCGCATCCAGGTGGAGCACCCCGTAACGGAGCTTGTGACCGGGATCGACCTGGTGCAGTGGCAGATTCGGATCGCCGCCGGTGAGAAGCTGCCATTCACCCAGGAAGATGTGACGCTGCGCGGCCATGCGATCGAGTGCCGGATCACGAGCGAAGACACCGCCCACGGGTTTCTGCCATCGACCGGCCGCATTACACACCTCGAGATCCCGGCAGGTCCGGGGGTGCGGTGGGATGGTGGTGTGGTGGAGGGCGGGGAGATCGCGGTGTTCTATGACCCGCTCGTGGGAAAGCTGATCACGTGGGCACCCGACCGCACGGCGGCGATTGACCGCATGCAGCGTGCGCTGCGCGAGCTCCGCGTGGTCGGTGTGGAGACCAGCGCGCCATTCCACGCCGCGGTCCTTGCGGAACCGGATTTCAGGGCGGGCGCCGTCGATATCCATTATCTCGAGAAGCATCCGCATGTGCTGACGCCCGCGCTGCCGGACAGCGAACTGCGCCGAGCAGCTCTCGCGGCCGCGATGCTGGAGGACCAGCGTCGCAACCGCGGCGCCTCTGCGCGACCCGCAGCCTCTGCGGCGGACAGTCCGTCGGCGTCCGGATCCCGCTGGCGCAGCATGGGGTGGCGTTGACCGCCGACGTCATCGATCCTGCGGCCGTCGAGAGACTGCGGCGGATAGGAGGCGGGGATCTCGCCCGGCAGATGATCGCGCTGTTCCTGGAGCACGGAACGGGGCGTGTCGAACGCGCAACGGCCGCGTGTTCCAGCGGGGACGCTGCCGGTGTGGAGCGGGAGGCGCACGGACTCAAGTCATCGGCGGGGAACGTCGGGGCGGTCAGGCTCCAGCGGATCGCCGAAGATGCCGAGAGCGCCGCCGGAAGCGGGGATTTGAGCGCGCTCAGTGCGCTGGTGGACGGAATGAGCAGGGAATACTCTGCGGCTGCGGCCGCGCTGAACGGATTTCTCGCGGAGCTCGATCAATGAATCGCATCGCCCTGGTGGAAGACAATCCCGACAACCGTCTGCTTGTGCGTGCGATTCTGGACGGCCTGTTTGAGATCGATGAGTACGCATCGGGCCAGGAAGCAATTGCAGGGATCCGGCGGGACCCGCCGGTTCTCGTTCTGCTCGACATCTCGCTCCCTGCCATGGATGGCACCGAAGTACTCAAGGTTCTGCGTCGCGACCCGGCAACGGAAAGCATCCCCGTCATTGCACTGACGGCACACGCGATGGCGGGTGACCGCGAGCGGTATCTCGGGATGGGTTTCAACTCGTACGTTACCAAGCCGATCGTCGACGAGCACATCCTGATCGCCGAGATCAACCGCCTGATCGAGGGACGCGGCGCGACCTGATGGCGGATCTCAAGGACTATTATCGCCATGCGGTGAACGGCCGCGTCGCTGAGATCGAGGATGCACTCGCACGCCGGGCGACTGACCCCGACGGCGCCGCAGTCGTGATACGCCGAGCCGCACATTCTCTGCGCGGCTCCGGCGGAACATACGGATTCCCCGAAGTGTCCGCGGCGGCAGCGGTCGCGGAGGATGCCGACGACGAGGAGCTGGACAGTGCGGCGGAGGCACTGCTCACAGTGCTGCGCGGCATCCGCGCTGCCCAGCCCGCACCGCGGTCGATTCTGATCATCGATGATGATCCTGAGATCGTGCTCCTGCTGCGTGCCGTACTCGGTGCCACAGGTCGCGAGATCGTGCTGGCGGCTTCAGCCGAAGCAGCACTGCAGACGCTGCGCACGCGGTCGTTCGACATCGCGCTGCTCGACCTGATGCTGCCCGACGCCGACGGCCGCAGCGTTCTGCAAGCGATCCGCGAGGGCGGCGCGGCGGCGCGCGTCATTGTGCTGTCTGGAAAGAGCAATCCTGAAGTCGAGCGTGAGTGCCGTGAGCTCGGTGCGGACGACTATGTGGTCAAACCGTTCGACCCCGAGGCTCTCGCTGCGCGTGTAAGTCATCAACTGGCCTCGGCAACGCGCGCATGAGTGAGGCAGTGCGCATCGAGAGCATAGGGGCCGGCGGTGGCGGCGTCGCGCGCGCGAAAGATGGTCGTGTGCTGTTCGTGCAGCGAACCGCGCCGGGCGAGGAAGTGCTCGTGAAGATTGCGCCATCGCGCAAGCGCTGGGCGAATGCACAGCTGGTCCGTGTTCTCGAGCCGAGTCCGGCACGGCGCCCGGCCCCATGCCCGCACTACGAGCGGTGTGGCGGCTGCACCATCGAGCATCTGCATTATTCCGCACAGCTCGAGACGAAAAGCCTGATCGTCCGGGAGGCGCTGCGGCGGATTGGCGGGCTCGATGTCGATACGCCGGAGGTCGTTGCGTCGCCCGACGAGTTCCGATACCGCAACCGGTTGTCCTTCACACTAAGGCGCCTGCCCGAGCGACAGGTCGTCGCAGGATTCCACGAACTGGGACGCGCCGACCGCATCGTCGACATTACGGCGGCGTGTCTCCTGCCCGAGCCTGCACTCGCCGAGGTGTGGGGTCAGATCCGTGCCGCGTGGGGCGATTACGCCGCCCGGCTGCCGTCCGGGCCGGAGCTCCGTCTCACACTGCGAACGACATCGTCGGGCATGGCCACACTGCTCATTGAAGGCGGGTACAGTGCGGGCCAGCCTGATGTCCTGCTTGCTCTCGTGCCGTCACTGCGCTCGATCTGGCACCGCGCGCGGCCGGGAGAGACACCGGAGCTCGCCGCGGGCGACGATGTCGTGGAGGAAACCTGGGGTGATGAGACACTCCAGGTGCGCGGCTCGCTTTTCCTCCAGGTCAATCGCGGCGCGGCGCAGCTTCTCGACGCGCACGTACTCGGGCTTGCGGCTCCGCGTAAGGGCATGCGCGTTGTCGATGCTTACAGTGGTGTCGGACTGCATGCGCGGCGCTTTCGCGCGGCCGGCGCGGAAGTCACCGGTATCGAGCTTGACGTGCACGCGGCGGCGGAAGCGGAGCGGGCTGGGGTACGCACGCTTCAGATGACGGTCGAGCAGGGGTTGCCCCAGGCACTGCCGGCCGATCTAGTCGTCCTCAACCCGCCGCGTGGTGGTGTCGATCCGGAGGTGGTACGATCGCTGCTCGGTTCGCCACCTGAACGCATCATCTACGTAAGCTGCGACCCTGCCACGCTCGCGCGGGATCTTTCCCGTCTGCGCGATGCATACGCGGTGAAGTCGATCCGGTGCTTCGATCTCTTTCCCCAGACGACTCATGTCGAGACAGTCGTGGAGCTGACATGCTCTATCATGTAACCATAGGCGGTCGTACGATCACGGTCGAGCTGAGCGAAGGCCGCGCCATCGTCGACGGCGCGGACGTCGAACGGTCGGAGCTGCTCGCGCTGGGCGCCGATGGTGCGCATCAGCTCATGACCGGCGCATCCTCTACGGCGTTCATTGCACGCTCGCCGCAGAGCGGGACATGGGACCTTCTCATCGAAGGGCGCAGACTCACCGCGGAAGTGGTGGACGAGCGAACACGCGCGATTCGCGCTCTTACACGCGCAACGTCAGGTCCTGCGGGTCCGAGGCCCATCAGGGCGCCCATGCCGGGCATGATCGTCCGCATCGAAGCCGCCGTCGGCGACGCTGTGCAGCCGGGTCAGGGCGTACTGATCATGGAAGCCATGAAGATGGAGAACGAGCTGCGCGCCGATGCCGCGGGTGTGGTTTCGCGCATTCATGTCGCACCGGGTCAGGCGGTCGAAAAGGGCGCGGTCCTCGTTGAGTTCCAGGCGGAGGAAGCAGGTGGCAATGGATGACCTCGAGCGCTGGCGCCGCGATACGTACGCGAAGGCTGTAGCGCGGCAGGCGGAGCGCCGGGATTCGTTCGAGACGACGGACGGCATCGCGATCGACCCGCTGTACACGCAGGAGCGGAGCGCGGAGGCTGAGGGATTTCCCGGTGAGTTCCCGTTCCTGCGCGGCATCTATCCGAGCATGTATCGCGGCCGGCTATGGACGATGCGCCAGTATGCGGGGTTCGGCACGGCCGAAGAGACAAACGCACGGTATCGCTATCTGCTGGAGCACGGCCAGACCGGGCTGAGCGTCGCGTTCGATCTTCCCACGCAGATGGGCTATGACGCCGACCACGCGATGGCGCGCGGTGAGGTCGGCCGCGTCGGCGTCGCGATCACGACACTCGACGACATGCGCACGCTGTTCGACGGGATTCCGCTGGAGCGCGTGTCGGTCTCCATGACGATCAACTCGACCGCGGCGATCCTCCTGGCGTTGTACGTCGCACTCGCCGACGAACGCGGGGTGTCCCGTGACGCGCTGTCAGGGACGATTCAGAACGACATCCTCAAGGAATACATTGCGCGTGGAACCTACATCTATCCCGTCGAGCCGAGCCTTCGGCTCATAACGGATACGTTCTCGTTCTGCGCGGCGGAGGTGCCGCGCTGGAATCCGATCTCCATCAGCGGTTATCACATCCGCGAAGCGGGCTCGACTGCGGCGCAGGAGATCGCGTTCACGTTCGCGGATGCGATCGAGTACGTTCAGCGCGCGCTCGCGGCAGGGCTGCCGCTGGAGACGTTCGCGCCGCGGCTGTCCTTCTTCTTCGCCAGCCACAACGACCTCTTCGAGGAAGTTGCGAAGTTCCGGGCGGCCCGGCGCCTGTGGGCCAGGATCGTGCGCGACCGGTTCGGCGGGTCGGATGAGGCTGCCCGTCTCCGCTTCCACACGCAGACCGGTGGTGTCACCCTGACGGCGCAGCAGCCCCACAACAACGTGGTGCGCGTCACGGTGCAGGCGCTCGCTGCAATCCTCGGCGGAACGCAGTCCCTGCACACCAACGGATTCGACGAGGCGCTGTCTCTCCCGACGGAGGACTCGGCACGACTCGCATTGCGGACTCAGCAGATTCTCGCCGCAGAATCGGGCGTGGCGAACACCGCGGACCCGCTGGGCGGCAGCCACTATGTGGAAGCGCTTACGGATGCGCTCGAGGCAAAGGCAGTCGCGTACCTCGCGCGGATCGATGAGATGGGTGGCGCCGCGCAGGCGATCGGCTTCTTCCAGCATGAGATCGAGCGCTCGGCTTATGAGCACCAGCTCGCGGTCGAGCGCGGCGACAGGCCTATCGTCGGGGTGAATGTGCACACGAGTGAAACCGTCGTGGATACGCCTGATCCGGTGCATTTCCACGAGCTCGAGCGCGCGCAGGCCGAAAAGGTAGCGGCCTTCCGGGCCTCACGGGACGCATCGGCGGTGGAGTCGGCGTTGCAGCAGGTCCGGCGAGTCGCGCAGGGGTCGTCCAACCTCATGCCGCCGATCATCGACGCCGTGAAGGCGGGCGCCACCCTCGGCGAGATCAGTGACGTCCTGAGAGCGGTCTGGGGCACCTGGCACGCAGTGGCGAGTCCGGTGCAAAAGGCTTAAAATCAAAGGTTGACGTCGTTTTCCCGGGATCATCGAAATGCCAACGTACGAATACCGCTGCGAGAAGGGCCACGACTTCGAGCAGCTGCAGAAAATGTCCGACCCGCCGATCGATAAATGCCCCGTGTGCGGCGCGCCCGCCGAACGACAGCTGTCCGCCGGCGCGGGCCTTCTGTTCAAGGGTTCAGGCTTCTACATCACGGACTACCGCAGCGAGAACTACAGAAAGGCCGCGGAATCCGACAAGGGCACATCAGGCGCCGCAGGCGGCGCCGCAGTGCCGAAGGCGGACAAGGCTGCCGGCGGTGAAGCGGCTGCATCGGGCGGCGGCGCGGCGGGCGGCGCCGGCGGCTCCGCGAATGCAAAGTCCGGCACTGGCGGCACGACCGGATCCAGCGGTGGGTCAGGGAGCAGTGGCACGGGCGGCGCTGCAGGCGGACCGAAGGCTTGATGCCGGAAGACCTGAACACGCAGCTCGGGCGCCTGGCGGCCGAGCTCACGGATGGAGCCGAGGTGCCCGTTCAGCTGGAGCGGCCGCGCAACGCAGATCACGGCGATCTCTCGACCAATCTTGCACTCATGCTGGCCAAACGCGTGGGTCGCGCACCGCGGGATGTGGCCGCGACGCTGATCGGGCGGCTGGACCTGCCCGCAGCGGGTCTCGCGAGCGCAGAGATCGCTGGTCCCGGCTTCATCAACTTCCGCTTCGGCAGTGCGCAGATACAGGCGCACGTGGCCGCGATCCTTGCAGCCGACCGCGCATACGGCCGTGTGCAGACAGCCGAGCCGAAGCGGTACCAGGTCGAGTTCGTGTCCGCGAATCCCACGGGTCCGCTGCACGTCGCTCACGGCCGCGGCGCTGCGATCGGCGACGCAATCGCGTCACTGCTCCAATGGGCGGGTCACTCGGTCTATCGCGAATTCTACGTCAATGATGCCGGCGTCCAGATCGACCGGCTCGCCGCATCACTGGATGCGCGACTGCGCGCGGCGGCCGGCGGCGCGCTGGAAATACCGGAAGGCGGATATCACGGCGAATACCTGGCCGAGATGGCGGCGACGGTCGAAGCGCAGCAGGGGACTGCGCTGCGCGCACTCACGGATGAGGCCAGGCTCGGGGTGCTGCGCGACTATGCAGTCAACGCGCTGCGCGCAGAACAGGACCGCGACCTGCGCGACTTCGGTGTCGTGTTCGACAACTACTTCCTCGAGACGTCGCTCTACTCGAACGACAGTCTGCCGGATACACTCGCGGAGCTGAAGGCGAAGGGCCTCACGTACGAGGCGGACGGCGCGACATGGCTGCGGACGTCCGAGTTCGGCGACGACAAGGACCGCGTGCTGGTCAAGAAAGACGGCTCATACACGTACTTCCTGCCGGACATCGCGTATCA
The DNA here is from genome assembly GCA_036377735.1 of Longimicrobiales bacterium. Lineage (GTDB taxonomy): Bacteria > Gemmatimonadota > Gemmatimonadetes > Longimicrobiales > RSA9 > DASUXU01. Next base: position 7,504 of record DASUXU010000028.1, read on the forward strand.
CCGCGACAAGCTGCAGCGCGGTTTCGATCACGGCATCAACATCTGGGGCGCCGATCACCACGGCTATGTCCCGCGCATGAAAGCCGTACTCGCAGCGCTCGGTCATCCCGACTTCCTGGATGTCGAGATCGTCCAGATGGTCAGGATCATGCGCGGCGGGACGGAAGCAAAGCTCAGCAAGCGTGCGGGCGACTACGTCTCGCTGCGCGAGCTGATCGACGAGACGGGCAAGGATGTAGCGCGCTACTTCTTCCTGATGCGGCGCGGCGACACGCAGATGCTGTTCGACCTCGACCTGGCGCTGGACCACTCGGACAAGAATCCCGTGTACAAGGTCCAGTACGCGCATGCCCGTCTCATGAGCATCTTCCGCAAGGCGGGTGTGGCGCCCGAGACGATCACTGCGTCGCCAGCCGACCTGGCACATCTCACGGATGCGCGCGAGCAGGACCTGATCAAACAGATCAGCACGTTCCCGGCAGTGGTCGAGCGCGCGGCGGCCGCGCGTGCGCCGCACATGATCTGTGACTATCTGGAGACGACTGCCGCACAGGTTAATTCGTGGTACCATGCGGGCAGTCCGGGCCGCAACCCGGAGCTCGCTGTGCTGGTCGCCGATCCGGCGCTCCGCAACTCACGCCTCGCGCTCGCGCGTGCAATCCAGATCGTTCTGCGGAACGGTCTGCTGCTGCTCGGGCTCGATGCACCCGACCAAATGACACGAGAGGAAACTGAATGAGCCTGCTCGTCGTGGGCAGTGTCGCCCTCGATTCCGTCGAGACCCCGTTCGGCAAGGTGCAGGACGCCGTGGGTGGCTCGGCTACGTTCTTCACCGCCGCGGCATCCCTGTTCTGTGACGTTCAGCTGGTCGGCGTGGTGGGGAACGACTACCCGATGCAGGACCTGGCCTTCCTGCGCGACCGCGGTGTGGACATGACGGGGCTTGCCCGTGCCGAAGGTGAGAGCTTCCGCTGGTCGGGTGTCTACAGCTTCGACCTGAACAGCCGCGAGACGCTCGAGACCCGGCTGGGCGTGTTCGCCGACTTCAAGCCGGTCATTCCGGCATCGTTCCGCCGGGCGGAGTGGCTGTTCCTCGGGAATATCGATCCGGAGCTCCAGATCGACGTGCTCAACCAGGTCGAGCGGCCCAGGCTGGTGGCGTGCGACACCATGAATTTCTGGATCGAGGGCAAGAACGCCGCGCTGCTCGAGTTGCTGTCCCGCGTGGACCTGCTGATGGTCAACGACGCAGAGGCGCGCCAGCTCTCGGGCGAGCACAACCTCCTCAAGGCGGCACGCTGGATCCAGAAGCGCGGACCGTCCATGGTGGTGGTGAAGAAGGGTGAGCATGGTGCAATTCTGTTCGCGCGTGACTTCACGTTTTTCGCACCGGGCTATCCGCTCGAGGAGATCTATGACCCGACCGGAGCGGGCGACGCGTTCGCCGGCGGGTTCATCGGTTATCTCGCGCATGCCGGGACGCTGGATGCGCAGCACCTCCGCCGCGCAATGATTTACGGCTCCGCCATGGGGTCCTTTGCTGTCGAGCGATTCGGCGTCAGCCGGTTCATCGACCTCGACCGCGACCAGGTGCGCGAACGGGTGCATATGTTCAGGGAGTTCACTGCGTTCGAAGATGGCGTGGCGGTCGCCGCGAATGCCTGATCAGGGGCTGAGCTATCGCGACTCCGGTGTGGACCGCGATGTCGCGGCAAGCGCCAAGCGGCGGATCGGTGAGCTGGTCGCATCGACTGCCACAGACGGCGTAGTCGGCGGGCCCGGCGGCTTCGGCGGCCTGTTCCGCATCCCGAAGGGAATCGACAACGGCGCACTGGTGAGCAGTGCGGATGGTGTCGGCACAAAGCTGAAGGTCGCAATGCTTGCGGGCCGTCACGACACGGTGGGCATCGATCTCGTCAACCACTGCGTGAACGACATCCTGGTCGAGGGCGCGCGCCCTCTGTTCTTCCTGGACTACATCGGCATGGGCCAGCTCGAGGCGGGCACCGTCGACCAGATCGTGGCAGGCCTCGCGAACGGCTGCCGCGCGAATGGCTGTGCGCTGATTGGTGGCGAGACGGCCGAGCTGCCGGACTTCTATCAGCCCGGCGACTATGATCTCGCAGGCTTCATTGTCGGCGTCGTGGACCTGGATACCCGCCCCGGTGCCCACCGCGTGCGCGCTGGGGACGCGCTCATCGGTGTCGCCGCAAACGGCTTTCACACGAACGGCTATTCACTCCTGCGACGACTGCTGTTCGACCGCATGAAGCTGAGCGTCAGGGACGCGTTCCCCGACATGACGGAGACCGTCGGCGACGTCCTGCTCAAGACGCACCGCAGTTATGGCGACGCCCTCAGGCCCTATCTCGACCAGGGTCGCATCCACGCCATGGCGCACATCACCGGTGGCGGCATTCCGGAAAACCTCGAGCGTGTCATTCCGGCCGGTCTGTCCGCGCGCGTGCAGCGCGATGCGTGGACGTTGCCGCCGGAGTTCGCTGCGGTTCAGAAGCACGGCAATGTGTCAGAGGACGAGATGCTTCGGACGTTCAATCTCGGCATCGGCATGATCCTCGTCGTCCCGCAGGATGATGCCGACACTCTCTCCCGGGAGTTGAAGACCGCCGGTCTCGGCGGCTGGTTGATTGGTGACGTGCAGGACGGCTCCGAGGCAGTGGTTGTTTCGTAGCAGACATCACGTCGCATAGAGATTCCCTATGGCGCAACAATGCGCAGGAGATACGGCATGAGCCTTCGTGTGAGTTTTCTAAGAAGTGTCGCAGCGGCAGGTGCAGTTGCGTGCGCCCCGCTCGCCGCGAGTGCGCAGGGCGCATTCATCGCCCAGTGCGAGTCCCAGAGCCCGAACGCGCAGGTGCAGTCGTTCTGCGAACGCGTAGGGCAGGCGGTCGAGATCACGCAGCCACGCCTCGGTATATCGCTGACGGGCGGAAACCCGGTACCCGGCTCAGCCAGCACGCTTGGCATGCGCCTTGGCATGATGCCGCGCATCAGCATCGGTTTGCGTGCGACGGCATCCTACACGGACCTGCCGCCGATCGAGTCCATCGACAGCGATGAGGATCTCAAGTTCCCGCTCGGCAGCATCAATGCGGATGCGAGTATCGGCGTGTTCAATGGCCTGTCGGTCCTGCCGACGGTCGGCGGGCTCGGCTCGATCGACGTACTGGGCAGCCTCGGGATGATCCCGCTGCCGGACGGCGAGGGTTTCTCGGATGAGTCGCCGATGACATGGGCCGTGGGTGCGCGTGTGGGTATTCTCCGTGAGTCTTTCACCGCGCCCGGCATCTCCGTGTCCGCCATGTACCGCAAGCTCGATGACATCAGCTACGGTGACAGCACGTTCAATACGCATGACGCGTACTTCGCCGTGAACGATCTCAGCGTGATGTCCTACCGCGCTGCCATCAGCAAGCGCATCCCGCTCATCGGGCTGGGTGCCGCGCTCGGCGTCGGCTATGACAAGTACGACGCGCGCGCACTCGTCTCCGTGAATGACCCGACCCTGCTCACCGGCAGCAGCTTTACCATGCGCACCGACGATCTCGAGACAAGCCGGAAGTCCGCGTTCGCAAACCTGTCGTGGACCATCCTGCTGCTGAACATCGTTGGTGAAGCAGGCTGGCAGGAGGGTGGCGATGCGCCGGCAGGCGGCACCATTTCCGCCGAGAAGCTCGAGAAGGCCGGGTACTTCGGCAGCATTGCCCTGCGCCTGGCGTTCTGACGGACGTGGCCATCGGACGGGAGCACATGCTCCGCGCGCTCCAGCTTGCGGAGCGCGGCTGGGGTCAGGTGCATCCCAATCCGATGGTTGGCTCAGTCGTCGTAAAGGATGGCGTCGTCGTCGGAGAGGGTTGGCACCAGCAGTACGGCGGGCCGCATGCCGAAGTGAACGCACTGCGCGCCGCCGGTGAACACGCTGCCGGTGCGACCCTCTTCGTCACACTCGAGCCCTGCTCACATCATGGCAAGACGCCGCCATGTACGGACGCGATCATCGCGGCGGGCGTAACGCGCGTCGTATTCGCTGCCGAGGATCCCGACCCGGCGGCCCGCGGCGGCGCCGACGTGCTGCGCGAGCACGGCATCGAAGTGGAGTCCGGAGTCGAACGGACTGTTGCTCGCCGGCTCAACGCCGCGTTTCACTACTCCCACGAACATGGCAAACCTTTCGTCGCATTGAAGCTGGCGCTCTCGCTGGACGGCCGGATCAGTGCGACGGCGGACGCGCCCACCCGCCTTACCGGTGACACTGCCACCGCGGAGGTGCACCGGCTCCGCAGCGGCTTTGACGCCGTCATGATCGGAATCGGTACCGCCCTGGCGGACGACCCGCTTCTGACCGTCCGCGCGGCGCCGGCGGGGCGGATACCCCCGGCGAGGATCGTGTTGGACTCCGGGCTCAGGCTTCCCGTCGGCAGCCGCCTGGCGCAGTCAGCAGCCGAAGCGCCGCTCATCCTGATAGCTGGCGACGATGCTCCCGCGGCCAATGCGGTTGCCCTGGAGTCGGCGGGTGCCGAAATCATACGGGTCACCACGCGGGCGGACAGGTCGGCCCTCGACCCTGCAGTCATTCTGGATGTGCTGGGCCGGCGTGGGATAGGAACGGTCCTGTGTGAGGGTGGCGGCCGGCTGGCGGGGTCATTGATGGCTGAAGGCGCCGTCCGGCGGCTGATCCTCTTCTATGCACCGGTCGTGCTCGGCGAGGCGGCGGTTGCGGGATTTGCGGGGTATCATGGCCGTCTGGATCCTCCGGCCTGGGCGCAGGTGTCCGCCTCCATGTTTGGCCGGGATGCCTGCGTAATTCTCGATCGGGCCGACGGAGCGTAGCAGGGATGTTCACGGGCATTGTTGAACGCACCGGCACGGTGCGCGACATTACGGACACGGCACGCGGCCGCCGCATAAGCATAGATGCGGGACCGGGTTACCTGTCTGACGTAGGGATCGGCGACTCGATTGCGGTGGACGGCGTCTGCCAGACGGTGGTGGCCCTGGACGGGAATGTGTTCGCGGTCGAAGCGATCGGCACCACGCTGAGCCGCACGACGTTCGCAGACCTGGCGACGGGCGGCCCGGTCAACCTTGAGCGCGCGCTGCCTCTGGGTGGCCGGCTGGGCGGACACCTGGTCCAGGGTCATGTCGACGCAACGGGCCGTGTGCAGGCGGTGGAGCGCGATGGCGAACAGGTGCTGCTGCGCGTGCGGCTGCCGGCGGAAGTGGCGGACGTGACGGTGTTGCACGGTTCGATCACGATCCAGGGTGTGAGCCTCACGATAAACCGCCTGCTCGCAGACGACGTTGCAGAGGTCGCGCTGATTCCGCACACATGGGAAAACACGACACTGCGGCGCCTGTCCCCGGGGGACGCGGTGAACCTGGAAGGGGATATGTTGGGCAGGTTTGTAGTGCACTACCTTCGACGTACCGGCGCGGGCGCGCCGCAGGGAGAGTGAATCATGGCGTTTGATCGCGTCGAAGACGCAATAGAAGATATCCGCCAGGGGAAAATGGTCATCGTGGCGGATGATGAAGACCGGGAGAACGAGGGCGACCTGGTCTGCGCGGCGTCCAAGATCACGCCGGAGATCATCAACTTCATGGCGCAGTACGGACGCGGCCTGATCTGCACTTCGCTGACAGCGGAGCGTACGGAGGCGCTGAACCTGACGCCCATGACGGACTCGAACACCGAGTACATGGGCACGGCGTTCACAGTCGCAGTCGACGCACATCCGCGGTTCGGCGTGACGACCGGCATCAGCGCGTCCGACCGTGCAAAGACCATCCAGGTTCTCGTGGACCCCTCCTCGCAGCCGGGTGATCTGCGCCGTCCCGGGCACATGTTCCCGCTCAAGGCTGCACAGGGCGGCGTCCTCCGGCGCATTGGTCAGACGGAGGCGTCCGTGGACCTCGCACGGCTCGCGGGCCTGCCGCCGGCGGGCGTGATCTGCGAGATCCTGAACGACGACGGGACGATGGCGCGCCGGCCGGAGCTCGAGGCGTTCGCCAAGAGGCACAGTCTGCGTTTCATCACCGTTGCGCAGATCGTCTCGTACCGGCTGGCCCACGAGCGGCTGGTGAAACGCATCGCGGAGGCGTCGCTGCCTACACCGCATGGCGAGTTCCGCGTGATCGCATTCGAGAACCAGCTCGACCATCGCGAGCACGTCGCGCTCGTGAAGGGTGCGATCGAGGGCAAGAAGAACGTACTGGTGCGGATGCACTCGGAGTGTCTCACGGGTGACGTTTTCCACTCCCTGCGATGCGACTGCGGCGAGCAGCTGCACGCCGCGATGCGGCGGATCGATGAGGAAGGCCTGGGCGCCGTCGTATATCTGCGACAGGAAGGGCGGGGCATCGGCTTCGGCAACAAGATCAAGGCGTATGCGCTGCAGGACGGCGGGATGGATACGGTGCAGGCCAATGAGTCGCTCGGCTTCAAGCCGGACCTGCGCGATTACGGCATCGGCGCGCAGATCCTGCTCGACCTCGGCCTCACATCGATCCGGATTCTGACCAACAACCCGCGCAAAATCGTTGGACTCGAGGGCTACGGCCTGCGGGTCACCGGCCGCGAGCCGATTCAGGTGGTGCCGGGCCGCTTCAACGAGGGCTATCTCTCGACCAAGCGGCGGAAGCTGGGCCACCTGCTGCACGACACACCGGCGGACGCGACGTCTCCCGCGGCAGATGCGACGGACATTCCCGCGGCGGAGGAGGCGTCGGCGCGTGAGTAGTGGCGGGTACGCGGGCGCACTCGAGGGCAGCACGGACGCGACCGGTCTGCGGTTCGCCATTGTCAGCAGCCGGTTCAATTCGTACGTGACGGAGCGACTCGTCGCCGGCGCGCGCGCGTGTCTTCTCGATCACGGCGCCCGCGGTGAAGATGTCGAGGTGTTCAGCGTGCCGGGCGCCTGGGAGCTGCCGCTCGCTGCGCGTCAGCTCGCAGCGCAGGGGTTCGATGGCATTGTCGCAATCGGCTGCGTCATCCGCGGTGACACACCGCACTTCGAGTATGTGGCCGGCGCGGCGACGAACGGCCTGGCGCAGGTGCAGATGGAGAGCGGCGTCCCGATCGGGTTCGGCCTGCTGACGACGGAGAACAACGAACAGGCCCTGGCGCGTGCCGGCGGCCGCGAGGGCAACAAGGGCTGGGAGTCCGCGCTCGCCGCGCTCGAGATGGTCCATTTCACACGCAGGGTGGGTGCGCATGCGCACGCGTAGCCGGGCGCGGAGCTGGGCGCTGCAGGCGCTGTATGCGTGGGAGAGCCGGGGCGGTGAGGGGTCGCCGGCGCGGTTCGTCGACTCGTTCCTGCTCGGGCGAAGAATCAATATCGAATCCGAAGAATATCTGCGGGTCCTGCTGGAGCTGATCGACGATCATCTCGGCGAGATCGATCACGAGGTGGACGCGTCGCTCGAGAACTGGCGGATGGAACGCCTGTCCGTGATCGACCGCAATGTGCTTCGGATCGGCGCCGCGGAGCTGTTGTTCTCGCCGGACGTCCCGCCACGCGTCGCGATCCAGGAGGCGATCCGCCTGGCAGAGCGGTTCGGTACCGATCAGAGCGCGCGCTTCGTGAACGGCGTGCTCGACGCGCTGATGCGCACCAGCGATCGCGCAGGGGAAATCCGCTGACTGCAGCGCCGCTCAACCTGCTGGTGGTGAACTGGCAGGATCGCCTCAATCCGCAGGCGGGCGGCGCGGAGATCCACCTGCACGAAATCTTCGGCCGGCTCGCGGCCCGCGGTCATTCCGTCACCTTGCTCACGTCGGGCTGGCATGCCGCGCCGCGCCGCGTGCACATCGACGACATGGAAGTTCACCGGGTGGGCAGCCGGAACACGTTTTCAGTGGCGGCGCCGCAGTATTACATGCGGCGACTGCGGCAGCGCGGCTTCGACATCGTCGTGGAGGATCTCAACAAGGTGCCGGTGTTCGCCCCGGCGTGGGCGCACACCCGTGTAATGCTGCTGGTCCACCATCTGTTCGGGATGACCGCGTTCCAGGAGGCGAGCGTTCCCTTCGCGGCGGCCACCTGGCTGCTCGAGCGGCCGCTCCCGCTGGCTTACCGGCGGGTGCCGGTCGAGGCAGTATCCAACAGCACGCGCGATGATCTCGTTGCGCGCGGTTTCGACCGCGACCGCATCCGCGTGATCGAGAATGGCGTGGACCTGTCGTATTACAGACCCGACGCCGGCGTCTCCCGCTTTGAGGCGCCGACCATTCTGTATCTCGGCCGGCTGAAGAAGTACAAGCGGGTCGACCTGATCATCCGTGCAGTCGCGCTGCTGCGGGACCAGGGTGTCGGTCTCCGGATGGTCATCGGCGGAAGGGGGGACGCCGCCGCCGACCTGAGGGCGCTCATCTCGGAGCTGAACGTGGGTGACCGTGTCGAGATGCTGGGGTTTGTGACGGAGGATGAAAAGCGCGACCTGTTCCGCCGCGCGTGGGTCCATGTGCTGACATCCCCGAAGGAGGGCTGGGGTATCAGCAACCTCGAGGCGGCTGCGTGCAGTACCGGCACGATCGCGAGCGACGCGCCGGGACTTCGGGACTCGGTCGTGCACGGCGAAACGGGCTTTCTCGTTCCCCACGGCGACGTGCCGTCGCTCGCAGCGGCGCTGGCGCGCGTCGCGTCAGACCCTGCGCTGCGCGATGATCTGGGTCAGGCCGCATACAGGTTTGCGCAGCACTACTCGTGGGACCGCGCAACAGACGAGACGGAAAGGCATCTCGCAGAGATCGTGGGCACACCTCAGAAGGGAACGACCCGGTGAAGCCGCTGCACGTACGGGACCTCTACCAGACGAAGCAGGCCGTGCTGCAGCTCGAGCTGCTGACGCCCGAGTGCAGCCTGGACGGGCTCATCGAGGCGGGGACTCTTTCCAGCCCGGGCATCGTGCTGGCCGGCTTCACTGACCGCTTCCTGAGCGGCCGGGTGCAGGTCCTCGGCGAGACGGAGATCCGCTTCCTCGAGTCGCTCTCCACGGATGACCAGAAGCATACGCTCGAGCGGTTCCTTCGCCTCGGGACCCCGGCCCTGTTCGTCACCAAAGACCTCGCCGTGCCGGACGTGCTGATCGAGCTCTGCAGCACGCACGGCGTGCCACTCTTCCGGTCGCCCGTGAAGACGGGCGACTTCTACCGCCGTCTGCAACCGTACCTCGAGGAGCATTTTGCGCCGAGCACAACTCTGCACGGCTCGCTCGCAGACGTATATGGTGTCGGTCTGCTGTTCATGGGCCGGAGCGGTATCGGCAAGAGCGAGTGCGTCCTGGACCTGATCGAGCGGGGTCATCGCCTGGTCGCGGACGACATGGTCGTGACGACCCGCCGGGGCAACGACGTGCTGATCGGGAAGGGTCCCGAGCTCCAGATGCATCACATGGAGATTCGCGGTATCGGCATTATCGACATCCGCGCTCTCTTCGGCATCCGCGCCATACGGCAGCAGAAACGGATCGAAGTGATCGTTCAGCTGGTAGACTGGGACAGCAACGCGCACTATGACCGCACCGGCCTCGAGAACCTCGAGGTCGACATTCTCGGCGTGAAGGTTCCGAAAGTCGTGGTCCCGCTCGTCGCAGGTAAGAACATCACGGTCATCTCCGAGATCGTGGCGATGAACCACCTGCTCAAGTATTCCGGCGTGCATTCCGCGCGACTGTTCAATGAACGGCTGCAGGAGGCGATGCGGCCGGTGAGGCAGTACCTGGAAGAGGATTATGAGTGACGTACGAGGGATCGTGATCGGGCATGGCGCGATGGCCGCCGGCATGGTGGACGCCGTGCGCCAGATCGCCGGGATCGGCGAAGACGTACTGGTCCCGCTGAGCAACAAGGGCATGTCACCGGACGCCCTCATCAGTGCTGTTCGCGAAAAGCTGGTGGAAGGCGAGGAAACGATCCTGTTCACCGACATGCAGGGCGGGAGCTGCGCGGTCGCCGCGCGCCGGCTCACGCGCGAGCTGCCCGGTACCGCGGTCATATGCGGCGCGAACCTTCCCGTCATGCTGGAGTTCGCGATGCACCGCTCACTGCCGATGGACGCACTGGTCGCGCGTCTCGTCGAACGCGGCCGCACATCGATCACCTCACCGGCCACGCCGCCGGCAGAGGCGGCAGGGCAGAAGAAGCCATGAGCATCATCCTGCTGCGCGTGGATGAGCGTCTGATCCACGGCCAGGTGGTAGTCGGCTGGGGCTCGCAGCTGCATCCCGATCGCATTGTCGTCGTGGATGACGACCTGGCCGCATCGGAGTGGGAACAGGAGCTGTACACCCTGGGTCTCTCCGGCGGTCTCGCCGCGGAGTTCGTCAGTGTGCGCAGCGCGCGCGAGCGGTTTGCGTCGTGGAAATCGTCGGGTGACCGGATCATCGTGCTGCTGCGTGACGTGAATGCACTGCAGCAGCTCGGGGCCGGCGACTTTCTGGCGGGCGAGCAGGTGAACATCGGCGGCATCCATCACGCCGCGGGGCGCCGCCCTGTGCTGCCGTATCTGTATCTGAACGACGATGAGGCCGCGCAGCTCGCGGCACTGCATGGTGCGGGTGTGCGGATTTCGGCGCAGGACGTGCCCAGCGGCCGCCGGGTCGAGTCGACGGAGTTCATGGCGATCGAGCGCCGTTCGTGATGCACTGGCTCTGGCTCGCGCTGATCGGCGGTGTTGTCGGCCTCGACGCAACGTCCTTCCCGCAGGCCATGCTGTCACGCCCGCTGGTCGCGGGTGCGCTCGCCGGGCTCGTGTTCAGCCGTCCGCTCGAGGGCATGCTGATCGGCGCCGTGATCGAGATCTTCGATCTGTCGAACCTGCCCATCGGCGCGGCGCGCTATCCGGACTCCGGAACCGCCACGGTCGCGGGTGTCGGCGCGTTCGGTATGGCCGGTCTGCCCGAGCTGCACACCGGTGGGCTCCTGCTCGCCGTCGTATTTTCGCTGCTCTGGGAATACGTGACCGGGATATCCACCGTGTTCGAGCGGCATCTCAACGAGCGGCTGCTCACACCGCGGCATGATCCCGGCCGGATGACGGACCACACGGTCGAGCGTCTGCACATCCTTTCGACATCGCTCGACTTCGTGCGCGCAGCGGTGCTCGCGCTTACGGGCGCGCTCATCGGCGCGCTGCTGGTGCCGAACGTCGTGCACGACTGGCGGGGTGGCCTGATGCTCGGATCGGGGTCGATCGCGGTGGCAGCCGCCATGATGCTCGCCGGTGCGATCGGCCTGTTCGGCGGACTGAAGGAACGCCGTATTCTCTTTCTCCTGGGTGCCGCGTGCGGGTCGCTGATCCTGCTCTTCACGTGAGTGCGGTCGACGGGCGCGTGCGTCTGCGCGTGCTGCTGCGGTCATTCGCAATACAGGGATCGTGGAATTACCGCACGCTCCTGGGCACCGGTTTCGGCTTTGCGCTGCTGCCCGCGCTCCGCGCCATCTATGCCGGTCGCCCGGAGGCGCTGCAGGAGGCTGTCCGCCGTCACACAACGCTCTTCAACTGCCATCCCTACCTCGCCGGCGTGGCACTCGGTGCGGTGGCCCGGCTCGAGGATGAGGGAACGCCGCCCGAGATGGTGGAGCGGTTCAAGAACGCGCTGCGCAGCGCGCTCGGCGGGCTGGGTGACCGCATGGTCTGGGCGGGACTGCGGCCGTGCTGCCTCCTGCTGGCACTCGCACTCCTGCTGACGGGTGCGCCGTGGTGGCTTGCGCTTGCAGTTTTTCTGGGCGTCTACAATGCAGCTCACATCGCGCTCCGCTGGTGGTCGCTCAAGCTCGGCTGGTCCGCAGGGCGCGGTGTTGCCGAACGCCTGCGTGCGTCCAACCTGCCGCGCTATCACGAAGGATTCGCACATGCGGGGGCTTTCCTGCTGGGGCTCAGCCTGCCCCTCGTCGCGGGAGGGGCGCTGACAGGGGACACGCTCTCCACGCCCTGGGTCGTTGCGGCGTTCGCGGCCGCCGCTGTTGGACTGCGCTTCCGCGCAGCTGTCCGTGATCCGCTGACGGTGGCTCTCGTCACCGTCGCTCTGCTTGGCTTCCTGCTCAGGACGACGTCATGAGTTCAACGCCCATCGACTGCGAGCGGACACTCGCAATCAAGAACAAGCACGGCCTCCACGCCCGTCCCGCCGCCGAGTTCGTAAAGCTCGCCACGACGTTCCAGGCGGACGTCGCCGTGCGGCGGGACGACCTGGAGGTCAACGGCAAGAGCATAATGGGCATGATGATGCTCGGGGCCGAGTACGGTGCGGAGATCACGATCCGCGCGACGGGTGCCGATGCGGAGTCGGCCGTGCGCGAGCTTTCGGCTCTGATCGACCGCCGCTTCGGAGAGGACTGACATGCGGATCATACGCGACGGCATTCCTGCTTCACCCGGCATCGTGATCGGGCCGGCGTACGTTCTGCGCTGGGAGATGCCGCGCGTCCCGCACGTCACTGTTTCTCCTGAGCAGGTACCCGAAGAGATCGAACGCTTCGAGGAGGCGAGGCGCTGGGCGCAGGAGCGGATTCGCGAGATCCAGGCGCAGACCGCCGAACGGCTGGGCTACGTCGAGGCCCAGATTTTCGAGCCGCAGGTGCTGATGCTGGACGACGCGGATCTCGTTGCCGGCACCATCGCCTACATCCGCGACAACCACCTGTCCGCCGCGCGCGCGTTCGAGCTGCGCATGCTGGAATACCAGTCTGAGTGGTCGCGCAGCGGGCATCCGATGATCATGGACCGGATCAACGACCTGCTCGACATCCAGCTGCGTGTCATACGACGGCTGCTCGGCATGTCCGATCCCGATTTCAGCCTGAGCGACGTGCAGGAGCGCGTGATCGTCGTCGCCAGGGACCTGACGCCGACCATCACCGTGCAGATCGACCGGGACCGCATTCTCGGCCTGGCGACAGACGGCGGTACCCGCACGTCCCACTCCGCGATCCTCGCCCGCTCATTGAATCTTCCTTCGGTGGTGAGCCTGAGCGACCTGTGCGGCCGAGTCGAGCCGGGGGAGGAGCTGATCCTGGACGGGCGGACGGGGCGCATCATCGTGAAGCCCAGTCAGGCGGAGAAGGAGATGTACCGTGAGCGGGACTTCAAGGTGCGCGAATGGGAGCAGGAGCTCATGCTGCTTGCGCACCTCGATGCGGTCACGCCGGATCACCAGCCGATTCTGCTGCGCGCCAACATCGACCTGCCGTCCGAAGCCAAGTTCGCCCACAGCCACGGCGCGCGCGGCATCGGACTGTACCGTACCGAGTTCTTCGTCGTCGGCCGCAGCTCCGCGCCGGAGGAGGAGGAGCAGTACCAGTGCTACCGCCAGGTGGCCGAGGTCTTTCCCGATGATGCAGTGTACATCCGCACATTCGATCTCGGCGGCGACAAGTTCCCGCTCTTCCTGCACATGCCGCCCGAGGAAAACCCGTTCCTCGGCTGGCGCGCCATCCGCGTCTGCCTCGACACGCCGGATATGTTCCGCGCGCAGCTGCGTGCCCTCCTGCGCGCCACGGTGCACGGTGACGTGCGCATCATGCTCCCGCTCGTCAATGACGTGGAGGAGATCCAGCGCACGCGGCACATGCTGCAGGAGGAGGAGCAAAACCTGCGGGCGAGCGGCATACCGTTCAACCCGGCGTACAAGGTAGGCATCATGGTCGAGACGCCGGCCGCGGCCATGACGGCGCACGAGCTCGCGCGTTATTCCGATTTCTTCTCGATCGGTACCAACGACCTGGTGCAGTACACGCTCGCGGTCGATCGCGGGAATGCGCGGCTCGCGCCTCTCTACACGCCGTTTCATCCAAGCGTCCTGCGGCTGCTGCAGCGGACGGCACAGGCCGGCCGGGAGGCGGGAATCGAAGTCGGTGTGTGCGGCGAGCTCGCGAGCAACCCGCTCGGAGTCTACATGCTGCTCGGCCTCGGGATCACCGCCTTCAGTGTCGCGCCGTCCTCGCTGCCGGAGATCAAGAAGGTCGTGCGCACCGTGCCGTGCGTCCACGCGCGTGAGGCAGTCAGTGCCGCACTCAAGGCTGCAACACCGGCGGATGTAGTCCACATCCTCACCGAGGGGCTCGCCACGTGGCTCGATCTGTCCCTCTTCTCCGGCCGATGGAACTTGTCGACCGATGCGTGATATTCTACGTTCCGCGCACTGCATCGAGCAGGAGATGTCATGGTCGAAGTAAAGGTTCAGAGCCTCGGGCTCGACCGCACGTCCAATACACCCGTCGTCATCCTCCAGGAAGTGAACGGGTCCCGCGTCCTGCCGATCTGGATCGGGCCGGGCGAGGCGAGTGCGATCGCCATGGAGCTCGCGGGGATGAAGTTCTCACGGCCGCTCACGCACGATCTCTTCGCAACCGTCATCATGGGACTCGGCGGTTCGCTCCAGCGCGTGATGATCACGAAGGTCATCGATCATACGTACTTCGCCGAGCTCATCATCCAGCGGAGCGCAGAGCTGATCAGCATCGACGCGCGACCGTCGGACTCGATCGCGATCGCACTGCGCATGTCCGCATCCATCTTCACGACCGAGGACCTGCTCGAGCACACCTCCGTCGAGGTGTCAGAGGGCGATGCGACCCAGGATTTCCTGGCGGGCGCCGCGGGCGGACAGCAGGAGGGCGGCCCTGCCGCGGGCGGACTCTCGCCGGAAGAGTTGCGTGAGTATCTGCGCCGGCTGAACCCCGAAGACCTCGGCCGCTTCAACCCATGAAAGCCGCACTCCGGTCGATCGCCCTTGCAGTCGGTCTTTATGCGACGGCGGCCCCGCTGATGGCGCAGACCACGCCCGTGCGCGGCCGTGTCGTAGGACCGGACGGCGCGCCGCTCCCCGGACAGGGTGTGGTACTGCATCGAGTGGATGCCTCGACCGGTGTGACGGTCGCCACGGGCGTCAGTGATTCGAACGGCTCATTCCAGCTTGATGTTCCAGTCGCGGACGCGTCCGGTGATGGTGTGTTCTTCCTCGCCGCGCGCTATTCCGATGGCGAGCTCTACCTGGGCGACGCGTTCCGCGCGCCATTCGATACAGCCGCGCAGCATGTGGTGCGCGTCGGCGTCCCCGAGACATCGGCGCGTAACCTCGTCACCGGCGGCGAGCCGCCTCAGGACGATCCGGCGGCCTGGCTGCTGTACGCACTGCCGCTGGCTGCGATTGTCGGCTTCGCCGGTGTGCACGCAATGCGCACAGGCCGCATCCCCGCACGGCGGCGGACGCTGGCCGAGATCGCGCGACTGGACGAAGAGAACGCCGCCTCCAACGATGCTGCCTACCGCGCCCGCCGCGCGGAGCTTCTGGCACGGCTCGGTCCGCAAGCAGGGGGCTGAGCTCCCGTGGCAGTCGTCACGACCGACGCCATCATCCTCCAGGTTTTCCCGTACGGCGATACGAGCCGGATCCTGCGGCTGCTGACCCACGATTACGGTGTGCGGTCAGTCATGGCGAAGGGAGCAGTGCGGCCGCGGAGCCGATTCAGCGGACTGCTCGAGCCGTTTACGGAAGGAACTGCATCTCTCTACCTGAAAGACAGCCGCGAGCTGCAGACGCTGTCGGGTTTCGACCTGATCCGGTCGAGGCAGCAGCTGGGAAGTGATCTCGTCCGGTTCGGCGGCGCATCACTGCTCGCCGAGATCGTACTGCGAACCGCGAGCGAGGAGGCGCAGCCGCTGCTGTTCGCGCGGCTCCGTGACGCGCTCGATCACCTGGCGGATGCTGCGCCGGACGCCGTCGAGGCCGCGGTGCTGATGGAAGCGTGGAGCCTTACTGCCGTGCTCGGCTTTGCGCCGTCGCTCGACGAATGTGTGGCCTGTTCCAGGACGCTCGATGCGACGGAGGACACGCGCTTCAGCTATGGTGCGGGCGGTGCGCTGTGCGGGGACTGCCGCGCGGCCGGCGGCGGCAGTGCGCTGCCTGCGCACGCCCGCGCTGCACTGCGCCGCATGGTGGATGGTGAGACCGTGACCCTGGGCGAGACCGCAGGTCACTGGTCGCTGCTCCAGCGCTATCTCGATCACCACGTGCTCGAGGGTTCGGCCCTGCGCTCGCTTTCCTTCCTCGATGCCACCCGCAGAATCTGACATGCGGCGTCTGATCCTTGGAACGGCGGGTCACATCGATCACGGCAAGACATCGCTCGTGCGCGCGCTGACCGGTGTCGATACGGACCGGCTGCCGGAAGAGAAGCGGCGGGGAATCACGATCGAGCTGGGCTTCGCAGCGTTGAGTCTCGAGAGCGCCGAGCTCGGTATCGTGGACGTCCCGGGCCACGAAGCTCTCGTCCGCACGATGCTCGCCGGGGCGAGCGGTATGGACCTCGTGCTGCTCGTCATTGCCGCGGACGAGGGCGTGATGCCCCAGACGCGCGAGCATCTCGCGATCATGGAACTGCTCGAGGTGCGCGCGGCCGTCGTCGCACTTACGAAGACAGACCTCGTGGATGACGACTGGCTCGACCTCGTCCGTGCCGACATCGCGGACGTGCTCGCAGATACCCGCTTCCGCAGCGCCCCGATCGTTCCGGTATCGACGAAGAGCGGCATCGGCCTGGACGCTCTGCGCCACTCGATTGCCGCAATCGCGTCGGACCTCGACCTGCGCCGGACGGATGACATCTTCCGCATGCCCGTCGACCGCGTCTTCACGCGTCACGGTACGGGTACTGTGGTCACCGGTACCGTCTGGAGCGGGCAGGTCGGACGTGATGCGATGCTGGCCGTCCAGCCGGACGGGGCGGCGGTTCGCGCACGCGGCCTCCAGGTGCACGGCGCGCGTCGGGACACTGCATTCGCCGGAGAGCGCGTCGCCATCGCGCTCGCCGTTGAGCGTGATGCGGTGCGGGGGGGGGACACGCTCACTGCGGATGATGCGTGGCAGGCGTCCATGCTCATCACGGCCCGGGTATCCGTGCTGTCATCGAGCCCGAAGCCGCTGCGCCATCGGCAGCGTATCCGGTTTCATCTCGGTACCGCCGAGATCCTGGCGCGGGCGGCGGTGCTGGATGGCGATGCGATCCAGCCTGGCGACGCCGGCTGGGTGCAGCTGCGGTTGGAAGCGGCGTGCGTCGCGCGCGCAGGTGATCGATTCGTCGTCAGGTCATACTCCCCCGTTCACACCATCGCAGGGGGGATCGTGGCCGAGCCTGCGCCTCCGAAACGGAAGCGCATGACGCCGCACCTGGAAGCGACTCTGCGCGCCGTTTTGAACGGCTCGCCGGACGACGCGTTGAGGGCGCTGGTGGTGGGCGCGGCGGGGAAGGGCGTACGGGTCGATGCACTGCCACTTCTTCTGCGGACCGGTCCGGCGGGAGTGGCAGCCGCAACAATGGGAGTCGGAGCGCTTCGCATCGGCGACCGCGTGTATGACCCGTCGCTCGGCGACGCAGCCCGTATGCTGATCCTCGCGGCTGTCGACGACCACCATGCGAAGGCGTTGCTGGATCCCGGGCTGCCACGGGAGATGCTCCGGGTGGTGACGGGGGGCGTGGGGGCCCGGGTTGCCGGCTGGGCTGCCGATGCCCTCGTCGCCGAGGGCGTCCTGCGGTCCAGCGATGGGGCCCTCGCGCGCGCGGGCTTCGCGCCGTCGCTGGATCCGGCTCAGCAGGCGACGGCCGATACCCTGGAGGCGGCCATTGATGGCGCAGGCGTGGAAGCGCCATCTACGGCGGAGCTCGGCGCCGGGACCTCCATCGCGATCCTCCGCTTCCTGGCGGACCGCGGCGGCATCATCGCGCTGCCCGGGGACCGCTGGATCGGACGGGCGGCGCTGGACGGCGTCATCCGGCGGCTGAACGACCGCTTCGAGCCCGGCAAGCAGGTCGAGACGGCCGACCTGAAGGATACGATCGGGGTGTCCCGGAAGTATCTCATACCAATCCTCGAACATCTGGACCGGACCGGTTTTACGCGGCGCGTGGGCGAGCAGCGGGTATGGGTTGGAGGCGCGAATACTGCCCCTCCGACTTCGAGCATTACTGCCGTTCCGGCACCCTAGGTCGTTGGGAATACCAGTCTTGACTCACTATTCCTCGCGATCTATCATGGCCTGCGTGGGGTAGTACCATTCGGACAGCCGTCAGCGGAGGCATATAGCACCTTTTTCTACAGCACGGTTAATTCTGTGCGGAGGGTACGATGAGACGCCTGCTATGCGTCAGCGTTGTACTCCTGCTGGCTGCCGGTGCAATGTCGACTCCTGTCATGGCGCAGGAGACGCGCCCGGGCAGCCGACCGACTATTCAACTGAAGCCCAATTACCCGAACCCGTTCAATCCCTCTACAGTCATTCCGTTCTGGCTGCCGGAGGAGTGGTTCGAGAGTGGACGACCCGTGGTGGTGTCGATCAAGATCTACGATTCGCTGATGCGTCTCGTAGCGACGCCGAGTGCGCTGAACCACCCGAGTGGGAATGCGGCCCTGGTCGACAAGCTGGTGTACACGACAGCTGGTCTGCACGAGGCGTACTGGGATGGCCTCAATGCGGCCGGCCGGAAAGTCCCGTCTGGAGTGTATATCGCTCGGTTGGAAGTGAATGGAGAACGCGCTGCACCAAGAAAACTGGTTGTTGCGAACTGAAACACGAAGCGCCGGCCTCCGCGAGGGGGACCGGCGCTTCGCCTTTCAGCGGTCCTGTCGGGCGTCAGTGTGACTGCGCCTCCAGGAGGCCGAGGAACTCGTCCGGCGACTGTAGCGCGGCGAGGCGGGTAGTCGTGTCCGGCTCCTTGGCGAACTGCGCGAGCTTCCCGAGAACGGGAAGGTATTGATTGCTGACCTCCAGCGGAGGGGCGATGATCAGAAAGAAGTTGTTCACCGGTTGACTGTCGATGGCGTTGAACTCGACGCCGCGGGGCTTGCGTCCGAATGCGACGCGGAGCTTGCTGACGACCAGAGACCGGCAGTGGGGAATTGCGATACCGCGTCCGATGCCCGTCGAGCCGAGATTCTCACGGCGCTTCAGCATCTTGAAGAGAATGCCTTCGGACTTCTCGTCAAGCTTGAGAAGCGCGATGAGCTCTTTCAGGATGTCATCCTTCGTCTCGCCCCTGAGGTCGAGATCGATGGCGTCACGATCAAAAAATTCACGCAGGACCATGTATACCTCCAGGGCGCCCATGCCGCGAGAGTCGCGGGCGGTGCACGCCGCGTCGTACGCGGCGTCGCAACTTAAGGATGGGGTGTGGCAGTGTAAAGCATTTTTGCGATTGATCCCCCTCTGGAAGCGGGTTAAATTCGGGGTATGTTCGAACAGCTGATGAGCCGACTCGAGGGGGGGTATACGCCCCTGTATCTGGCGCCCCAGGCGGGCGTCAGCGAGTCGCCGTTCCGTCGCCTCTGCCGGCGTTTTGGCGCGGATGTCGTCGTCAGCGAGTTCGTCAGCGCCGAGGGAATCCGGCGGGGCAGCGAGAGGACGCACGACTATCTCCGCTTCGATGATGAGGAGCGTCCGATCGGAGTCCAGATCTTCGGTGCGGACCCCGCCGCGATGGCCGAGGCGGCGGCCCTGGTCGAGGATCTCTATCACCCCGACTTCCTCGACATCAACTTCGGC
Source organism: Longimicrobiales bacterium (assembly GCA_036377735.1). GTDB lineage: Bacteria > Gemmatimonadota > Gemmatimonadetes > Longimicrobiales > RSA9 > DASUXU01. The sequence goes on from DASUXU010000028.1 coordinate 27,064, forward strand.
TGTCCGGTCAAGAAGGTGGTGAAGCGGAACGGCGGCTCCGGCTGTCTCCGCGATCTCGACCTGGTGCAGGACATCATCCGGGCGGTGTCCCGTGCCATCTCGATTCCGACGACAGTGAAGATCCGCAGCGGCTGGAGCGACGACAGCCGCAATCCTGTCGAGATCGGACTCCGCTGCCAGGACGCCGGTGCGAAGGTGATCACCCTGCACGCGCGGTCCCGCACGCAGATGTACTCGGGTCACGCAAACTGGGATGAGATCGCCCAGCTCGTGGAGGCACTCGACATCCCGGTGGTCGGCAACGGCGATGTGTGGTCGGGCGAGGATGCCGTGCGGATGCGCGATCATACGGGCTGTGCGGGCATCATGATCGCACGCGGCTCGCACGGCGCACCGTGGATCTTCTCGCAGGCGCGCGCGGCGCTGGACGGCCGTCCGATCCCGGCAGCACCCGATGTGGCCGAGCGCTTCGACATCGTCATCGAGCATGCGCGCAATGCGGTGCTGTTCGAGCCGGACGAGGCCCGCGCCATGATCGAGTTCCGCAAGCATCTCGGCTGGTATACGAAGGGTCTTCCGAATGGGAAGTATCTTCGCGAGGAGCTGTTCCGCGTGACGAGCCTGGTGCACGCGGAAGAGCTGCTCGAGACGTACCGCGCGCGGCACGAGCCGGTGGCCGCGTGAGCCGCGAGCGCGTTCTCGAGCTGCTGGAGGGCGTGGCCGCAGGCTCAATGACCGCGGAGCATGCGCTCCAGAAGCTGGCCTGGCTCCCGACTGAAGATGTCAAAGGCAACGGGGATGTGTCCGACCGTTCGGCGATCGGCACCGAAGGTGAAACTCCGTTCGCGCGCCTCGACCATCACCGCGCTCTGCGTGTCGGCTTTCCGGAAGTCGTATTTTCTGCCGGCAAGACAACCGCCCAGGTCGTCCAGATCTGCAGGCGTCTGCACGCGACCGAGGGCGGTTTCCTCGCCACGCGCGCCAGCGTCGAAACCATGGATGCACTCGAGCGTGAGTTCGCTGAGGTGCAGGTCAACCGGACGGCGCGCACCGCGTTCATTCCCTTCCTGCCGCACGAGGCCCCGAGTCTGGGAACCGTTCTGGTCCTGTGTGCAGGTACCTCCGACCTGCCGGTTGCCGAGGAAGCCGCTGTCACGACGCAGGCGCTGGGCGGCACAGCGGAGCGCGTGTATGACGTGGGCGTCGCCGGCATACACCGGCTGCTGGATCAGAGCGCAGCACTGCACACGGCGGACGTGATCATCGTGGCTGCGGGCATGGAGGGTGCGCTCCCTTCCGTGGTTGGCGGACTCGTGGCGGCGCCGGTGATCGCCGTGCCGACGAGCGTCGGATATGGTGCCTCCTTCGGCGGAATCGCGGCACTCCTCGGTATGCTGAACAGCTGCGCGTCGGGGCTGACGGTCGTGAATATCGACAACGGCTTTGGCGCGGCGTGCGCCGCGATCAGAATCCTCCGCACCCGCCGTCCCGCCTGAGACTGCGCCGGCCCGCCAGCGCGCGCCTGAGAACATGTTGAACGCCACGCCCTTCATCGTGCTCGCGCTTGCCGTGGTCGCCGCGCTGTTCGGCTGGACCGGCTCCCCGGTGACAATGCTTTTCGCGCTTGCCGCCGCCGCATGGGCGGGTCACGCGCTGCGGGGGCGGCGCGGGCCGTCGCCAGCTTCCGTTGATGCGCCACCACCTGCACCGACACCGCTGAGCCCACCTGTGCGGGAGCAGGACGTACGGCGCGAGCTCGAACACGCCCTCGCCGTCATCAGGAATGCTGCCGGCGCGGGCAGCGCAATGCTCTGGCAGCTCGATCGCGACCATGCCGTGGCCCGCGCCGTCGCCGCTACCGACCGACCTCTGCCGCAGCCGCGCGCGCTGCGCGGCGATCCGCTCGACTGGGTTGCGCGTGAAGGCACACCGATGCGTATCGAGCCCGCTCCTTCCTGGGTGCGGGACGGCATGGTCCTCGTCGCCGCGCGGCTGTGGCCGGCGGAGGACCGCGGCTGGATCGTGACCCTGGAGATGCCCGTCGCGGCGACTGCCAGTCCTGACATCCTCGATGATATCGCCGCGCCGCTCCGACTTCTTGTGCAGCTCCAGGAAAGCCGACACGAATCGGATGCCGAACGGCGGCGGATGGCGACGGTCGTCGATATCCTGCGCCGGATGCCGTCAGACATCGAGCCCGAGAAGTTCGGCCGCGATCTGCTGGAAGCCTGCATGCGTCTCGCACAGGGGACCGGCGGTGTGCTCGGACAATGGGAGGGCAATGCAGGTCGCATAGTTGCGGTCGCGGGCAGCGATGGCGGCCCGGTCATCGGGGAGATGTTCGAGAGCCCGGAGTCCGAGCTCGCGCTCGCGGTGCTGGCCACGGGTACGCTGGTCCGCCAGCCCGGTGCCTGGAAGCCCGGTCCCACGCAGATCGGGAACGATCGGGATGCATGGCGCGAGCGGCCACGCACCTTCGCTGCGCTGCCGTTGCAGGTGCCGACCGGGATCATCGGCGTAATTGCAGTATGGAGTACCTACGATCAGGCACTCAATCCGGAGGGCATCGAGCTCATCGCGGCCATCGCTCCGTATGCGGCACTGCATCTGGATCACGCCGCGCAGTTCGGGAGGATGCGTGAGACCGCGGAGTCCGATGGCCTGACAGGCCTGCGCAACCGCCGCGCGTTCGACAGCGCACTGCAACAGGAATCACTGCGCGTCGGCCGCACAGGCCGACCGCTTTCCCTGCTCATGATCGACATCGACCACTTCAAGTCCGTCAACGACCGCTTCGGCCATGAAGCCGGTGATGAGGTGCTCCGACGCGTTGCCGACATTCTCCGGCACTGTGTCCGGGAGGTCGATGTCGCCGCGCGCTTCGGCGGCGAGGAAATGGCAGTCCTGCTGCCGGAAACCCCGATCCGGCTCGCACGCGAGATCGCTGAGCGCATCAGGTCCAGCATCGAGGCCGCGATCCTGAGGTCCAATGGACAGGAGATCCCCGTCACGGTCTCCATTGGCGTGGCTGCGATGCCCGAGACAGTGGCAGTGGGAAGCGAACTGGTGGGGAGCGCGGATGCGGCGCTGTACACAGCGAAGCGCGAGGGCAGGAACCGGGTCGTGGGTTAGGGCCAAGTTGCCGTCGCATAAAGAATTACACGGTTTGTACATTGACCCGGACCGGGTTTTGCGCTATCTTTGTGGTGCAGGGGCCGACCAGGATTCGACGTGGATGGTGAAGTCGGAGCTGCGTGCCGAGGACCCGTTACCTCGTAAATCAATGGGAACAATTCAAGTGCCAACAATCAACTGGCATTGGCTGCGTAACTAACCTTACGTGCCCGTCTTCTGAGTGACCCGGCCCGAGGCCGTTCAGAGGACGTCGCTAAATCGGGCTGGTCCCCGACTGCCGCCTTGTCGGTGGGGGATGAGATCTAACGAGGCTGGTCCGTGAGAGGCTGGCGTGCAGAGCCGACTGATCGGATGAGAAACTAAGAATCGCACGACACGCACGTAGATGCTTTGAGGGATCGATTTACGGACGCGGGTTCGATTCCCGCCGGCTCCATGACAAGCGAAACGGCGGAGTGACAGCAATGTCGCTCCGCCGTTTCTGCGTCTGTGCGGCGCATGACGTGTGCGCTGCGTCAGGAGGTAAGTCAGCGCAATGTGATGGTGCCCTCGAACGAGCCGGATGTGATGCCGGTCACGCCTGTGGCTGCGTCAGCCCGCCGCTCCGCGGTAAGGCTGCCCGTGGCGCCGGCGAATCGGCCGGTAGAGCGCTCGGGATCGACTGTGGCCACCTCCGTGATCAGCACGACTCCGGGTGCGAGCAGTCGTGACGATCCCGTCTGCGCGGCGACGAGTTTGTCCCCGTTCGCTGCAGTGAACGTGAACGTTCCGCTACCCGTTACGGGAAAGACGGTGAAGTTCACGGCGGACTCGATGACGAGCCTGAACTGACCCAGCTGAGTGGCCTGCCCGGTGAGCTCGAAAACGTCGAACACCAGGGGCGGCTGAATCGGTGTACGACTCATGTGACGGCCTTCCATCTTTCCCTTGAAAGGCAGTGGAGCTGTGGTGACGGCGGCCGCATGTACTTCTGCCTGTGCCACGGGTGCGGCGGGGTCTTCGGCATTCGCACAGGCGAGCATTGGAAGGAGCGCGGGGATGAGTATGGCGGCGCGGCCGACGCTGCGCGAAATTGGCCAGAACAGGTTTTTCACGGAACCTCCAGGATTGCGGCTGTGGTGTCAGCGGACACCGGTCGTGTCCGCCCTCCCCGGTAAACGCGTAGAAACCTTCCGGAAGATGCCAGGACAAACCGATGAGCACTGAGGCGGAAGCGGACGCCCGGTCGGTGACGGAGGCGCTGGTTGCGTTGCGGACTCGTTCGCCGGGCGCCATGGACCGGCTGATGCCCCTGGTCTATGAGCAGCTCCGCCGGATCGCACACGGGCAGATGGGCCTCGAACGGGCCGGGCACACGCTTTCGACCACCGGCCTGGTCCACGAAGCGTATCTCAGGCTCGTCGATCAGACGCAGGCACAGTGGCAGGACCGCGCACAGTTCTTCGCAATTGCAGCCGGTGCCATGCGGCGCATTCTGGTCGACTATGCGCGCAGACACCGCGCCGCCCGGCGTGGAGGAGCGGCACTGCATGTGTCTGTTGACGACGTGGAAATTGCCGCACCCGAGCGTGCCGAAGCGATCCTGTCGCTCGACGAGGCACTCAACCGTCTCTCACAGCTTGACGAACGCATGGCGCAGGTTGTCGAATGCCGATTCTTCGGCGGCCTGACGGAAGCGGAGACAGCCGCGGCACTCGACGTGTCCCAGCGTACGGTTGCGCGCGAATGGGCAGCGGCACGAGCCTGGCTGTTCGAGGAGCTGCATGGTGGCGCCGCGTAGACCCGACTGGTCCGCGGTAAAGCAGCTGCTCGCGGAGGCGCTCGAGCTGGCGCCCCTGGAGCGCCGGCAGTTCCTCGACAAAAACTGCAACGACCCTGCAGTCCGCGGCGCGGTGGAACGTCTGCTGGTCGCAAGCGAGCAGGCGACGGCGTCGGAGACGTTTCTCGACACTCCTGCGGTGCTGTTCGCAGGTCCGGTGATACTCGAAGTTGACGAGTACGAACGGGACGGGGCGCCCGCTCTGCGTGATGCGCTCGCCGGCCGCTACACGATCGAGCGGCTGCTCGGTCGAGGCGGGATGGGTGCCGTGTACCTCGCGCAGGACGAGCGGCACGGCCGGGCGGTGGCCGTGAAAGTCCTGCACCCTGCCATCCGGCTCCCGCTTTCCCTGACCGACGGACCATCGCGATTTCAACGGGAAATCGAGTTCGTGGCGCGGCTGACGCATCCGCACATCGTCACCCTGCACGATTCCGGCAGTGCCGCAGGCGCCCTCTACTACGTGATGCCGTACATAGAGGGTGAGAGTCTGCGCGAGCGGCTGGCGCGCACGGGGCCACAGTCGATCGACGGCACCGTGCGCGTGCTCCGTGACGTGACGCGCGCCCTCGCCTATGCGCACCGCAGAGGCGTTGCGCACCGCGACATCAAGCCGGGGAATATCCTGCTGAACCTGGACGGCGACGCACTGGTCAGCGATTTCGGTGTTGCGCGCGCGATCGCGGCCGCGAATGCTCCGGGTGTTCTGCCTCCTGAGACGGCGACCGGCGGAATCGTGCTCGGAAGTGCAGCGTACATGGCGCCCGAACAGGCTGCCGCTGATCCTGCTACCGATCACCGCGCGGACCTCTACGCCCTCGGTGTGGTGGCGTACGAGATGCTGACAGGCGCGCCACCGTTCGCAGGCCGTTCCGCGCACGAGATGGCGTCAGCACGTCTCACCGATACACCGTACCCCGTCGCGTCCCGCAGGGCGGACACCCCACCGGAGGTCGCCGCGCTGGTGATGCAGCTTCTCGCCAGGAACCCTGATGACCGGCCGGCCGATGCGGTCGAGGTGCTGAACAAGCTGGATGCAGCGATCAGCACATCATCCAGCGCCATCATGCATCCTCAGCGTCGCACCACCCCCGTGCGCACATTCGCCGCCGCGTGTGTCCTGGCGCTGGTCCTGCTCACCGCATTTTTCGCAGGCCCGTTCCGCCGCGACGCAGAGCGTTCCATCGCCGTCCTGCCGTTCGTAGCCGAGAGTGGAGCGGAGGGCGAACCCTTCAGCGATGGTCTCACGGACGAGCTGATTACTGCACTGAGCCACGTGCCCGGGCTTCGCGTTGCGGGTCGCACGTCGACGTTTGCGATCAAGGGCCGGGGCCTGACGGTGCGGGCCATCGCGGACTCGCTCGGTGTCACGACCGTGCTGGAGGGGTCCGTTCGGCGCGATGGCGAGCGGCTCAAGGTGACAGCCCGGCTGGTGGACACTCGTGATGACCGTGTGCTCTGGTCAGAGACGTACGACCGGGAGCTGCGCGACCTCTTCGCAATCCAGGAACGGATTGCACGGGACATCGTCTCGGCACTGTCCGTGCGGCTCACGCGCAATGGCATGCCTCAGCGCCTTGTGGAACGCGGCACGGATGATATCGAGGCATACCAGCTCTACCTGAAGGGCCGCTTCCTGTACAACACGAGGAATCATGAAGGACTGCTGCGAGCGCGTGCCTATTTCGAGCAGGCCATCCGCCGTGACACGTCCTATGCGCGGCCGTATGCAGGGATCGCCAACGTCTACAACAATCTGGCGGTGTTCGGCTATGAGCGACCCGACGTCGCGTTTCCGAAAGCGCGAGCCGCCGCCGAACGCGCACTGGCGCTGGACAGCACGCTGGCGGAAGCGCATGCGGCACTGGCGCAGCAGCGCTTTGTATACGAATGGAACTGGGACGCCGCGGAGAGCGCATTCGAGCACGCGATCGCACTCGATCCCGGTTTCCAGGGTACGCGCAATCTCTACAGCATGTACCTGCATGTGACGGGTCGCCACGAAGCGGCGCTGGCGCAGCTGCGCATCGCTCGCGAGCTCGACCCGCTCGTATCCATCGGTCCGCTGGCTGGCCGGATCTACGTGAACACACGACGTCCCGACGCTGCGATCCGGGAGCTGAGTGAAGCGCTGGAGCTGAATCCTCAGCTCGACCTTGCCCTCGAGCTGCTGGGCCACGCGTACTTTCAGAAGGGGATGTACCGGGAAGCGATCGCGTCTCTTGAGCGTGCTGCCGCCCTGAGTGGGCCGCGGGACTCCGCTCAGCTCGCGTACATGTACGGTGTGACCGGCGACACCGCCCAGGGACGAGCGGTTCTACAGCGTCTTATCGGGACACAATCGCAGCGTTACCTCCCGCCGTTCCACATTGCCATGGCATACGCCGGTCTCGGTGACGCGGACGCTGCGTTCCGATGGCTCGAGCTCGGATACCAGCAGCGCGGATCCTTCATGGAGGGGCTGGCCGTGACCGCAGGATTCGACGCGATCCGTTCCGATCCACGATTTGACGACCTGTTGCACCGTATGGAACTCGACGGTGTCGCGTCTATGCAGGGGCGTGCTCAGTCAGCGCGGCATGAACCGCTTCCGTCAGCTCGCCAACGGTAAACGGCTTCTCGAGAAATCGCGTGCGACCCGAGTGCACGCCGTGTTTGACCATTGCGTCATCGGTGTAGCCCGACATGAACAGGACGCGCGTCGCCGGTGATGCCGCCGTGATGCGGCGGGCGAGCTCGGGCCCGTTCATCAGCGGCATGACTACGTCCGTCAGCAGCAGCTGAATCGGCGTCCTGCTGCGATCGAGCGCTGACAGCGCTTCCGCGCCACTCTCGCAGGAGATCACCGTATAGCCGGCGGCTTTGAGTACGCGCTCAGTAAGGCGTCTCACAGCACTTTCGTCTTCCACCAGCATGATGGTGCCGCTGCCGCGACCCGGCTGCACGGCGACCTCATTCTCCCTTGCTTCACCGCCGGCCTCCGCGCGCGGCAGGAAGATACGGAACGTTGTGCCATGTCCCGGCTCGCTGTAGAGGTCGATGGAGCCGCCGCTCTGCTCGACTATGCCGTAGACCGTGGGCAACCCGAGACCCGTACCTTCACCCACCTTCTTCGTCGTGAAGAATGGCTCGAACGCGTGGCTGCGCGTCACTGCGTCCATACCGATCCCCGTGTCGGTAACTGTAATTGCCACGTGCGGGCCCGGACGTGCCACTGCAGAGCTGGCCATGAAGACCTCGTCGATCACGACGTTACGGGTCGAGATCGTGAGGAGACCGCCGTCGGGCATGGCGTCACGTGCGTTGACGGCGAGGTTCATGAGGACCTGCTCGAGCTGACCGGGATCCGCACGCACGCTCCACACATCCGGCCCGGGGTTGAAGCGGAGCTCGACGTCCTCGCCGATGAGACGCCGGAGCATGGCAATGGTGTCACCGATGGCGGTATTGAGGTCGAGGACGCGCGGCTGCAGCACCTGCCGCCTGCTGAATGCGAGAAGCTGCTGCGTGAGGCCGCCGGCGCGCTGCGCTGCGTTGCGGATTTCGCCCAGGTCCGCAATGAGCGGGTCTGCAGGATTCATCGTCGTGAGCGCGAGGTCTACTGTGCCCAGGATGACAGTGAGCAGGTTGTTGAAGTCGTGCGCAATGCCGCCGGCGAGTCGGCCGACGCTCTCCATCTTCTGGCTGTGCAGCAGCTGGCCTTCCAGACGTTTGACGTCCGTGAGATCGGACATACCGCCGATCATGCGCAGCGCGCGGCCGGATTCATCCGTGATCACGCGGGCGCGGTCGAGGACCGTGATGTAAGAGCCTTCGCCATGCAGGAACCGGAACTCGCTCCGGTACAGCGCGCCGCCGGGCTCCAGTGCGCGTTCGACGTCAGCCATGACGCGCGCGCGGTCATCCGGATGGATGCGTTCGGTCCAGCTGTCGATAGAGCTCAATTCACCGGGCTGGAGTCCGAACATCTCCTCGGCGCCCTCGCTCCACCAGACATGGCCAGTGCCGATGTCCCAGTCCCAGATGGCATCGCTCGTAGCACTGGCGAGCATCCGGAAACGCTCCTCCGCGATGCGCAGCTCGTCGGCGCTGCGCTTGCGCTGCGTCGTGTCCGTTACAAAGCCTTCGAATACGACCGCGCGTTGCGCCGTGTCGCGTACAGCGTGCCCGCGTTCCCACACCCACCTGGTGGAGCCGTCCGCGCATGCAATGCGGTACTCCAGCTCGAACGGTTCGTTTGCAGCGCCGGCACGCTGGATCTGCGCCCATACACTGTCCCGGTCGTCCGCGTGGATCAGGGTTCCGTACGGATGCGCGCCTCCCTGGAGAAGGTCACGCACCGGATAACCGGTCAGTAAAACCGCTCCGTTACTGACGAACTCCATCGGCCGGTCAGACCCGCCGCTGCAGCGGTATGCCATGCCGGGCAGGTGGTCCATGAGTGCGTCGAGCCGACGCCGACTCTCCTGCAGCTCTCTTTCCTGCTGGAGGCGCGCAGTGATGTCGCGCGTAACGGCGAGCATCCCGAGGACCGTGCCGTCTGCGGCATGGAGCGGTGCGGCGTGCGTATCGATCCAGCGTTCAGTGCCGCGCAAGCCGATAATCCGGAACTGGAGATGCTCGCTTCGGCCGGACATTACCGCCCCGAGCAGGGCATTGTATTCCCGGACGTGGTCGGGGTGAACGACTGTTACGGCGGGAATGCCGAGCACGGCCTCGCGGCTGTCCGCCTCGATCATCCGCAGTCCGGCAGGATTCATCTCGAGCAGTCGCCCGTCCGGCGAGACGAGCGATACGCATTCCGGCTCGCTGTCGAGGATGGTTCGCAGCCACGAACGGCTCTGAGAAAGGGACTGCTGCGCGATCACCAGGGATGCCAGGTTTGCCGCGGACACCGCGAAGCTCCGCTCCGCCGGCGTCCAGACCCGCGGCTCACCGGTATGGGCCAGGCACAGCACGCCGTCGAGCCGGCCGTCCACCATGATCGGCGCATCCAGCATCGATGTGATACCAATCGGCCGGAGATGTCCTTCCGCCAGTTTCGCCGTGCGCGGATCGCTCTCGACGTCATCCGCGACGATCACGTCGCCCGCCTCCAGGGCATTGAAGTAGTCCGGATATTGACTGGAGTCGAGACGCGTGCCCGCCGTATGCTGCCCTGTCGCGGTGTCGAAAAGGTCGCGCGCGATGATCGCATCCCGCTCCGGCGTCATTCGCCAGATGCTGACCCGCCCGACACTCAGCGTATGCGACGTGTGGCGCGTGATCTCGCGGAGCGCTGCGACCTCATCCACCGTCTGGAGAATGTTGCGGCGAGTGAGGCCGGCGAGCGCCTCGTACTGCCGCTCGTACAGCTCCCGGCTGCGCTTCAGCTCGCTGCTCGCGCGCTCGCGCTCCGTCACGTCCTGCGCGAGGACCAGGCGTGCGTGACGATCGTCGTATGGGATCTGGTGCCACGAGATTTCCACGAGCAGTATTGCGCCATCCTTCCGGCGGTGGCGCCACACGCCCGAGTTCCGCAGCGGCGTAGAGGGGAGGGTGACATTCTCCAGGAGCGTCGAGACGTCCTCTTCCGGCCGGATGTCCGTGATCCGCATGGCGAGGAACTCGTCACGCGTATAGCCGTATTGCGCGATGGCCGCATTGTTGACGGTGAGAAACCGGAGGGTCTGCACGTCATAGACCCACATGGGCTGGGGATTGTGCTCGAAGAGGAGCTTGTAGAGATCGTCCGGCGGCGAGTGCTCGGTCATCGCAGGAAGGTTGCGCTGGTTCCGGCCCGGGGCAAGACAGTCGACGGTGCGCAGTGACGGCACCGCGCGGCGGGGGAACGTGGTATCTTAGGCCGGACGGGCATAGGTCGGGACCATTTTGTATTGGAGACGGGAATGGGTCGTTTCTGGGGTGGCATTGGGCTCATCGCGCTGGCCCTTTTCATGGGCCTCGGCTACGCCGCGGCCGAAGTCAGCGGCGGCGCGGCAGCGCTGGCATTCATGATCACCGTCCTGCTGCCGGGGGGCGCGGGGATCGCCATGGTCGCCGCTCACTACCGCCGGCGGAACACGCTGACGGGGACGAAGGACGAGCTTCGTCGGCAGACCGTGGAGTCCGAGCTGCTCCGGCTGGCCGCCAGACGGGGGGGCAGGTTGACGGTGGTCGAGGCCGTGACGGACCTGGCGGTGTCGCCCGAGGACGCGAAGCAGGGGCTCGATGCGCTGGTCGTACGTGGAATGGCGGACTTCGCGGTCACCGAATCCGGCGTGGTCGTGTACACGTTCCACGACATCGAGCGGGTGGGTGACAAGTTCGAGGCGAGGGGTCTGCTCGAATGAGGCCCACCGTTGAAATTCCTCACGGAGGAACACCGATGGAATCGCGACTGGCCTGCCCGGTCTGCCTGGGCGTGAAACTGTCCAAGGTCCGGCTCCCGATCGCGCCGGCGGCCGCGGATCCCGGGCATGAGCTGGTGCTGGACCATTGCGATCGCTGCGGTGGCGTGTGGTTCGATGCAGGCGAGGTGCAGCACCTGCGCCGCTCCGATCCAGCGGCGCTCTGGTCGGCGATCGTCCGGCGGGAGGGAGTGCATGCGATGCAGTGTCACGCGTGCACCGCGCATGTACCCCGCACAGCCGACGTCTGTCCGGTCTGCGGATGGAAGGTTCGCCTCGACTGCCCGCATTGTCAGAAGCAGATGGAGATCTCGACCGACGCAGGGCTGCGGTTGGACTACTGTCGTACTGACCGCGGTGTGTGGTTCGATCATGACGAGCTCGCGTCCATCTGGAAGCTCGAGGCTGGGGCGCTGGTAAAGAGGCGGGAAAGGGCAGGGGAGGTCGGCGGCGTCCTGGATGTCCTGATGTACGACCCGTTCGCGATGTACTACGGGATCCACGCCGCTGCGTACGTGGCTGGCGGTGCGGCCGATCTGCTGTCGCATGCGCCTGAAGCGCTCGCGGCGGCACCGGAGGCAATGGTCGAAGTGGCGGGAGCGGCGACCGAGGTCGCCGGCTCACTGTTCGAGACGATCGTCGAGATCATCAGCAGCCTGTTCGACTAGGGACGGCTGCCGATCGCTGCCGCCCGGTTACCGCTGCCCGCCGTCCGGCACCGGTTTCGGCTCGGGCTTGCTGCCGCCGCCGAACAGGTGGACGTCGATGTCCGGCGTGTACTTCTTCGGTTCGCGCCGGACGTCGTTGATCAGCGTCTGCATATCCACGACCGCCTTCAGGAAGGCGTCGTAGAGCGCGGGGTCCGTCATCATCCGCTGGATCGTGCCCTGTCCGTTCGCCATGCGCTCCAGCATTGCGGCCGCGGTGGCCATCGCGCTGTCCGCGCGGTTCGTCGCACTGGCAATATTGCGATACAGCGAGTCCGAACGAATCAGCTGCGATACGCTGCCGTTGCCGTACAGGATCATCGCGCCGATGGAATCCAGGCGTGTAACCGCGCTGTTCAAGCGCTGGTACATCGCGGGGTCGCGGATCATGCGGCCGAACGTGCCGTCGGCGCGGTTGATGCCGCTGAGCGTCGTCTGCAGCTCGCTCGTTGCGCCGACCATGCGCGAGTACAGCGCATCGTCCTTCAGGAACAGCCCCATCGTGCCCTCGCCCTGCGACAGGCCCGTCGTCATGTCACGGACATCTCCGACGATCGTCATCGTCAGGTCCATCATCTCGGACGCCTGCGTGAGGAACTGGTCGATGTCCACTGACTTGCCGGTGAGAATGGTGTCGCCCGCGGTCAGGATTGCGGCATTCATGCTGCCGGGCTGGATGTCCACCATCTTGTCGCCGAGCAGTCCCTGCGTGCGCATGAACGCGCGCGAGTCCTGACGGATCTGGTCGCGCACCTTCTCGGAGACCTCGAGGAAAACGCGGAGATGATTGCCGTTGCGCTTCTCGCGCACGGGAATGAACTCGATGCGTGACACCTGCCCGATCTGCTGGCCGGCCAGTGTCACCGGCGCGCCTTCGCGCAGCCCGAGCGCGGACGGCACGAGCGTGACGAGCTCGTAGCGGCTGGCGAAGATGTCGAGCACCTTGCCGATGCGGTACGCGCCGTAGGCGAGCAGGAGGAGGCCGACGAGGATCAGCGCGGCCACGCGCACCTGGCGCCATTCGAATTGCTTACGCTGGAGAGAGTCAGCCATGGTCAGCTCAGGAAAGCCTTGATGTACTGGTCGTCCGAGGCCACCATCTCCTCGGGGCTGCCGTCAAAGACGATTTCGCCCTCGCGCAGCAGGTTCACACGGGATGCGACACTGAAACCCGCGCGGATGTCGTGCGTGACGACGAGCGAGGTCACGTCCAGCTCGCGCTGCAGCTTCAGCACCAGCTCATTGATGGTACCGACCGTCAGCGGATCGAGTCCCGCGGTCGGCTCGTCATACAGGATGATCTTCGGATTGGTTGCGATGGCGCGCGCGATGCCCACGCGCTTGCGCATCCCGCCCGACAGCTGACTCGGCAGCTGGTTCGATACGACCTTGGGCGAGAGGTTCACGAACGCCAGCTTCTCGGCCACTGCCGCCTCGATGTCCTTCTCATCCATGTCCGTGTTCTCACGCAGCGGATATGCGACGTTCTCGTATACCGTAAGCGAATCGAACAGCGCAGCATTCTGGAAGACCATGCCGATCTGCCGTCGCATCTCGAGTGCCTCCTGGAACGTCAACAGCTCGACTTCGTCGTCGAACACGTGGATCCTGCCGGAATCCGGCACGAGCAGACGAAGAATCAGTTTTAGGATCGTCGACTTCCCGGAACCGGACTCGCCCGCGACCATCAGTGTCTCGCCCTTGCGCGCTTCGAGCGATACGCTCTTCAGGATCTGGCGACGGCCGAACGAGAGCGAAACATTCTCCAGCCTGATCACAGGCTCGGCGCCCGGCGGCGACGGCTTGCGGTCCGCCGCACTCTCACCCAGCTCCCGCCGGATCTTGGCAATGTGGTCGTCCGACCCGCCAAGCAGCCCTGTTTCGTCCACTGTGCTCATGCGCCGGGTCGCAGCAGGACGAGTAGCGCCTGCGTCAGGAAGTAATCCACGGCGAGGATCAGCACGGACGAGGTGACGACCGCGCGGGTCGCGGCCGCGCCGACGCCCTCCGTGCCGCCCCGCGTGTTCAAGCCGTAAAACGATGCGGTCAGGGCGATGATCGCGCCGAACACGAGCGGCTTGGTGAGACCGGTGATCAGGTCCTTCGGGATCAGTCCGAGCACGAATCCGGACTGCGCTGCCGTATTCAGCACACCCTGCAGAAATGCATCAGCGCTGAGACCGAGCCGCACGACGGAGATCAGCAGCCCGCCCAGGATCCCGACCATGTCGGTGATCACCGTGAGAATCGGCAGCATCAGCAGAGCGGCGAGCAGGCGTGGTGTTACCAGCTTCTTGATGGGGTCCGTGCCGAAGCTCTGCAGCGCGTCGATCTGCTCCGTGACGCGCATGGAACCGAGCTCCGCGGCGATACCCGATGCAGCGCGACCGGCCACCATCAGTGAGCAGAGCACCGGTCCCAGCTCGCGGATCATCGAGGCACCGACAAGATTGCCGATGTAGACGTCCGCACCGAACTTGCTCAGCTCTACCGAGCTCTGCAGTGCGAGCACCATCCCTGTGAAGAAGCCGGTGAGAAGCACAATCGGAAGGGAGCCGACGCCGATGCGGTCCATCTGGATCAGCGTGTCACGCCAGTAGAACGGTCGCGAGAAGACGAAGCGCGTGGCACGGCCCGCGAGTACGAAGTACTCGAACACGCCCGTAGTGGCATTACGGATCCTGCCTTCGGAAGCTGCGGCGAACCCTGCCATACCCCCCTTATGAATTGATGGCGAGCGGTCGCTTTACAACCCGCAGCCCTCACGGTAGTATCCCGAAATCGTACCGGCGAACCCCGCCGTACATACACAATATTCGTGCCTGTGCCCATGAACCGGTTGACACTGGACCGGGCAAAGTCCCTTCTCGCCGCTGCCCGCGACATCAACGTACTGGTCGTCGGAGACCTGATGCTGGACGTCTACCTCCAGGGGACGGCGCTGCGCATCTCGCCGGAGGCGCCCGTACCCGTTGTGCGCGTGGAGGAGGAGTGGCGCGCCCTGGGAGGGGCGGCCAACGTCGCATCGAACATTGTAGTCCTGGGCTCCGACTGCACGCTGTGCGGCGTGGTGGGACGTGACAAATCGGGGGACGTGCTGCGGGATGAGCTGGAGGGTGCCGGAATCGGGACCGCGGGGCTGGTGCCACTGAACCGGCCGACCACCGTGAAGACGAGAGTACTCGCGCGACATCACCAGATCGCGCGGTACGACCATGAGCTGGACGACGACATAACACCTGCGGAGGCCGCGCATGTCGTCGAGCGCATTGCCGGGCTTGCGTCGAAGGCGGACGTGATCATCATCGAGGATTACAACAAGGGTGTCCTCGTGCGCGACGTGATCGAGGGCTGCCGCTCGGCGGCGCAGCAGCACGGCATCCCGCTCGTCGTCGACCCGAAATCGCGATTCTTCTTCGATTACCACGGCGCAGCTGTGTTCAAGCCCAACATGCCGGAGCTGGCAGCGGCATTGCGCGAGCGCGTCCAGCCGGACGATGCAGAGTGGATGGAGGAGACGCGTCGGCGTCTGGGCTGTGAGAACCTGCTGCTGACGCTCGGTGAGGAAGGCATGGCACTGATGTCGTCGAGCGGTGAGCACGTGCGCGTGCCGACGGTCGCGCGTGCCGTGCACGATGTTTCAGGCGCAGGCGACACCGTGATTGCCGTGGTGGCGGTTGCGCTCGCCGCGGGTGCGACTGTGGTCGAGGCCGCCGTGCTCGCGAATCACGCAGCCGGCATCGAAGTTGGGAAGGCCGGCGTTGCGACGGTTACACCGGAAGAGCTGCTCGCATCGATAGAATTGAGTCGGGCCGCGACGGCGTGACGCGGTCGCGAAGGACACTGCAAACGAGGGTATGAAGGATATGGGAGAGATCAGAAGAGTCGAGACGAAGAACGCGCCGGCAGCGATCGGTCCGTACAGCCAGGGACTTTGCGTGGGCGACCTGGTGTTCACTGCCGGTCAGATCCCGCTGGATCCGCAGACCATGGAGCTCGTCGGGTCGGACATCGCCACGCAGACGGAGCGCGTGATGCTGAACCTGCAGGGGATCCTGGAAGCCGCTGGCGCGTCGCTGGGGAGTGTCGTGAAGACGACGGTGTTCCTCCAGGACATGAACGACTTCGCGGCGATGAACGAGGTGTATGCGACTCACTTCGGCGATCACAAGCCGGCGCGATCGACGGTACAGGCCGCGCGTCTGCCGCGTGACGTAAAGGTGGAGATCGAGGCGATCGCGCGGATCACCTGATCCGCGTCAGTCCTCGACCTGCCAGGCGATCCCCCAGGCGCCCGGACCGATGTGCGTGGCGATGACGGGGGTCGCCGGCGACACCAGCACGTCGGCGGCGCGGTAGCGCTCCTGCAGCTCGGACGCCACAGTCCGCGCGATGTCCGGACACCCCACGTGCACCACGCCGAACCGCAGCTTCTTCGCCCCCACCGGTACCCGACCTACCACTGTCTGGATCATCCTCGCCGTAACATTCGCCTTCCCGCGCACCTTCGAGATCGGCACGACCTGACCGGAGGCATCCAGACCCAGGATCGGCTTGATGTCGAGCAGCCCCGCGATCAGCACGCGGCCGCGGCCGACACGGCCTGAGGCCAGGAGGTTGTCGAATACGTCGACCGTGAAGATGATGCCCGACTGACGGCGGACGCGCGCAACCTCCTGCTCGATGGACTCGGGGGATGCGCCCATTTCGGCGAGCTCGGATGCCAGCAGCACGAGCATCCCTTCCGTGAGGGACGCGCCGAGCGAGTCGATGATGCGGACGGGTGTGTCCAACGCGAGGCGTGCGGCGGCCTGCGCGGACGCGAGAGTTCCCGAAAGTGTGGAGCCGAGCACAACGGCGAGGACGGTCTCGCCATCTTCGGCTGCGGCCTGGAAGGCATCGAGGAATGCGCGCGGTGTGGGCTGGGATGTCGTCGGGTGCTCGCCGTTTCGCAAACGGTCGACGAACTGGGTTGCCGAAATGTCGACGCGGTCGAGCAGCACGCCGGCGTCGAAGATGAGCTGCATCGGAACGACGCGGATGCCGTGCGCGCGCACGACCTCGTCCGGCAGATCGCACGCGCTGTCCGTCACGATGCTGATGGGCCGACGCGCCAGCTTCACATGACTGCCGCTGCGACTTTCCAGGGCAGCGTGCTGCACGGTCATGTCCTCGGCCTTGTGCGTGACGAGCGTGCCCAGCGCGCGCAGCGCCGTGAAAATGTCGTCCGGATCATCCGTGTGGATATGGATCTTGAGCAGGTCGGAAGTGCGGATGACAATGAGAGAATCGCCGCGGTCCCTCATCATTGCGCGCACCGCGTCCGCGTCCGGCAGGTCGGCGCCGCGTACGAGCGCCTCAGTGCAGAAGCGGTACTTCTCATTCGCCGACGGGTAGTCCGCCTCCGCCGCCGCGGATTCGGTTCCAGGGTCACCGGCCGCCTGCGTATCAGCGGCGCTGTCGAACGTCGTGTACTCCCGTTTGCGGAACGAGTCCCCATTGAGGTCGTCGGCCACCCCTTCGAACAGATGCAGGAAGCCCTTGGCGCCGGCATCGACCACACCGGCCTTCTTCAGGGCGGGAAGCAGATCGGGTGTCCGTTCGAGGGCGGTTCTGCCACGGTCGAGTACGATCTCCAGGAGGTCCGGGAACGTGCGCACGTCCGCCTGGTCCGCGCTCTCCGACATCTCGCGCATGACGGTGATGATCGTGCCTTCTACCGGCCGTTCGAGCGAGCGGTACACGTGCGCCACAGCTGCGTGCATTGCCGCGGCAAACCCGGCCGGGTCCAGCCGGTCGGTGCCGCGCACGTGCTCCGCGAAACCGAGCAGGAAGTGGGACAGGATCATGCCGCAGTTGCCGCGCGCGCCCATGACCGCGGACTCGGCCGCTTCCCGGGCCACGACGGACAGGTCCTCGCTGTCGACCGTGCGCAGGTGGTCGGCGATCGCCGCGGTCGTCAGGGCCAGGTTGGTACCCGTATCGCCGTCCGGTACAGGGAAGACATTGATGCGGTTGAGCTCGGCGCGCTGACGCTGCACGAAATCACAACCGGCAATGACCGCGCGGCGCAGCCTCGCGCCATCGATGTATTCGATCTGCATGGGGAGCCATAATAGGCGGGGTGGCCCTCCTTGCCAACGCAGCCGCTCCGTGTGAGCCTTCAGGCTGAATTTCCCGAACCGGCAGAAGCATGAATACTCCGCAATACATCTACGTCATGAAGGACCTGCGGAAGGTGGTCCCACCGAACCGCGAGATCCTCAAAGGCATATGGCTGTCATTTTTCCCGGGTGCGAAGATCGGCGTGGTGGGATCGAACGGTTCCGGCAAGAGCTCGCTGCTCCGCATCATGGCCGGGGTGGATCCAAACTTCCAGGGGGAGGCCTGGGCGGCGAAGGGGACGCGCATCGGCTACCTGGCGCAGGAGCCCGAGCTCGATCCGGCACTCAATGTCAAGGGCAACGTCGAGGAAGCCGTGAAGGCGACGCGTGACCTGCTGAGGCGCTTCGACGAGATCAACATGAAGTTCGCCGAGCCGATGACGGACGACG
>DASUXU010000029.1:0-22973 GCA_036377735.1 Longimicrobiales bacterium
TCGGACCGGTCGCGTCAGAAAGCTCGGATACGTTCAGCAGCTCGCTCGTCCGGTCCGCCACAGCCGTCAGGACGTCGCCGAGCTCTGCCGGATTGCGGAGCCGGGAGCCCGCCGCAATGTCTTCATCGACGGTCCGTCGAACATGGGCACCGTACCACTCGGCGCGCGCCGCCGCCGTCGCCTCGAAAATCGCGTCCGGGTAGCCGCCATCAACGACCCGCTCGTCGAGCTCGAATCCAAGCCGCTCACTGTCCCCTTCGTCGAAGTCGCCCGCGAACAGTCGCCCGGTGAACGCACTGTTCCAGTCGCCGAACTCGCTTTGAGAGACGGGGTCGAGCCGGAAGGCAGCCAGGGTAGGGTATTCCGATTGGCCGCCAGCCGAAGTTGCAATCAGCCGACCCGGGACGGGGTTTCGTCCGAGCTCGGCCGCCAGGGCCGGGAGCAAGCCGGGGGCGCGCTGGACCTCCTCGAGCACCACGCGCTCAGGCAGATCCCACGCGAAGCCAGCCGGATCCTCGAGGGCGAGCGCCAGCATCGCCGGGTCGTCCAGACTCACTATTTCGTGCCCCGGAGCCCGGGTAACAACCTCGGCGAGCGTCCGTTTGCCGCAGCCGCGCGGGCCGTGGATAACCACGCCCGGCGATCGGGTCACCACGTCATGCAGCGGGCCGAGTGCAGCACGCTCGAAGAGCTCGTCCATGGGCTCGACGATAAGACTATTTACGGCTGATTACAAGAACAAAATACGGCAGATTACGAGGGTCAGTCCTCGGACACCGCATACAGGTGCTGCAGCTCTATCGGCACTCGAGACGCCACGGCCGCTGCGACCAGGCTCCGGTGGCAGTGGGCAGGATCCGCTTCGTAGCAGAGCAGGCACACCCGGCGCCCGGACTCGATGAGCTGGATCAGACCGTCCAGGTCCGTCCGGGCAGCGGCGGTGGCCAGGTGCTCCTGATATATCCGCTCGAGCTCGGCATAGTTGCCCGATCGCGCGGCGGCCCGTCCGTCGGCGGGCGTGCCGAGGCCGCGCAGATGGACATAGTCAATGCCGTTCTCCAGGAGGTGTCCGGCGAGGCGGGTCTTGGAGAAGCCGGGGCGGCGGGAGCCAGCCACTGCACGGATGTCCGCCACCAGCTGCACGCCGCCCTCGGTAAGAGCCTCGAGGAAGTCCGGCATCGTTGCGGACTCGTAACCGATCGTCGAAAGAATGTGCATGCTGACTCCAGTGCGTGGGTCCGCGTCGCTCCAGCGGGGTACAAATTGCATGGCAAGTGCCGCATCCATGCGGGAGAGATCATGAACGAAACGATCGCAGCGACGGGCCATCGTCCCTCGGTACTCATAGTAGGCGGCGGGTTCGCGGGAATCCATGCAGCCCGCGCACTGGCAAAAGCACCAGTCGACGTCACGCTGATCGACCGTCGCAACCACCATGTATTTCAGCCGCTCCTCTATCAGGTCGCGACGGCAGCGCTGTCGCCTGCGGACATCAGCGCACCGATCCGCACCGTCCTGAGCGGTCAGGATAACTGCCAGGTAGTTCTGGCCGAAGCGACCGCCGTCGACCTGGAGCACAAGCGTCTCCAGCTGCGCGAAGGCCACGTCCCCTACGACTACCTGATTCTCGCCGCAGGCGCGACGCACGCCTACTTCGGACACGACGAGTGGGCGTCGATCGCGCCGGGATTGAAGACCATAGAGGACGCAACGGCGATGCGCCGTCGTATACTGCTCGCATTCGAGAGCGCGGAATACGAGGGGAGTGAGGACGCGCGGCGCGCTGCGCTGACTTTTGGAATTGTAGGAGGCGGTCCGACAGGAGTAGAGCTCGCGGGGTCGATCAAGGAAATCGCAGGTCAGACGCTGCCGAAGGATTATCGCCACATCGACACGCGCACCACGCGCGTAATTCTGTTCGAGGGCGGTGACCGTCTGCTCGGGCCGTTCCCGCAGGAGCTGAGTGCGCGCGCGAAGCGCGACCTCGAACGCATGGGTGTGGAAGTGCGCCTCGATTCCGTCGTGACACAGATTACCCCCGACGGCCTTTATCTCGGCGACGAGTTCATCGCCATCCGCAACGTGTTCTGGGCCGCAGGTGTGAAGGCGAGTCCGATCGGTGCCACGCTCGGCGTACCACTCGACCGTGCGGGACGCGTGATCGTAGGACCGGACCTGACAGTGCCGGGACACCCCGAAGTGTTCGTCACAGGTGACCTGGCTGCGGCGAAGTCTGCGAATACCGGCGAACCCGTGCCGGGCGTCGCGCAGGGCGGAATTCAGTCGGGTGCGTACGCAGGAAGGATCATCGCGCGCGAAACCAGCTCCGGCAGGCGCCAGGAACGTCCGCCGTTCAGCTACCGCGACAAGGGCACGATGGCGGTGATCGGAAAGGCGAAAGCCGTCGCACTCGTCAGTGGTCTCAAGTTCGGCGGCTTCCTCGCGTGGCTCCTGTGGGGCGGAATCCACATCGCATTCCTGATCGGCTTCCGCAACCGCGTGCAGGTACTGCTCAGCTGGTTCTGGAGCTGGCTGCTGAACGCGCGCGATGCGCGCCTCATCACCGGCGACGCAACGCTGCGGATCGACAAGCCGCGGCCGGCCGAGTTCGTGCCGACATCATCCCCGCACGAAGGGCTCAATCAGTAGGAGTCTTCCTCACGGCGGCGGGTGAAGCCGATGCCCTCGAAGTCGCCGATCAGGGACTCGTGTTCGGGATCGAGCACGACGACCGTGCTGTCACCCTGCTGGTCCACTGCCGGAAGATTGCCGTCAAGGCGGCGATCCGCCACGAGCTTCTCGAGGAGCTGGCGCGCCTCTGCGCGGACGTCACCCTGGGCCATCAGTATGTGTGCACTCATGCGACGTTCTCCGGCGGGCGAAATGAACGGTGCCGGCGGACGCCGAAGCAACCGCCGGCTCCATGCACGTCAGGAACTATGCCCGTTGGTGACCGCCGGCTGACCCGGACGTACCTCGATCCGGCGGCGGCGGGCCTTCTCGCTCTTTGGGATCGTAACCGTCAGGACGCCGTTGCGGAACTCCGCCTCGATCCGCTCCTGATCCACTTCACGCGGCAGCACGAATGACCGGCTGAACCGGCCCCAGCGGCGCTCCGACAGATGATACGTGTCCCCTTCCTGGCCCTGCACCCGCTCGTCCGACTTCTCGCCCGAGATCGTGAGCACGTTGTTCTCCATGCTCACCTCCACCTGGTCCTCCTGCATGCCGGGCAGCTCGCAGACGACGCGGATCTCGTTCTGCCTTTCCACCACGTCGGTTTCGGGCATGCGCATCGACGAGCCCATCCGCGCGAACGGAACGAGCACGTCATCCAGGAGTGAGTTGAAGGGTTCCGTAGCGGGGCGATATCGCGTGATGGTCATGGTCGTCTCCTTTCGCTTGCGCAGTCTTCGCTGAATCCTGAGAGCCGGCGGCTCCCGCCGGCGGCGAGGCGCGAGTGCAACCGATATGCCATGGGCGGGTTGCAGAAATGGCAGGCGGCGGCGGGTCTGGCGCGCACCCACAGAGTACTCTATACTACAAAGTACGGTAACACGATTTCCTGAACTCGAGACCTCATGCTCGTCATACGCGGCCTCTCCAAAACCTATCCGAACGGCACGAAGGCGCTGAACGACGTTTCCCTGGAGATCCCGGCGGGGATGTTCGGCCTTCTCGGTCCGAACGGCGCCGGGAAGTCCACGCTCATGCGCATTCTCGCCACGCTGCAGGATGCCGACGAGGGAGAGGCACGCCTGGGCGATATCGACGTTCTGCACGACAAGCCCGCGGTGCGTCGTACGCTGGGCTATCTGCCGCAGTCCTTCGGTTTTCATCCCCGCGCGCGTGCGGACCGCCTGCTGGATCATTTCGCGATCCTGAAGGGAATCCACGAGCGCCCGGTACGAAACGACGTTACGGAGTCGCTGCTGCGGCAGACCAACCTGTGGGACGTCCGCCGGCAGCGGCTGGGCACGTTTTCCGGCGGGATGCGTCAGCGCTTCGGCGTTGCGGTGGCGCTGCTCGCGAACCCGAAGCTGATCATTGTGGACGAGCCGACAGCCGGTCTGGATCCGGCTGAGCGGATCCGGTTCCTGAATCTGCTGAGTGAAATCGGTCAGGAAAGCGTCGTCATTCTTTCGACGCACATCGTGGAGGACGTCGAGGAGCTGTGCAGCCGCATGGCAATCATCAATCGCGGTGAGATCCTCCTCGAAGCGGAGCCACTCCGCGCGATCGACTCCCTGCGCGGACGCATATGGCGACGTGCGGCCAGCCGGAGCGAAATCCCCTCGCTCGAGACGGAAGTGAACCTCATCTCCACGAAGCTCCTGTCGGGCAGATCGATCGTGCGTGTTCTGGCCGAATCCGCACCCGGCCCGGAATACGAGCCAGCGGAGCCGGACCTGGAGGATGTCTATTTCAGTGTGATGGCCGGCCATCACACCCGCGCGCAGTTCGGGGCCGGGACAGGAGCCGCGTCATGAAGTTTCGCGAAGTATTCCGTTACGAGATCGACCATCTTTTCCGCAGTAAAACGACCTGGCTGTATCTCGCATTCGTTTTCGCTCTGTGCTTCCTGATGATCGTTGGGGACGCACAGCCAGGTCATACAATCAAAGTCAACGCGCCCGAGCACCTCGCGGAGATCATGCTCGTCATGGGTATCGTCGGACTGGCGATCTCGGCAGGCGTTTTCGGCGAGGCCGCCGTCAGAGATTTTCAGTCGGGGATGGAGCCGTTGCTGTTCACCACGGCAATGAGCAGATCAGACCACCTCGGAGGCCGATTTGCCGCCGCACTCGCAATCAACCTCATGATCCTGCTTGCTGCGCCCCTCGGCATGTTTACAGCCACACAGGTGCTGACCGTGGAGCCCGGCGTGTTCGCGCCTTTCCGATGGGCGGCCTATGCACAGCCCTTCGTCCTCTACGTGGTGCCGAATACGGTGCTCGCCGGTGCCATCATGTTCACTGCCGGCAAACTCACCCGGCAGGTGATACCGGTGTACCTCACCGGCATCGCCATCGGCGTCTCATATCTGTTCGCGTCGGCGTTTCTGGAGGCGATCGGCAATCCGGTCCTGACAATGCTGGCGGACCCTGTCGGGGTGGGCGCCACAGATGTGGTAACCCGCTACCGCACGGTCGCCGAGCGCAACACGATGCTGATCGGATTCCCGCCGACGCTCATCATGAATCGCGCGTTGTGGCTCACCGCTGCAGCCGCGGTGCTGGTCGCTCTCCATCGCCGCTTCCGCTTCGCCCACCCCGACAGCGACCGGAAACGTGATTCGCAAACCGCAGCGGACCGGTTTGACACACAAAACGAGCCGTTACGCGCGAAGCCCGTCGAGGTGCCGCGCATAAATGGCACTTTCACCGCCCGCACGACATTCGCTCAGGTTTCCGCCGTCGCAGGAAGATCGCTCACGCAGATTGCCGGATCCCGATGGTTCGCGCTGGTGCTCACCGCGTGCGTGGGTCTCGTCCTGCTTTTCGGCTGGAACGCGGGTGATACCGTCCTGGAATCGTCAGTCTGGCTGCGGACCTTCCTGGTTACGGAGGCGGTGCTGGGAATGCGGGCCGGTCCGATTCCGTATCTCCTCATCGCGCTGTATGCCGGCGAGCTGGTGTGGAAGCAGCGTGAAGTGGACGAGGCCGACATCGCGGACGCCACACCCACAGGGGAAGGCGCCGCCCTGCTCGGAAGGTTCCTCGCACTCGCGCTCATAATCATGATGATCCAGGTGGCGTATATGGCGGGCGGCATCCTGCTGCAGGCGCTGCACGGATATTACGACTTCGAGCTGGGCCTCTACATCCGCACGCTGTTCGGCATGAAGCTTGTCAGCTATCTGATCCTGGCCGCGCTTGCGATGATCGTGCACGTCATCGTCAATCAGAAGTATGTCGGCCACATCGCCGTGTTGATAGCGTTTGCCGCACCGTATGGATTGCTTCAGACGGGCTGGGTGCAGCACAACCTCCTGTTGTTCGGCAGGGCGCCGGCCTGGACCTACTCCGATATGAATGGCTTCGGGCCGTTCCTCGCCCCATACCTCTGGTTCAAGGCATACTGGGCATCATGGGCGCTGCTGCTCGGCGTTGCCGGCGCGCTGTTCTGGATGCGCGGCCGGGAGTCAGCTCTGAAGCGCCGGGTAGTGCGCGCGCGTGAGCGGCTTCGCGGCACCGTAGCCCATGTCGGCGCGGCAGCCGCGGGGCTCATCCTCCTGTTCGGCGGCTTCATCTTCTACAACACGAATGTCGTCAATCATTATCGACCGGGGTTCGCCGCGTCCGCACCGCAGGCCGAATACGAGAAGAGGTTTTCGCGCTACGCGGATCTGCCGCAGCCGATCATCACGGCGGCGACGCTGCGCGTGGAGATCCGCCCGGAGGTTCCGTCCGCGGAGCTGCGCGGATCATTCACGCTGTTGAACGCAACCGGTGCGCGGCTCGACGCGGTGCATGTCGTCCTCGATCCGCAGATCGAGGCGCGCGCGCTCCAGCTCGACCGTGGTGCGCAGGTCGTACAGTCCGGCGGTGAAATCGACTACCGGATCTACAGGCTCGATCGCACTCTGGCGCCCGGCGATTCCATCCAGCTCTCATTCGACGTGGTGTTCCAGCCACGCGGATTCGGTAATGACGGAGCACAGACCGACCTCACCGCCAGCAGTGCGTATTTCAATCGCGGCTGGCTGCCCTTCATCGGATACCAGCCGGCGCTCGAGCTGCAGAATGACGACGCGCGCCGCGCACTCGGTCTGCCGGCTGCCGCCGGCCTGCCGCCCCAGAGCGATACGTCTGCCGCACGTCACACGACCGTCCGTAATGAGGACCGCGTCACCGTCGATGCCGTCATAGGCACCACCATCGACCAGACGGCAGTAACGCCGGGCGACCTCGTGCGCACCTGGACAGAGGGCGACCGCCGGTATTTCCACTACCGGACACAGCAGCCGCTGCCGTTCGGCGCCACGGTGTTCTCAGGCCGGTACGCCATCGTGCAGGACCGATGGCAGGACGTGGACCTCCGTATCTACCACCATCCCGCTCACACGTATGTGCTGGACCGGATGCTCCGCAGCATGAAAGCGTCGCTCGCGTATTACACGGCGCATTTCGGTCCGTACCAGGGCGCACAGCTCACGATCGTGGAAATCCCGCGCTACGGCCGATTCGGCCGGGCACACCCCCAGATGGTCGCGTTTACGGAAGACAATCTACTCACACGCGTGAAGGACGGTGAGCTCGATCAGACGTTCTTCGGGACGGCGCACGAGATTGCGCACCAGTGGTGGGGCGGCCAGGTCGAGCATGCCATGGTGCGCGGTGCAGCCATGCTGTCCGAGACGCTCGCGAATTACAGCGCGATGATGGTCGTGGAGAAGACATACGGCCCGGACGCGGCGCGCAAGGTCTACGACTATCAGATGGATCGGTATCTGCAACGCAGGTCGGCGTTCCCGACGGACGTGCCGCTCCGGGACGTCGAGGACCATCCGCATATCTCGTACGGCAAGGGCGCAGTCGCGATGTATTCACTGCGCGAGGCGATCGGGGAGGATGCAGTAAATGTCGCACTGCAGCGATTTGCGGCGAAGTACGCCAACACGGGACCGCCGTTCGCGACGTCGCTGGACCTTCTGGCGGAGCTGCGCGCCGTCACGCCCGACTCGATGGCATACATCCTCACAGACCTGTTCGAAACCGTGACCCTGTGGGATGTGAAGGCCGAGCAGGCGGTAGTGCAGGGCACGGCAGGATCGTACGAGGTAAGCCTCGACGTCGTCGCCCGAAAGGTGCGCGCTGATTCCGTCGGCAACGAGACGGAGGTGCCTATGAACGACGTGGTCGACATCGGCGTGTTCGCGGCGGGCGCAGGCAATCAGCCGGTCAAGGAGCTGTACCACCGGATGCACCGGATTCACAGCGGAAGGCAGACGCTGCGGATCACCGTTCCGGAGAAACCGTCCAGTGCCGGTATCGACCCGCGCAACCGGCTGATCGATCGGAACCGCAAGGATAATACGGTCGCCGTGACGACACAGGCATCTCCAGGTCAATGAAACCGTCCGCCGCCTGTGATTCACCCTTCATAGTGTGTCTGCACGACGCCACGCCGGCATTCGCGCGCGAGACGGAGACGATCATTCGGGCGCTGGCAGAGATGATCGGAAGCAGATTCTCGATCGGGGTCGTTCCTGACTGGGATGGCGAGTGGCCGATCGAGAACAGTCCCGACTACTGCCGGATGCTCGAGGAAAGCGCGCAGCAGCTTCTTCTGCACGGGTACAGACACCGTCGCGCGCACGGCCGCGGCATCGTGTCATTGCTGGCGGAGCGCAGCGACGAGATGAACGTCATGGACGATGAGACGAGTCGCCGGACACTGGCCGCAGGACAGCAAACGTTCATCGCCGCGTTCGGCCACAGCGCAGCCGGGTTTGTGCCTCCCGCATGGCAGCGCGGCCGTGTATGCCCGGGGGCGGCATACGGACTCGACCACGTTCTCGGCTTCTTCTCGGTCGACACCGCGCGCCGCTCGATACCGGTGGCTACATGGTCGTGGGATTGCGGACGGTGGGGATGGCTCGGACATATCGGCCATGCCGCGGGGGGGCTCTCACACACAATGAGGGGAGGGGTGCCGTCCATTGCAGTGCATCCGCGTGACGTCGACCGTGGCTATATGCCCGCCATTCTACGGGTCATCCGCCAGCTGCTCGACACCGGTCACGTTCCGTCGACACCCGCGCGCGTGATTGCCGCATGATACGCCGCTTACTCGACAATGTCATGAGAACGCGTGCGCAGGCGCTGCTTCAGCTGGTGGATGACTGGCTGCCGCAGGAAGGACGCGTTCTCGATCTCGGATCGGGCACAGGACACGTCGCGGCACTCCTCGTCGCCAGTGGCGCGGATGTAGTGGCGGCTGATGTCACCGACATTCATGTCGCAGGGCCTGAACCCATTCCGGCAGGCGCCGACGTGCTGCCGTTCGACGACATGTCGTTCAGCGCCACTCTCATGATGTTCATGCTGGCGTACCCCGCCGACCCGGTCGCGTCGCTCACGGAAGCCGCACGCGTGACGCGCGGGCACATCCTGCTGGTCCAGACCGTTTCGGCGGGATGGCTGGGCCGCACGTGGCATCGCGCGCGCGAGCTCTTCTGGACCGTCCTGGCGTTCCACGCATCCCGTGCGGTCGGTTACATACCGGCTGGCGCAAGGTTCAGCATGAACACTCGCCGGTACTACAGCCAGGACTCGCTCGCGCGCGACGTTGCAGCCGCCGGACTGCGTATCGAGAACCGTCGGGCCCGTCCTGTGCTTCCCGGTGGAGCGCTCGATGTGATCGCATGGAGGCTCGAGCACGATGCCTGACGTCCGGCTTTCATTCGTGATTCCGGCACACAACGAAGAGGCGCTCATCGGCGAAACACTGGACGCAGTGCTGGCGAGCATCGCAGCAGCCATGGGCATACCACGCAGTGACCTGTGGCTGCCCGCCACGGCGTTCGAGGTGATTGTCGCAGACGACGCGAGCGACGACGGCACCCGCGTCGTCCTGGCATGCTATGAACGCGAAGCCGGCGTGCGGGTCGTGGGCTGTACCGGCGGAACATGCGCCGCGGCACGCAATGCAGGAGCGGCCGCCAGCACCGGACGAATCCTGTGTTTCGTCGATGCGGATACCGTCATTCCGGAAACCGCCGTCCGCTCCGTTCTGCAGCACCACGAGCGCGACAATCGCTGTCTCGTCCTGTATCGCCTCGCCTCACGGGAGCCCGGCCTGCGGGCATGGATGTGGTGGACGTTCTGGGGACTGGCACGCCACGCGCCGATCGACCGGGCGAAGTCCATGCCCGCCTTCATGAGCTGCGACCGCGCACATTTCGAGACATACGGTCCGTTCGAGGAGGCGCATGCGATCACCGAGGAATGGCCGGTGACGCGTGCCGCATACCGTTACCACCGCAAGCGGTTTCTCTACGACCGAAGCATCACGGCCAGGACCTCGAGCCGTCGCATGGAGCTCCAGCCGTTCGGCTACCTCAGGACTTACGTGAAATGGACGGCCGCCGTCCTTCTTCCCGGGGCGCGTACTGCACCGGTTCCCCGGATAAGGCACGAACGATGATTCAGCTTCGAACAATGGTGCCCCTGCTCGGCGCAGTTCTCCTGTCCGCGACAGGTCAGCTTTTCCTCAAGGCAGGCGCGCAACGACTTGGCGATTATGCAGGCACCCACTTCCTGATGGCCGCCGCACGCACGCCTGCTGTTCTCCTCGGCCTCATCGCCTGGTGCGCCTCAACCGCTTGCTGGCTGCTCGTCCTGCGTGATGCACCGCTTTCGCGAGCCTATGGTCTGACAAGCCTCACATTCGTGATCATACCGCTCGCCGGCGTCGTCATTTTCGGCGAGCAGTTCCGTCGCGTCCATGCAGTCGGCACGCTTCTCATCATCGCGGGTGTCGTCTGCATGCTCGCAGGGGATTGACGCGCGTGCCTGCGCTCGCCGAGCGAGCGTGGTTCGGGATCTGCCTGCTCGCGGGAACACTCCTGCGCAGCGCCCGTTATGCGCGCACTGAAGTGGTTTCATGCGACGGCGAACGGGTTGTTCACAAGCAGCGCCGCTTCTATGCGCCGGTACTCATTGGACTCGGAAATCCGCTGGGCCGGCTTCTTGGGACCGGTGTGCGCGTGCTCCCACAGCGCCAGTGGGCGAAGCGCGAACGCGAGCTGATGGACGCGTTGTATGGAGCGCGGGTGCATTGGGAAAACAACCAGTCAATGACGCTGCCGTTCCTGCGAGGCATCACGCTCGCGGCACTACTCGAGAGTGCCGATACTGCGGAATCAGAACGTCGCCGGGGCATCCTCATGGCCACAGCCGCCCTCGCGCACCTCCACGGTTCCGGATACACACACGCCGATGCGATGGCAGAGAATGTCATGATCGACCTGGATGGGGGAGCCGCGCGGTGGTTCGACTTCGAGACGGTCCACGACCCGTCCCGGCCCGTCGACTGGCGCCGCGCTGATGACCTGCGCGCACTGATCGCAACCTGCATGCTGCGGACGAAGGCGACGGATCGCGGTTCCGTGCTCCGCGACATCCTCGACGCCTATCCGTACAGCGGGCCGGTGGAGTACGTCATGAACGCGTTCGCAACCGCACTGCAGCGATCCCTGCCGCTGCATCTGGGTCAGGCGCCCCTTCCCTTAGACACGTTCCGGGAGATCCACTCGCTGCTGCGTGACCGGAGCTGAGCGTGTCGTGCGGCATGTCACGCGGGGACTTCTACCATTGCCGCGTGACCGGGAACGCCCGCAAGTCGGCGATCCATCGTCAGCAGCGGCGCCTCGAGTGCCTCGGCAAGTGCAAGGTAGCAGGCGTCATACGCGGTCGCATTCCCGCGCAGTGCCCAGATGCGCGACAGAAAGAGATGGTGCGGATAGCGTTCGATGCGGAACGCGCCCAGATCGTCGAGCGCTTCGCGCGCACGCAATGCCGTCAAAACCCCCGCGCGTTCGTATCGACGCAGTACCTGCGCGACCTCCAGGTCCAGCAGATGCGGGGCGTGCAGTGTGGCACCGCTGAACAGTCGCGCTTCAACCGCCGTTGATGCGTCCGTCTGCAGAAGCACCTCGAGCAGGGCAGACGCATCCACGACAATCAAAGCGCGTCCCGCTCCGCGCGCACTGCCTCCGACGGCGACTCCTCCGGGTACACCCGCGACCGCTCACGCACCCGCTGCAGCAGATCCGCCGGCTCCGGCCGAAGCGTACCCTGCCGGATCAGGTCCAGCAGATAGTCAGACAGCGTCATACCTGCCCGCGCGGCCCGCGCCTTGAGCTCCCGGTGCGTGCTTTCGGGCACATTTCGTATCTGTATCATAGCCATGCTTAGAACATGATCACATGTGATCCACATGTCAATCCGCAGCCCCGTCAAAGTCCCGTGAGGATAGCCGTGTCCGCGGGGCACTACCATGGCGATACGGGACACCTTCCGAGACGCCGTTGCCAATCTTTGTGTTGTAAAGTACTTTGGATATGTATGGGAACCAACGGCCAACGGGAAGCGCATGAACCTCGAAATCAAGAACGTCTCGAAGACCTATGGCAACGGCGTCCAGGCTCTGAAGGACGTGACGCTTTCGATCCCGGCGGGCATGTACGGTCTGCTGGGCCCGAACGGCGCGGGCAAGTCCACCCTGATGCGCATGCTTGCAACGCTGCAGCAGCCGGACTCCGGGACGATCCGGTTCGGTGACACCGACGTAATCAGGCAACCCGACGAAGTGCGGAAGACGCTCGGCTATCTGCCGCAGGAGTTCGGCGTATATCCGAAAGTCAGTGCGTACGACCTGCTCGATCATTTCGCACTGCTCAAAGGCATCGCCGTGCGATCCGAGCGTAAAGCGGTGGTCGAAGCGTTGCTTCACCAGGTAAACCTCTGGGACGTGCGCAAGCAGAAGCTGGGCGGCTACTCGGGGGGCATGCGCCAGCGGTTCGGCGTTGCCGTAGCCCTGATTGGCAAACCGAAGCTGATGATCGTAGACGAACCTACCGCGGGTCTCGACCCTGCCGAGCGTGAGCGCTTCCTGAACCTTCTCGCGGAGCTGGGCGAGAACAGCGTGGTTCTCCTGTCGACGCACATCGTGGAAGACGTGAGCGAGCTGTGCACGCGCATGGCGATTATCGACCGCGGCGAAATCCTGCTCGAGGCGGAGCCGCTGCGCGCGGTCGCGGACCTGCGTGGACGTCTCTGGCGCGGTGTAATGTCGCGCGATGCCCTTCCCGCACTGCAGCAGGAGCATGCCGTCATCTCGACCAAGCTCCTGGCGGGCCGCACAGCGGCGCGCGTGCTGTCCGAGGTGTCGCCCGGCGCAGGCTTCGAGGAAGCCGAGCCGACCCTGGAAGATGTCTACTTCAGCGCGATGACCCGCCGCATCGGCCGCGGCCGGTCTACTGCCGAGGCCGCCGCACAATGAAGCTGCGCGGCATCTTCAGATTCGAGCTTGCATACCAGCTGCGCCGCCCATGGCCGTGGCTCGCGTTCAGTGCGCTGCTGATCTTTGCATTCCAGAATACGCGCGCGGGCGTCGTTCCCGTGACGCTTCCCCAGGATTTCATCCTGAACTCGCCGTTCATCATCACTACAGTGACGGTGTTCAGCAGCATGATCTGGCTGCTGGTGGCGTCGCCGCTGGCCGGTGAGGCGGGCGCACGCGACATAAGCTCCGGAATCCACCCGCTCGTGTATGCGACGCCGGTCACACGGCTTGAATACCTCGGCGGGAAGTTCCTGGCAGCGTTCGTCCTGAATGCCTTCGTCCTGCTCGGCGTGCAGGGGGGAAGCGTGCTGGGGGTCTATGCGGGCGGCGTCGATCCGGCGATCATCGGCCCGTTCAGAATCACCGCGTACCTAGCCGCTTACGCCTTCATCGCGCTCCCGAACGCATTCATTGCGTCGACCGTGCAGTTCACGTTCGCACTGGTGAGCGGCCGCAGCATGGCGAGCTACGCGGCAAGTGTGATGCTGCTCTTCTTCGCGGCCCCGGTTCCACTCATCGTCTGGATGGTGCTGGGTGAGCCCGTGATCGCGAAGCTGATGGACCCGATCGGCCTCATGGCCATCATGAACGAAATGATGAGCGAGTGGACGATCGTAGAGAAAAACGTACGGATGTTCACACTTCAGGGTCCGATGCTGTGGAACCGTGCGCTATGGGTGGGGATTGCATCGGTGACGCTCAGTGTCGTCTACCTGCGGTTTCGCTTCCATCACCGCACGGCAGTCGCAATGCCGTGGACGCGGGTCGCGCGGCGCTTCGCGCCGAAGCTGCAGTCACCAGCCACCGCATCACGGAAAGACGTGCGAGTCCCGGGTGCGACCCAGACTTTCGGACCGGCAACGCATCTGCGTCAGGTCGCCTCGGTCGCAGGATCCTCCTTCCGCATGATAGCGACGAGCCCGGCCGGACTGTTCCTGCTGGCGGCGTTCCCGGCAATGCTCGCGTTCCTCCTGCCATTCGAGTCGGAGCACTGGGGCGTGCCGCTCATGCCCCGCACGGATTACATCCTGACCAAGCACCTGACCGGTGCACTGCTGGCACCGAACAACTACTGGCTGGTCGTGCCTCTGCTCATCCTCTATTTCGCCGGCGAGCTGGTGTGGCGGGAGCGAGACACCGGCTTGAGCGAAAACGTCGATGCCACGCCGGTGCCGGACTGGGTGCTGCTGCTCGGCAAGTTCTGCGGTCTGTCACTGGCGCTCGCAGCGATGATGGTGATGGTCACGGTGTCCGGTGTGATCGGCCAGACGGTCATGGGGTACCATGACTACCGCCTCGACGTGTACGCGAAGATCCTGTTTGGCCTCCAGCTCCCCGGCTATCTGCTGTTTGCAGTGCTCGCGCTCGTGATCAACGTCGCCATAAATCAGAAGCACGTCGCGCTGATCGTGTCCCTCGTCGCATACGTATGTCTTATTTTCGCCCGCCGCCTGGGGATCGAGCACAACCTGCTCATCTACAGCGGGGGTCCGGGCTGGCTCTATTCGGACCTGCGCGGTTTCGGCGGCTCGATCGCGCCCTGGGCCTGGTTCAAGGCGTACTGGGGTGCATGGGCGCTGGCCTTCCTCGTTCTCGCACGGCTCATGTGGGTGCGCGGGCGGGAGACAGGTGTGTCCGCACGCCTGCGGATCGCGCGCCGGCGCATCTCGGGGCGGACAGCGGGTGTTCTTGCGACGGCGGTCGCGCTCGTCGTCGGACTCGGTGGCTTCGTGTTCTACAACACGAACATCCTGAACGATTACAACTCTGCGAGCAGCTCCATCGAGCGACGCGCGGAGTATGAGCGGCGCTATGGCCGTTACGACGGAATCGCACAGCCGGAGCGCACTGCCACGTCGGTCCGGCTCGAGATATACCCGGAGCGCGGTGCGGCGACGGTGAGTGGCAGCTACACCCTGGTGAACAACACGGACCTTGCGATCGACTCGCTTCACGTCGCGCCGACGCCGGTAGTGCACACGCGCATCACGACGGATCGCCCCGCGGCGCTGGTCCTCGACGACAAAGTGCTGCACCACCAGATCTACCGACTCGCCCGGCCGCTCCAGCCCGGCGAATCGATGAAACTGCTCTTCGACGTTTCATACGAGCCGCGCGGCTTCCGCAACGACGGCGGATCCGAGGCGATCACGCCGCTAGCCTCCCGCTTCACCGGCAGCATGCTGCCCGGTATCGGATATCAGACGTCGCGCGAGCTGACCAGTCCCGATGAACGGCGGGAGCAGGGACTGCCGCGCAAGGTTACGTACCCGGCGCCCGACGACGTGAGTCCAGAGATCGCCACTGGCAGCGGTGCCACCTTCGAGGCAGTCGTCGGCACGTCGGCCGGCCAGACCGCTGTCGCGCCCGGTACACTGCGTCGCGAATGGACCGAAGGAGGCCGCCACTATTTCCACTATGCAGCGGATCAGCCAATCAATGGAATGATCATCTTCTACTCATCCGCGTACGCCGTGCATCGCGAGATGTGGAAGGATGTCGAGATCAAGGTATTTCTGCATCCGCGACATGCGGCGAATCTCGAAACGGTCCTGCGGAGCGCGCGCGCGTCGCTCGATTACTATACGACCAACTTCGGACCGTACCCGCACAGGTTCCTGCAGATCATCGAAGAGCCGCGCGACTACCTCGGCATGGGCGTCGACGGCAGCGGCGTAGTCACCGGCGGTGAAGGCTTCTTCATTCTGAAACCGAGGCCGGAAGGATTGAATCTGCCGTTCCAGGTGGTCGCACATGAGGTCGGTCATCTCTGGTGGGGCTCGCAGCTCAAGTATGCTCCCGCCGAAGGCGCACCACTCCTCTCCGAAAGCCTCGCCTGGTACTCGGCAATGCAGGTCGTCGAGGACGAGCTCGGCAAAGAACAGCTGCGCGAGCTCATGCGCCACATGCGTGAACCCAGCCCCATCCCGCCCATCCGGACCGGACTGCCCCTGCTCCGCGCCATGGATCCGTATGCGGGCAATCGCAAAGGGCCGTTCGCGTTCTTTGCACTCGCCGAATACATCGGTGATGACAAGGTCAACCTCGCCCTGCGACGACTGCTCGAGAAGAACAGGAACACCGCCACGACAACGCTCGAGCTCTATGACGAGCTGAACGCTGTAACACCGGACTCTTCGAAGACACTCCTGCGGGATCTGTTCGAGACCGACACATACTGGACGTTCGACACGAAAAAGGCGACTGCCGTGCAGACGCCCGATGGCAGATGGCAGGTGACATTCGAGCTCGACGCTCACAAGGCGATGGCGGACAGCGCTGGAAAGGAAAGCACGCTGCCAATGGACGAGCTCGTCGAGATCGGTGTCTTCGCGGAGGCCGTGCCCGGCCGGATTCTGGGTGAGCCCCTGTACGTGAAGAAGCATCGCATCCGGACCGGTCTGCAGACCATCACCATCACCGTACCAGTCAAGCCTGCTCGCGGCGGCATTGATCCGTACAACCTGCTGGACTGGGAGGAAGGTGATAACATAGAAACCATCGTGACCAATACGGCCGGTTGATCAGGTTCACCGTTCCTGAACAGCATGGAGGATCTGCATGGGACTCATATGGGACCTCATCCAGCACAGCCAGATCGAGAAAGCCCACAGCCGGAGCGAATCACTCGAAGCCAGGGTCGATCGTCTCGAGGAGGAGCTCAGGCGCACGAATTCGGCGCTGATCTCCCTCATGGAGCTGCTGGAGAGGCGGTTCGGCGAGGACCTGAATCGGGACGGCAAGGTCGGCTGATACCGGGTCTACGCGGCGTCTACGCGGGCGTCCACGCGGCGTCGCGGTGAACTGCCCCTGTAGCGCTATCTGTTCAAGGTCGGGGTCACTTCGGCCACCCCATTACGGGTGATTCGACCCCGACACCTCTGGCACACACCGCAGAGGTCTTTTCACCACGCCAGGCGGTGCGAGAATGACTCTAACAGCGGAACCTTCGTTGTCGGGGGCAGTTCACCCCCGCCGCGGCGCCGCGCTCCTCGTCCCTGGCGGCGGCGTGGGCCTGCACAGCGCCCCCACCCCCGAGTCCGCCACTCTGCCGACCGTGTACGGCGACACCTGCTCAGGCGGCACGACCCGCGAGGACTGCTCAACAACCTCGAATTTCTGACAAAGCCCTTGCGTCTTTAACTGTACGCCTCTATATACAACCACATGGTTGTATATCCGAACCTCAGCAATGCGGACCTCGACCGCCTCTTCCGCGCCCTCGCAGACGCCACCCGCAGAGACATCGTCGCCCGGGTAATGACGGGAGAGACGCCGTCCGTGTCGGCGCTGGCCGCGCGCTACGACATGTCGTTTGCCGCGGTTCAGAAGCACGTCGCGGTGCTGGAGGAGGCGGGGCTGGTGACGAAGCACGCGCGAGGGAGGGAGCGCCTGGTCCAGGGGAATCCGGAGCGGCTCGCGCGCGTCCGTGAGCTCCTCGCTCAGCTCGAAGGTCTGTGGCGCGAGCGGTTCAGCCGGATGGATTCACTCTTCGAAGACAACGAGACAAAGGACTGAGTCATGCCCATCACATCGGTTACATCAGACGCGCAGAACCTGACGATTACGGTGATCGGCGATTATCCGGTTCCGGTGCAGCGACTGTGGGAGGCCTACGCGGATCCGCGACAGCTCGAGAAGTTCTGGGGTCCGGAAGGCTGGCCGGCGACGTTCACGCGTCACGATGTGACGACGGGCGGCCGGTCGGAGTACTGGATGGCGGGGCCGGAGGGCGAGAAGTCGCGCGGCTGGTGGCGGTTCCTGTCGGTCGAGCCCGGTCGCGGGTTCGAGGTCGAGGACGGTTTCGCGCATGAGGATGGCAGGCCGAACGAGCAGATGCCGTCGATGCGCATGACATTCAACTTCGAGGCGACGAAGACCGGCTCGCGCATGACGAGCGTCACGTACTTCCCGTCGGTGGCAGCGATGGAGCAGCTCCTCCAGATGGGCATGGTGGAAGGCATGAAGTCCGCGCTCGGCCAGCTCGACGGCGTGCTTGCAGATCTCAAGTCATTTGCTGCCAGCCGCGCAACGGATGCGAAGATCCTGAGTGATACGCAGGTGCGCATCACGCGTGTCATCCGCGGCAGCGTCGAGCAGGTCTGGCGCGCGCATCACGAGCCGGCGCTCATGAAGCGCTGGATGCTCGGCCCGCCGGGGTGGACCATGCCCGTGTGTGACGTCGCAAACAAGGTCGGCGATTCATATCGTTTCGAGTGGGAGGCCGAGGATGGCTCGCAGCGCTTCGGCTTCGAGGGCCAGCTGCTCGAGTCGACGCCACCGCATCGCGCGATAACGACCGAGCGCATGATCGGCATGGAAGGCCCGGGCGCGGTGAACGACATGACGCTTACGGCGGTCGGCGCAGGGACGCTGCTGACACTGCTGATCACGTACCCGAGCGTGGAAGTGCGGGACATGGCCCTCGGCTCAGGCATGGTCGGCGGGATGGAGCAGAGCTACGCACGACTGGAGAACGAAGTCATCATGCAGCCGGCCGCGTAGCTCCGTCGATCACGCTGCGACGGCGCAAGTCACTGCGGTTGCGGCACGCGGTGCCAGGCGCCGTCATACCATTCCCATGTGTCGTTCAGAACGGCGGTATCTGATTCGCCGCCGAAGAGAATGACGCGGCGGCGATCGGGGTCATAAGCCATCGCGGCGCCGCGCCTGCGGCCGGGCGCGGCATCCGCTTCGCGCGTGGCGCCGCGCGCGGAAACCAGCCAGGTCGTCGGAGCGGCGCCATCCGGTGCGTCCCAGCCGGCGTAGAGCAGCAGCTCACCCGCATTCGCTGTCGCCGTCACGGGCATCATCGGGCTGAAGCGCAGCGGCGGGATGTCGATGCGTGACCATGTTGCGGCGTCGCGCCTGAAAAGCTCGAGACCCATGTTGCCGTCCCGCATCGTTTCCGGCGCGTTGTATACGAGCGACAGAAAGGCGCTTTCAGCGGTTGTCGTCATGCCGTTGACGAAACGCCCGGCGGGTCCGGTATCAGGCAGCAGCTTCCAGGCAGCGCCGTCCCACGACCACGTATCGTTGTAGCTTTCGTCCGACGTCCCGCCGCCGCCGTACAGCAGCACGCGGCGGCTCAGCGGATCATAGCCGAGCGCCGCATGGGTCCTCGCCGGGGGACCGCCGTCCGCCGCCTTACGCCACATGGCGCCGTTCCATTCCCATGTGTCCGTAAACACGTGCATTCCGGTTGTACCGCGGGCGCGGCCGCCGTACAGCACGACCACATCACGCGCGGCGTCGTAAGCCAGCCGCACATCCGACCGCTGTCCCGGTCCATCGGTGGCAATCAACTTCCACGACGCGCCGTCGAAAGCCCAGGTGCTGCCGAGCGATACGGCGTCGTCAGGACCGCCACCGCCATACATGACAACCACCTTCCTCGCCGCGTCATACACAAGCCCGTGGTCGACGCGGGCGGGCGCCTGCGCGTCGACTGTGCATGGCAGGGCCAGCAGGCCCGCAAGTGTGAGGAATGCAGCTCTGACATTCATTTCCGTAACCCGGGAAGGAGGCGACGACACACTGGACTATGTAGTGGAAGGGGAACGCGATGCGACGATTCGGGGGCGGACGGCAGGATTCCGATGCCGACTGGTACCCGGCCCGGGTACGCGCACAGGAAATGCGGTGCGGCGGCAGCGACCCCAATGGAGGTTCCCATGATCAACACCCGCCATCTCGCCCTTCCGATCCTGCTCTTCGGCGCTGGCTGCGCTACGGCCGGAAGCAGCGCGTTCCGAAACTCGGACTGGTCCTCGTACAACAATGCCGTCGAAGGCACTCGCTATTCCGCCTTGAGTCAGATCACTTCAGCCAACGCATCCGGGCTGGGTCGGGTGTGCACGTTCGACACGCATGAGAGCATGTCGATGCAGAGCGGCCCCGTGGTAGTGAACGGCGTGCTGTATCTGACGACAGATACGAGTACGTACGCAGTGAACGCTGCAACGTGCGCGCAGATCTGGCACACAGCGCGCTCCTATCAGCCGATCGGCTTTCTGAAGAACAATCACGGCGTCGCATACATGAACGGACGGCTGTTCCGCGTGAACGGTGACGTGCATGCGTATGCGCTGGACGCTGCGACGGGTCGCGTGCTCTGGGATGTCGACTTCCGCGAGGGTGCAGGGGAGGGCGCGCCGATGGCGCCGATCGCATGGAACGGGCTGGTTTTCGTCGGCAATTCCGGTGGCGACAACATGGGCGTTCAGGGACACGTTCATGCACTCGACGCGACAACCGGACGTGAGGTGTGGCGGTTCGATGTGATCCCGGACACGGGCGCGGCGCGTGCGACGTGGCCGGCCGGCAATGCGGTGCCGCCGACCGGCGGCGGCATGTGGAGCAGCTTCACGCTCGATCCCGCGTCCGGTGTTCTGTACGTGCCAGCGGGGAATCCTGCACCGGACTTCATGCCCCGGCTGCGCGAGGGCGCCAACCTGTATGCGAACACGCTCCTCGCACTCGACGCGCGCACAGGCCGCCTGATCGACCACGTACAGATCCTGGACGGTCGGAAGGACTGGCACGACTGGGACGTCAGTGCGGCGCCCGCCCTGATCCGCACGCGCGCGAGGCGCTCACTGCTCGCGCTCGCCGGCAAGGATGGACAGCTGCACGGCATCGACCCCTCGCCGATGCGCATTCTCTGGTCCGTGCCGATCACAACGCGCGAAAACGTCGATGCCCCGTTGACACACCTGCGACCGACGCGATTCTGCCCGGGCACGCAGGGCGGCACGGAATGGAATGGCCCCGCCTTCAATCCGCAGCTCAATCTCGTCTACACGGGCGCTGTCGACTGGTGCACGCACATCCAGCTCGTACATCCCGACAGCGTGCCGTCACCGCTCCCCGTCGACTTTACCGGTCATCACGAGGGCGGCTTCGGCGACTTCGATCCGAAGGCGCAGTGGAAGGGCTGGATCACGGCAACCGATCCCGACGCTGGTACAATCCGCTGGCGTTACCAGGCCGACACGCCGATTCTCGCCGGTGTGACGACAACCGCTGGTGGTATCGTCATCACCGGCGACATGAACGGCAACCTCATCATCCTCGATGCCGTGTCCGGCACTGTGGTGAGCAAGCAGAACACCGGCGCACCCACCGGAGCGGGCATCGTCACGTACGAGGCCGGCGGACGTCAATATATTGCGGTTGCCGGTGGTTCGATCTCACCGATCTGGCCGCTCGACCCCGCAACCAGTCGCGTCACGATTTACGCGCTGCGCTAGACGACCGCCGGGGCGACCGCTGTGCGCCAGCGGTCGCCCGGCAGCCGCACATAATGCTTCCACACATACTTCCACGGAATCACGAGCGGACAGAGTATCACGCCGGGAATGCAGTCGCGCACGGTGGACATTGCTTCCGGGGTAAGCTGGTTCGAGCGCCAGAGCGGCAGCGCGATCATCAGCAGCCAGATCGCCTTCCACGCCAGCTCGAACAGAAGCAATGGCAGCATCTGCAGCGGATAGCGCACACCGAGCACCGTGCAGAGTGTCAGCGCCGCCAGCATGCTGCTTGCGACGCTGTGCATTACGCTCCAGTCACCGTGCCGGAACATGAGCGGCCAGATGATCGAGCCCATGCCGACCGTGATCAGCAGGTACAGTGCGCGCATCGCATTGAGACGTACGGTCGAGACTTCCAGGTCCGGCCTCGCGTAACTCATCTCAGTCCTCCTCCAGGTTGTCATCGTCATCGGCGGACATCGCATCGTATTCCAGCAGGTCGCCGGGCTGGCACTCCAGTGCAGCACAGATCGCGTTGAGTGTGGAAAAACGGATCGCCTTCGCCTTCCCCGTCTTCAGCACCGACAGATTGGCCAGCGTTATTCCCACCCGTTCGGACAGGTCCGTCAGTGTCATGCGACGGACGTACAGCACGTCATCCAGCTTCACGCGGATCGCCATCAGATCGTTCCTTCCAGGTCCGCCCGCATGGACGCGCCGTGCTCGAACACCTGCGCCAGCACGAACAGCAGCAGCACCGCCAGCCAGCGCGTGATCGAGATCCCCCACTCGATCTCCAGCGGTACCGATTTGGTCGACACGCCGGTCGCGATCAGGCCGATGAACACGTGCAGTATCTCCAGCCAGGCCAGCGCCAGCGCAATCGTGCGCAGCCGTCCCGCATTGATGAGCGTGAACGGATCACCCGCGCGCACCGTATCGACGATGCTCGACAGCCGCGTCAGCACGACGTTGATCACCAGCACACTCAATAGACCCAGCACCATGATCGCCCGCATCCCCGCCGTCAGACGCGGCGAGGCGCGCCCCTGGGTAAGTGCGTTCATCATCAGATCGTCGAACGCCATGCTGCCCACCAGCAGCACGAGGATGAAGCCGCCGGCCATCCAGTTGAGCACGATGAGCGCGCGGATGACCCGTCGGGCGAGGTAGAGGGTGCCGGTCTTCGGATCGGCCATGGCGGACTCCTGAACAGGTCGCAGTCGGAATCGGTTTCTGATTATCGATAATATCCATATCGATAAACGGCAAGCGCGGCGATACCAGAAGGCCTCGGTCCCAAGGGAAACATCTGGCGCGCATGGGGTCGCGTTGGCCTGCGCTTTACCGCAGCGCTCACCGCATCAGCAGCGCATGAGTGCCTGTGCCAGAACGACTATGGTGGCTTCCGGCCGATTGTCGATGTCTTCCCAGGAAAGGCGGATCACCCGGTAGCCGGCGTTGGTGAGGTCCGCATCCCTGCGGCGGTCCTGAATGAAGGATTGCTGAGATCCGTGAAAGGCAAAGCCATCCACCTCCACGACCAGGCGTTCTGCTTCCCAGAAGAAATCGACTTCGAAGCCACGGAGCGGCGTGTTGACGAGTGGTCGCGGCAGCCGCGCGCGACGGATCAGTGCGAGCAGGCGC
>DASUXU010000030.1:0-2179 GCA_036377735.1 Longimicrobiales bacterium
AGATCGTGCGCCGGTCGGGCGCTAGCTCGTAGATCGAGATCCCGCCGCGCGCGCTGTTGTCGAGTGCGACGATGGTACCGGCGCCCGCCGCGAGTACGGGCGTGCCGCGGGGCGCCATGATGTCGATCGCGCCGTGACGCCGTGAAGCATCGCGCGCGTCGCCGAACGTGTCGCGCAGCTGGCCGGGCGTGACGCCCTGCACGGGAATAACCAGTGCGCCGCTCGCGGCAATGGGCTGTGTGCGCGGACGATATGGCGAGACGGTCGCGCGCATCAGCGGCGCGTCAGCTTCGGTTTGCTCATCCGCCTCGGATTGCGTCGGAG
This sequence comes from Longimicrobiales bacterium, assembly GCA_036377735.1. GTDB lineage: Bacteria > Gemmatimonadota > Gemmatimonadetes > Longimicrobiales > RSA9 > DASUXU01. The sequence continues at coordinate 325 of DASUXU010000030.1, forward strand.
ATGGCGACCGCGGAATCGATCGCGGCGTGACGTGCTGCGGCGCGCGCGGTGCGCAGGCAGCTGCGAGCGCCATGACACTCAGCACCGGCAGCAATCGCAGCGCTGCGGGTGTGCGCAGCGCGTTACCTGCGCGAAGCACGGTGAGTGCGCGCAGCGCGGACGCACGCATCACTGGCTCGCCCTTGGAACGCGGAACGCCCATCGGCCGGTCGGTGCCTTGAACACGATCTCCTTCCCTTCCAGATGCGGCGGCGTGAAGTAGAACCGGTCGTCGGTACCGATGATCGAATCCGTCAGTGGCTGGATGTTCAGGCGACGCCGCCCGAACTCGTAACGGATGGCTTTCACGCTGTCGATGCCGTTCACGTTGTGCAGTCCCCAGTACAGCAGTGCGCCGTCGATTACAGCGGGCGAGGAGAACAGGCTGTTGAAGTGCGGCACGATGTCGCGCAGCGGCGTGGTCGTCCGGCCGTCGTACAGCACGTGCTCCGTGATGTTCCTGACCATGCCTTTCGGCGAGGAGTCTGAGCGGACCGGGAGGAAGAGAATGGAGTCGCGGCCGACACGCTGCACGCCGAACGCGAGATCCACGGAGTCGATGACGACGTCGTCTCTGCGCAGCAGGGCCATCGTCCCCGTGGACACGAGGTTCTCATACGGCATGGTATCGGTCAGCGCCCAGACGGTCTGCGGTGCGGGCGGCGCGGCATCGCGGTTGCACCCGGCCGTGGCCGCAAGGCAGAGGGCTCCGGTCAGCAGTCGTGTCAGCGCGGGATACGGCTTCATCTCGTACATCCTCTGTATGCGACGGCAGCTCGGGCCATCCGGCCGTCCGCGGGCTCTCGCGGAGCGCTGCACCTGCCTGCAAGATAACGACGGACCGCCGGGGACCGAACCATGCAGTGCAGGCGGGAAAACATCACCTGGGAGGCGCATGCGACAGCTGCGACGCGTGGTATCGAGCCGGAACCGCCGGCGAGTCGAGTACGTGGCAGAGGATGTGGCGTACCTGACGCACGGATTCGTGAATGTCTACTTCCTCGGCCGTCCGGGCGAGCGCTGGGTGCTCGTGGATACCGGCCTTCCGATGACGGCCGGCCGTACGCTGAGGGCCGCAGCGGAGGTGTTCGGCACGCCGCCGGAAGCGATCATCCTGACACATGGCCACGTCGATCATGCGGGCGCGGTGGATGAGCTGTCGCGCTTCTGGCGGGTACCCGTCTTCGCACACCGCCTGGAGCTGCCCTACCTGCGCGGCCTGTCGGACTACCCGCCGCGCGACTCGAGCATGGGGGGCGCGATCGCGCATCTCGCACGGCTGCTTCCTACCACGGGCATCAATCTCGGCCGACGCGTACGCGCGCTCCCTGACGAGGGGTCCATCCCCGGCGCGGACGGCTGGCGCTGGATCCACACGCCCGGGCATACGCCCGGTCACATCTCGCTCTTCCGCGACAGCGACCGCGTCCTGATCGCCGGAGACGCCGTCGCAACGACGGACCTCGATTCGTGGCGCGATGTGCTCGCGGAGCGGCCGTCCATTGACCGGCCCGCCGCGCCGTTCACCACCGACTGGGATGCCGCGCGCGCCAGTGTGCGTGCACTGCTGACGCTGCGGCCGGCGGTCGTCGGCGCGGGACACGGCGTGCCGGTGAGCGGTCCGGAGATCGTGCCCGCGCTGCGCGCGCTGGCCACTGACTTCCCGTTCCCGAAGCGCGGGCGCTACCTCACTCAGCCCGCGAAGGCGGATGCGAGCGGTGTGATCGAGGTGCCGCCGGCCGTCATCGATCCGTATCCGCGCATCATTCTGGGGGCGGCGCTGGCGGCGTTCGGCGCGACGATGGCGCTGCGCAGG
>DASUXU010000031.1:0-3396 GCA_036377735.1 Longimicrobiales bacterium
TCGTGCGCGCGTGTTCCATATATGGTGTCTATACGGATTCTGACAACGTACAGACGGTCAGGCGCTATGACCTCAGCCCGGACAGTTGCGCGATCGGTAAAGTGGCCGCGCAGGCGAGAAGGATGCAGGAGATAAAGACGACCCGCGGGACGACGTCCGGGTGGAGCTTCGCCCGGGCAGACATGCGCATGGCCGCGAGATTGGCGACGGCGTAGTAGAGCAGGATGGTCAACGCCGCGGTTGATGCGACGCCACACAGTGTTCCGCTGCGCGCCTGACGGTTGTCCCAAAGGCGTTCGTACCACGCTGCCGTTCTTCGTACACGACAGCGCACGGCTGGTGTCACCCGCGTTGCAGCCTCTCACCTTCCGCGCGACCGTTCTGACGCACGGATTCTCCGGCACGGCAGCATCCCGTTATCTGCGAGACAGCCATGATGTCAGTTCCGCGACTCGCGCCGCAGCGTCGCTTCGCCCTGGCCGCGACTGCGCTGGCAGCGGCCTCGTTTCTCGTTGCCTGCAGCGGCGACTCGCCGGGCGGCACCGTCGTCGAACCACCGCCGCCGCCACCCACGCCGGTCCTTACCACTCTCGCAGTTACGCTCTCCACCGCGACGATCAGTGTCGGCGGTACGGCGACGGCAGCCGCAGCGGGCAGGGACCAGTTCGGAAAGGCGATTGCCGCCGGCACGATCACCTGGTCGTCGAGCGCTGACAGCGTCGCAACGGTAACCAATACCGGGTCGATAACCGGAATCTCCGTCGGCCAGACCACGATCACCGCCGTGAGTAGCAGTGTGACCGCCTCTGCAGTTCTGAATGTCACACCGGGCGGCATGGCGGCATGCAGGCTGCCTGCACAGTACGGCGGCGCCACACTCGGCTTCCCGCGCGTGGCTGCGCGCCACAGGACCGTGGGTGATGTGCATGTGCCGGTCGTGTTCATCGACTTTCCGGATGCAGTGGCGACCCGCACCCCCGAGCAGGTATACGGCATCCTCTCACCGATGGCGGCAGCCTTCTACAGCGCGGTGAGCTATGGCAGGATGAATCTCGTCCTGGAGCCGACGTTCGTGTGGAACCGCATGAGCAAGGCGTCGTCACAGTACGGGTGGAGCGCACCGTCGTTCAACGTGCAGAAAGCCTACATCGAGGAAGCACTCAGCCTGGCGACAACAACTGATTTCTCGCAGGCCGATGCGTTCGCGATCATTTCGAATCCGGATGCGGGGGCGATCATGCAGGGCCGCGCATTCGTGGCGAACGCGGGAACGGGTGCGACAGTGCAGGGGAGGACGATCGACAACGGCGTGATATCGGGGCGCGACCTGACCGACTGGGGCGGGCTCTGGCTGAGTCATGAGATGGGTCATACGATGGGTCTACCCGATCTCTACGCATCCTCCGGAGCAGCACTACGGTACGTGGGGAACTTCGGACTGATGGGCCTGATCACCGGTTTTGCCCCGGAATTCTTCGCGTGGGAACGATGGCAGCTCGGCTGGATCGATGACGATCAGGTGTCCTGCGCCACCAGCAGCGGAACGATCGAAGTGCTGTTGTCTCCGATCGAGCGTGTCGGCGGCATGAAGATGGTCGTGATTCCCACGGGTCCGAGCAGTGCGGTCGTGGTAGAGAGCCGACGCGCTGAGGGATACGACACCAGCGACGTGTGGACGCCGGGCGTGCTGATCTATTCGGTCGACACGTCCCTTTCGACGGGCAATGGCCCCTTGAAGGTGCTGCCCATCAACGACCTCGATTCCTGGAAAAGCTCTGCGCCGCTCCTTGTGGGCGGCACGATGAGTGTAGGTGGCGTTACAATTACGTTTGTGTCTACCACTGCCGAGGGTGATGTGGTCCGGGTTGTACGCTGATCCGCACGACGGATGCGAAGCTGCAATTCACCTGTTCTTCCACGCTGCGAGGAGTCTGGCCTCGTCTTCCGCTGACATCACGTAGCGCGGCGTCTGCCGCAGAGCAGCCGGCACGTCGTCCGATGCGCGCCAGGTGATCGTGTCCTGCGCGGTCACGGCGAGCGGGCGGAATGTGAGCCCGGCGTCAATTGCTTTGCGGCCGACTGCGCGCATGTGGCCGAGCTCGTCGGGCAGGGGCATGATCCAGGGAACCGCTTCGAGCAGGCCCTCGGTCGTGCCGTTCTGCAGCTTGCGGAGCGGGTAGTTCTTCAGCCAGTCGTTGTCCTGGATCCACGTCCACGACAGCGGCGCCGGCGTGAGTGCGGCGAGGCCGTAGACGAACTCCTGCATGGTCTGCTTGCGGGCGGGGCCGACGGCGTTGAACGTGCCGGTGGTGCCGTTCTCGAGCATACGGATCATCCACTCGGTGAGGTCGCGCACGTCGATGTACTGCACCTGGTCGGTCGGGTTGCCGGGTACCATGATCTCCCCGCCGCGCATGACGCGGACCGGCCAGTACGTCCAGCGGTCGCTCGTGTCGCCCGGACCCACGATGTAGCCCGGCCGCACAATGATGGCGTTGTTGCCGAACGCGCTCTTCACCTCGTTCTCGGACAGCGCCTTCATCACGCCGTACGTCGGCTCGGGGGTCGGCGGGTTGTCGGCGAGGAGCACGCGGCCGCTCTCGTCGATGTCCACGGTGTGATACGGCCAGTACACGCCCGTCGACGAGACGTACATGTAACGTCCGACGCTGCCCTTGAGCGCCTGTGCGCTCTCACGCGTCCACGGGTGCCTGTAGCCGGACGTCTCGATGACGACGTCCCACTTCTTCCCCTTCAGTGCATCGAGACCGTTCGGCTGATTGCGGTCGCCGATCAGATGTTCGACGCCCTCGAAATCACTCTCGAACAGACCCGGCTCGCGCCGGCCGCGCGTCAGGATGGACACCGAGTGGCCGCGCTGCCGCGCATTGTGCACGAGGTACGGCCCGAGGAAGCCTGTGCCGCCGAGGATCAGGATGCGCAGCGCGCGCGGACTCGCCAGCACAGCGCTGAGGTGCCGCGGCGCCACGGCGGCGGCAGAGGTGGCGAGGGCGGCGGTGCGAACGAAGTCGCGTCGAGTGGTCATGTCATCTTCCCGGGTGTGAGGACGCGTGAAGATGCAGGCTGTGTGACGGCCCCGCGAGGGAGGGGTGGCGGACGGCAGGCAGGGTGATACGGGAGCAGCGCGAGGCGGGACGGATGCCGTCGCATGCTGAATGGGTGACGACGCAGCCGAACGCCTCCGGGACCTGCCGCCTTGTCAGGCCAACGGCCGCCGGTCACTTTGTGGCCGAACGCGACCCTGGCCCGGATGATCGATGGCGATTTCCAGTACGAACGACACTGAAGCAATGGGCGGCCCGTTCCAGCGCTTCGTACAGGTCCGGCGGGACGAGGTGGGTGCCGTGCTGGGATCGGCGCTCTGCTTCTTCTTCA
>DASUXU010000032.1:0-3951 GCA_036377735.1 Longimicrobiales bacterium
CCTCTTCGGGGGCAGGGGCATGACATGGCGGGGATGGGGGATTCGGCCGGCGGGGTGCAGTTCCATTTCGGGGCGCATGCGGTGGGGCTGGGGACGCGGGTGGCGCCGGCGTTTGCGGATCGGACGCTGACGGAGTTCTATCTGACGCAGCCCACGCTGATGGGCGGGGTGTCCGTGCTGGACGACCGGCTTTCCCTGATGACGACGATCAGTCTGGAGGGGCTGACACTGGAGCGTGGGGAGCTGGGGCCGGGGACGTACGGCGAGGGTTATATCGATCGTCGTCATCCGCACACGTACCTGCACGAGGCGATGCTGGTCGCTCAGACCGAGCTGCCGTCGCATGAATCACTGCCGCTCGCGGTGTCAGTCAGTGCGGGCCGCGGGTTCGCGCCGTTCGGTACGGACGACCCGATGATGCGGCCCATCGTGCGGTTCCCTGTGAACCATCACCTGTCGCAGGTGCTCGAGCGTCTGGTCGTGATCGGCGGGGTGCGCGTGGGTCCGGCCATACTCGAGCTCGCAACGTTCAACGGGAACGAGCCGCTCGACCCGGAGGACCTCGGCGACATCGACCGCTTCGGCGACTCGTGGTCGGCTCGCGTCACACTGCGCCCGCTGCCGCGCTGGGAGCTGCAGGCGAGCCGCGCGTGGCTGAACTCGCCCGAGGAGCCGACCGGCGAAGGCAATGACACGCGCAAGCTGAGCACGTCGGTCCGGCACGACGGCATGCTCGGCGCGAACCACGTCTACGGCCTGGTGGAGTGGTCCCGCTCGACCCACGTCGCGCCGCGTGGCGACGACATCTCCAATTCCTCACTGCTCGCCGAGGGTGCTTTCACCCGCGCCGCCTGGACGGGCGCGCTGCGACTCGAGCGCACCGACCGCGCGGAGGAAGGGCGGATCAGCCCGTTCCGCACGGCATGGCCTCCCGTCGACCATCTCGTCATCGGCATCACGAAATGGCACGTCGCCTCCGTGCAGGTCGAGCGCACATTCGACATCCACGGCGTGCGCACCGCCCCCTTCCTCGGCGGCTCCGTTGCACGCGTAACGAGCGACGGCGGTTTCCTGTTCGATCCGCATGAGTTCTACGGCTCCAACAATATCTGGAGCATTAGCTGGGGGTTGAAGGTGGATCTCGGAGCGCGCCACGGCCGAATGGGACGCTATGGAGTAGCTAATGGCTAATGGGCTAATGGGCTAATGGGCTAATGGGCTAAGATGCACATTGGCCTTTGGCCCTGGCCTTCGCCCTCGCCTTCGCACGCATACACACACAGAAGGGGACTCGAGTATGAGAGGACTGAAGCTGACTCTGGTGGCGCTCGTTGCGTGCGCCGCGTGCGCGGCCTGCGGCGGCGACGTGACCGAGCCTACGGAGAACATCGATCCGACGCCGCCGGCGTTTCTGGGGGTTCTGGGGCGTGGACAGATACAGGACCGGTTCACGGGTGAGGTCGCGGCGTCGGGGAATGTGGCGTATACGACGACGTGGGGGTTCCGGGTGCTGGGCGGCAATGCGGTCTACGTGTGGAACGTGAGCGGCATGCCGGTGCTGGCGGACTCGATGATCGTCGACAACTCGATCGGGCCGATCAACACGCTTGGCGACGTGCAGATCACGCCGGACGGCCAGTACCTCGTGGTTGCGACGGAGCCGACTGGGTCGATCGTCGTGTATGACCGGACGGATCCGCTGCATCCGACGTTCGTATCGCAGTTCTCGTCGCCTAATACGCTGGCGGGCGTGCATACGGCGAAGCTGGCCGAAGTGGACGGCACGCTGTACGGCTTCCTGCAGATCGACCCGCGCGCGGGCCAGCCGGCGAGGCTGACGATCGTGGACATGTCGGACATGGAGAACATCACGGAAGTCTACTCGCGTGTGATGGGCGCGCCATTCGTGCATGACGTGTTCGTGCGTGACGGCCTGCTGTTCGCCGCGCTGTGGAACGACGGGATGACCATCTTCGACATTGGCGGCGGCGGCCAGGGCGGCTCACCGTCGAACCCGGTCATCCTGGGCAATGTGCAGACGGAGACCGGCCAGATTCACAACATCTGGTGGTTCCACGACCCCGTGAGCGGCTCGAAGAAGTACGTGTTCATGGGCGAAGAGGGGCCGGGCAGTGTGCAGTCGAACACGTCGAGCGGCGACATCTACGTAGTGGACATCAGCACCCTCGGTTTCCCGCAGGTGGTTGCGACGTTCCGCGTCCCGGGCGCGGGCACGCACAACTTCTGGGTGGACGAGCCGAGCGGCATCCTGTACGCCGCGTACTACAACGGTGGTGTGCGCGCGATCGACATACGCGGCGACCTCGGCACGTGTGCGGCTGGCGACCGCACGACGGGCGGCTACTGCTCGCTGAACGCGATGGACCGCGAGGTCGGGCGCGGCGCGACGAACGGCTTCTTCGTGTGGGGTGTGACCGGCATCGGCGACCGGCTGTTCGCGTCGGACATGGCGAGCGGCCTGCTCGTGGTGGACATCAGCCCGCTGAAGAGGTAGCGCCTATCGACAGGCGCTGCGGCCGCCTGTCCGCGTCGGCAGCTACAGTCGCTTTACGGCGGCGACGATAAGGCGGTCGCGGACGCGCGTCGGCAGCTTCTGCATCACGATGCGCATCCGCGCATCGCGACCCACGAGATACCGCGCGCGCGGGTGGCGCGCGTTGAGTGCGTGCTCCACCGCGGCCGCGACGGCTTCGGGCGGGCGGCCGCCCATCCCGCCCGTGATCCGCTTCCTGATTCCTGCCAGTGCCTTCCCGTAATACGAGTCCGCCTCGGGTGCCATGCGCGCGATGTTGGCGTCGCCGGTGCGCGTGGCGGTAGCCCAGATCGGCGTCGCAATCACACCGGGCTCGACAATGGCCACGTGCATGCCGAATGGCCGAAGCTCGAGTCGCCAGGAATCCGCGATCGCCTCGAGCGCGAACTTCGACGCAGAGTACGGTCCCATGAACGGCAGCGAGCTGCGCCCCGAGATGCTGCCGATGAAGACGATGCGGCCGGTCGCCCTGCGGATGGACGGCATGAGCGCCTGCGTGACCGCGACGTGACCCGTGACGTTGACCTCGAGCTGGCGTCGCAGCTCGTCGATCGGCAGGAACTCGAGCGGCCCGGCGATCGCGACGCCCGCATTGTTGACCAGTCCATTCAGGCCGCGCGGTCCGCATTCGTCCTGGATGCGCTTCGCCGCGGCTCCGATACCCGCAGGATCCGTGATGTCGAAGATCAGCGGGATGATGGCGCTGCCGCTCTCCCGGATCAGGCGGTCGGCGTCATCCTGTTTCCGGACGCTGGCATAGACGCGCCAGCCGTCACGGGCCAGGCGGTGGGCGATGGTGTTGCCGATGCCGGTGGAGGCGCCGGTGACCAGGGCGGTGCGCTGATTCATGGATTCCAGTGTAAGCGGCCCCCTGCCGGGGCGCCACCTTGCCCTGCGGCGATGCGGTGGGCATGTTCCGAATCCAACCCCCCACCTGAATGGAGCCAGGCCAATGAGGATCTCACGGGTCGCGCCGATCGCGTTCATCGCCTTCACTGCGTGCGCGAGCGCGGGCACGTCGCAGAACGATGGCGACCTTACCGCACGGGCGCGGTCAATCCAGGACCGCGTCATCTCGATCGACACGCACGACGACATTCCGGGCAACTTCGCGACCGCGGAATACAATCCGTGCAACCGCCTGACGCGCGCGCAGGTGGACCTGCCGCGCATGCGCGAGGGCGGTCTCGACGTCGCATTCTTCGTGGTGTACGTCGGCCAGACGGCGAGGACGCCGGAGAACTATGAGAAGGCGAAAGCGGACGCGCTGAACAAGTTCACCGCGATCCACCGCCTTGCCGAGCAGTCCTGTCCGGACCAGATCGAGATTGCATACACGGCGGATGATGTCGAACGCATCGTGAAGAGCGGCAAGCTGGTCGCGGCGATCGGCATCG
>DASUXU010000033.1:0-24042 GCA_036377735.1 Longimicrobiales bacterium
GGCAAGTACACCGCGCTTGTGGACTCGTACAAGTCGGTGCAGGAAGCGCTGATCCACGGCGGGATCGCTAATGACGTCGGTGTGGATATCGACTGGCTGTCGAGCGAGGAGTTCGAGCCGCACGTGCTGGACGGCGTGGAGCCGGGTGCGACAGGTGAGCGGAGGAGCGGCGGCGCCGACCTGCTCGCCGCCTATGATGGTCTGCTGATTCCGGGCGGCTTCGGCATCCGCGGCGTGGAAGGCATGGTGGACGCCGTGCGCTGGGCGCGGGTGAACGGACTGCCGTTCTTCGGCATCTGCCTCGGCCTCCAGATCGCCGTGATCGAGTATGCGCGCAATGTGTGCGGTCTCGAGGAATCCCATTCGGCGGAGTTCAAGCGCGACCTGCTGGACGCCGTGATCTGCCTGATGGACTCGCAGCGGCAGGTGACGGACCTGGGCGGGACCATGCGTCTCGGTGCGTTCCCCGCGCGGCTGCAGGCGGGAACCCGCGCAGCGGAGGCGTACGGCACGCTCGAGATCAGCGAGCGCCACCGCCACCGCTATGAAGTGAACAACGCATACCGCGACCGTCTCGCGGAGCGCGGTCTCCAGTTCTCGGGACAGTCGCCGGACGGCCAGCTCGTGGAGATCATCGAGGCGCCCGACCACCCGTGGTTCCTCGGCTGCCAGTTCCACCCCGAGCTGAAGTCCCGGCCGACGCGCGCACACCCGCTGTTCGCGGCGTTCGTGAAGGCGGCATCCGAGCACCGCGCGCGCAGCAACGGACATCACGAGACGGTTTCGATCCACCGACCCGCGCCGCTGGTCGAGCCCGCGTGACCGACGTCGGCAGCCTTTTCCGGAGTGACGGCGGTTTCTTTCTGATTGCCGGTCCGTGCCTGCTCGAGGGTGACGAGCTGAACCTGCGCGTTGCGGATGCGCTGGCTTCGCTGTCTTCCCAGCTGTCGCTGCCGGTCATCTTCAAGTCGTCCTTCGACAAGGCGAACCGCAGCAAGGCGGGCGCCGCTCGCGGTCCGGGTCTCGAGGAAGGGCTGCGCCGGCTGGAGCGCGTGAAGAGCGCCAGCGGCCTGCCCGTGCTCACGGATATCCACGAGGTGCATCATGCGACGGCGGCCGCGCAGGTCTGTGATGTTCTGCAGATCCCGGCATTCCTGAGCCGCCAGACAGACCTGGTCGAAGCCGCGGCGCGCAGCGGCGCTGCGGTGAACATCAAGAAGGGGCAGTGGATGGCGCCGGAGGAGATGGCCGGCGCCGTCGCGAAGGCGCGCGCGGCCGGCGCGTCCGCACTCGCGGTAACCGAGCGCGGCACGTTCTTCGGCTATGGCGATCTCGTCGTGGATATGCGCGGCTTCACGCGGATGCGCGAAGCGACCGGTGTGCCGGTCGTATTCGACGGCACGCACTCCGTGCAGCGACCCGGCCGCGCCGAGGGCGCGAGCGGCGGCGACCCGCGTTACATCCCGATGCTCGTCCGCGCGGCTGCCGCAGCCGGCGCGGATGCGCTGTTCCTCGAGGTGCACCCCGAGCCGCAGACTGCGCCGTCGGACAGCACGAACATGCTGCGCCTCGATGCACTGAAGCCGCTGCTCGAGAGCGTGCTGGCCATCCGGAGCGCGTGCGCATGAGTGCGACCGCCGAGCGCGCGGATCTCCGCGCAGCCGCACGGAAGGTCATACGCCAGGAGGCGGACGCGATTGCCGCGCTCGAGGCGCGCATCGACGACGACTTCATGCGCGCTGTGGAGCTTCTGCGTGACGCAAACGGCCGCGTGATCGTGAGCGGCATCGGCAAGAGCGGCATCATCGCCCGCAAGATCGCTGCGACCATGACGTCCACCGGCACGCCTGCAACGTTCCTCCACCCCGTGGAGGGCATGCACGGCGACCTGGGTATCGTCGGGCGCGAGGATGTGGCGATCGTGTTGTCGAAGAGCGGGGAGTCCTCCGAGCTGACCGGGCTCGTCGAATACCTGACACGTCTCGGCGTTGCGATCATCGCGCTGACCGGCCGCATGGATTCCACGCTCGCGAGGTCGGTCGACGTCGCACTGGACTGCTCCGTTGCCGAGGAGGCGTGTCCGTTCGATCTCGCGCCGACGACATCGACCACGGCCGCGCTCGCCATGGGTGATGCACTCGCGGTGACCCTGCTGCTCGAGCGCGGGTTCACGCCGGACGATTTCAAGCGACTGCATCCGGGCGGCACACTCGGACGCCGGCTGACCGTCCGCGTTGCGGATGTGATGGTTACCGATCCGCTCCCTGTCCTTGGGCCTGACGCTCCCATGCGCGAGTGCGTCGTGCTCCTCGCCGAACGGCGGGGCACGGTGTTCGTCGTCGATAAAGAGCGCAACATTCTCGGCGTCATCACGGCGGGTGACCTGACCCGCCGGATGGAGCGGCAGGAGGACATCTTCGATACACCGGTCGGCGACGTCATGAACGCGACGCCGAAGACCATCGAGGCCGATGCCCTCGCGGCTGCGGCTGTCTATCAGATGGAGACACACGGCATCATGGCGCTGCCGGCCGTCGATGCACGCGGACGCATCCGCGGTGTCGTACACCTGCACGACCTGCTGCGGGCGAACGTGGTATGAGAAGCATGAACCGGATGCGGATGGCGGGTGTGCTGACGAGCGTGGCCCTTGCGATGGGCGGCTGCCAGGAGACGAAGCTCGGGCCGGGCAGTGATCTGCCGGAGCTGCAGGCGGACCGCGTCATGATCGACATGGAGCATTTCGCCTCCCAGAACTCGATCCGCAGGGCGAGGCTGCATGCCGACACGGCACTGCTCTTCGACGACTCCGCATCGATCCAGCTCCGTGGCATGCAGGTCTCGGTCTTCGACGCGGCGGGTGCGAGCAGCGGTACCGTCACGGCCAACGGCGGCTCGATCAACACCCGGACTGACGCGATGGTCGCGCGTGGCAATGTCGTGCTCACCACGGTCGGCGAAGGCCGGACCATCACGACAGAGGAGCTGCACTACGATCCGCAGTCGGGCCGCATGTGGAGCGATGTGCAGACGCGCATCCGCAATGCGGACGGCACGGAGCAGGTGGCGCAGAGCATGACAGCCACCATCGTGGACGGACGGTTCACCAGCTTCAATGCCCAGAACGCCAGCGGCACCACGCGGGGGGTCACGTTCTGATGCGTGCTCTCGGCGTCTGCCTCTTCCTGATGTTGCTCGCCGTGTCACACGCTTCGGCTCAGATGATCTGTACGATCGTCTACGCGAAGAACGCGGCGGGTCAGAACATGGGAACGCCGTACGAGACCAGCGTCGCGGATTCCGTGCAGGTCACCTGTCCGGACGGCTCGAGCCTGAGTGCGGACCAGATCTACTCCAGCGTGTCGACACAGATCATGACGCTCAGCGGACACGTCCTGTACAGCGACGGCAAGAAGCGCGTCTCTGCGGACGGCGCCCAGTACTACAAGAACGCCGGCCTCCTGCAGGCGCACGGCCATGTGGTCGTTACGGATCTCGAGACGAGGTCCCGCCTGGAGGCGCCCGCGCTCGACTACTTCCGGCAGAATGCGCGCACGCCCGAGGCGAGGATGGTGACGAGCGGCGGGCGGGGGCATGCAGTCATTCAGCAGCGTGCAAAGGCCGGCGTCGCGGCAAGATCGGAGCGCGACAGCACGATCGTCGACGCGGACGTGATCGAGATCATAGGTGAGCGCATGTTCCGGGGCACCGGCAACGCGGTGATCACCCGCCGCGACATGCGTGGCTACGGCAATGATGTGGCGTACGATCAGTCGGGTGGCGAGATGCAGCTGGCGCAGGACGCGCGCGTCGAAAGTGAGAAGTATCAGCTGCACGGCGACACGATCCGCGCTCTGCTCACCGAGGGTGAGGACGTGCGCGAGGTGCGGTCGATCCGGAACGCGCGGCTCATTGCGGAGGACATCCGCGTCAACTCTCCGTTCCTGACCATCCAGCTGGACTCGGGTGCGGTGAACCGTCTGATTGCCACACGGCCGGCTGGAACGGCAGGGCGGCCCGACGGGATGCCCGAGGTGCTTTCGACGTCTTTCAATCTGCGCGCGGACTCCATCGACACGCGCGCGCCTGGTCAGAAGCTGGAGCGCGTCGACGCGGTCGGTCACGCGTTCGGCGAGCGCATCGATACTGCAGCCGGGCCGCCGCAGGCGGGCGAGCTGCCGCAGTATCTGACGAATGACTGGGTGACCGGCGATACCATTGTCGCCGCGTTCACCGTGGACAGCGCGGCAGCCGCGCGCGCTGCCGCCCGCCGCGCGGCCGCGCCGACACTCGAGCGTGCGGATGCTGCCAGCACTTCTGCATCGACGGACGTGTCGGCTGCGAACGACGGACGGGTGCTCGAGTCGCTGGTCGTGTCCGGTGTGCCCGGCGCGCCTGCCAGTGCCACACTCCGCATGAAGATCGCGGACCGCGACAGCACCGCCGCTGCTGCGGCCGCCGTTCCGTCGCCCGAAAAACCGCCGGAATGGGAGTTCCATCACACGCTCGCGGACCGGATCATCGTCCGGTTCGAGAAGGGCGAAGTTGCGGATCTGGATCTGAAGGGAAACGTGAAGGGACTCTATCTGACGCCCGCCACGCGCACTGCCGCCGGCACGAACCGGCCGGGTGGGTCGTGACGCTTTTCGAGTTTGTCGATGGGCTCCGGCCGCGGGACGCATCGCTCGCGGCCGCCATGCTCGAGCTGGTGCAGCATGCCGACACGGACGGCGCCCTCGAGCGCGGTGAATGGCTCGCAGGCCTGAGTGCGGGATGGTCGATGCTCGTCGGCATGAATGGCTCCGGTCCGGAGGCCGCGGGTTTCGGCAAGGATCCCGAGGAGCTGTCCCGCTATCTGGATGATCACGTCCTCGCCCGTCTCAGTGCGGAGGGTCTCGCGCATGGCGAGCCGAGCACGGAAGCGTGGGAGCGCGTGCGCGTCGCGCCGGCCGCATGGGCCGATGTCCGAGCGGATCGCGAGGCCGCAGTCGCATATCTGGAGCGCTCGGTAAGGAACTTGCTCTCCAGCGCCGAGAGGGGGCCAGTGGATGCGCCCGAGGAGCGACAGTCTGCTCTGGTCCCGGGTGGCAGCACCCTGGCTGCGCGCGGTCTGGTCAAGGCGTATCGCCGACGCCGCGTCGTGGCCGAAGTCAATGTGGACGTGTCGCAGGGTGAGATCGTCGGGCTGCTCGGACCCAACGGCGCGGGGAAGACCACGACGTTCTACATGATCGTCGGTCTCATATCGCCGGATGACGGACAGGTATTCCTGGATGACCGCGAGCTGACGCGGGTGCCCATGTACAAGCGGGCGCGTGCCGGTATCGGCTACCTTGCGCAGGAGCCGTCGATCTTCCGGAAGCTGACGGTCGAGCAGAACATCATGGCGATCCTGGAGCAGATGCCGCTGAAGCGAGCGGAGCGGAAGGAGCGGCTGGAGCGCCTGCTGGACGACCTGGGGATCAAGCACCTCAGGAAGTCGAAGGCGTACTCGCTCTCCGGTGGTGAGCGGCGCAGGCTCGAGATCACGCGCGCGCTGGTGAGTGAGCCCAAGTTCATGCTGCTGGACGAGCCGTTCGCGGGTGTGGACCCGATCGCGGTGCACGACATCCAGCAGATCGTCGCGGACCTCAGGCACCGCGGTATCGGTGTGATCATCTCGGATCACAACGTCGAGCAGACGCTCGACATCGTGGACCGGGCGTACATCATGTATGACGGAAAGGTTCGCGTGGAAGGCACGGTGCGCGAGCTCGTGTGGAACGAAGAGGTTGCCGAGATCTATTTCGGCCCGACGCTGACAGCGCGGATGCGGCAGCGTTATCCCCGACCGGAAGACGCAGTATGAGTATCAGAACAGGGCTGTACCAGGGCACGCATCTGAAGCAGGAGATCAAGATCAATCCACGCCTGTACCAGGCGATGGATCTCCTGTACATGCCGCTCCTGGATCTGCAGCAGCACATAAAGCAGGAAATGCTGAACAACCCGTTCCTCGAGCTGGAAGAGCCGCAGGTAACGGACGAAGAGACGTCTCAGCAGGAAAAGGAAGCGCAGAAAGAGAAGGACAAGGAGAAGGACCGCGACGAGATCGACTGGGAGGAGATCCTCCTGGACGGCTTCGAGGCGGGCGGCCGTCGCCAGGAGTACGAGGAGAAGGAGTACTTCGAGCCGGTCTCGGTGGAGAAGCGCGATCTCTATGACCACCTGCGCGACCAGCTCACACTGATGCGCCACTCCCCGCGCCAGCTTCTGCTGGGCGAGGAGATCATTGGCAACATCGATGAGAACGGCCGCCTCACGTGCGGTCTCGAGGACGTGGTTTCCGGTTTGAACAACTGGATCGAGGACAGCGGCTCGGACTGGGTGATGGAGGAGGGGGAGACCCTCGACAAGTTCTCGATCGCCGAGGCGGAGGACATGCTGAAGGTGATCCAGGGCTTCGACCCGGCCGGCATCGCCGCGCGGGACCTGCGCGAGTGCCTCCTGCTCCAGCTCACGGATGCGGACATGGAGGATACGCTCGCATACCGCATCGTGCGGGATTACTTCGAGCAGCTCATCAACCACCGCTGGTCCGAGATCTCGAAGGAGCTGTCCATCACGCCGAAGGACGTGCAGTCGGCGGCCGATGAGGTGTCCAAGCTGGATCCCAAGCCCGGCCTCAAGTACTCGGCGCCGCCGGACAACTACATCACGCCGGACCTGATCGTGGACAAGATCGATGGGGAATACCTCGTGTTCCTGAACGACACGACGCTGCCCCGTCTGAAGCTGTCACGCGCCTACCGGGACATCGCCAAGGACAAGAGCAAGTTCAAGGGCGAGAACAAGGAGTTCATCAGCAACAAGCTGAACAGCGCGAACTGGATGATCCAGGCCATCGAGCAGCGCCGTCAGACCATGCTGAAGGTCATGAACTTCATCGTGGACCGGCAGCGCGAGTTCTTCGAGAAGGGCGTGCAGTTCCTGAAGCCGCTTACACTGCGCGAGGTGGCGGAAGTCATCAACATGCACGAGTCCACGGTCTCGCGCGTGACCAACGAGAAGTTCGTGCAGACGCCGCGCGGCGTGCTGCCGCTCAAGTTCTTCTTCTCGAGCGGCCTGTCCACGACTTCCGGTGAGGACGTGAGCGCGCGCGGCATCAAGGCGAAGATCCAGAAGCTGGTGTCGGACGAGGAGGCGAAGCGGCCGCTGACCGACCAGGCGATCGTAAACATCCTCAAGGACGAGGGGATCCAGATCGCCCGCCGCACGGTCGCCAAGTACCGCGACCAGCTCGGCATCCTGTCCGCCCGCATGCGCAAGCGCGTGTAGCGCCGCCGATGATCGCCGAACATGTGACTGCGCCGACGCCGACTCAGCCGCCCCGCCTCTCCGATGAGGCGAGGCGGAACTTCGCCGTTGTGGTTCCGGCCCTGGACGAGGTCGAGAACATCCCCGACCTCGTGCGCGAGCTGCGCGGCACCTTCGAGAAGCACAACCTGCAGGGCTCCGTCATCCTCGTCGACGACGGCTCGACCGACGGCACGGGCGACCTCGCGCGGCAGTATGCCGCGGAGTGGCCGCTGCTGCGCGTGCTGGTGCACCGCCGGAACCGCGGCAAGACGGAAGCGATGGTGACTGCCGCGGAAGCCACGGACGCCAAGTGGCTCGTCTTGTTCGACGCGGACCTGCAGCATTCGCCGGAAGAGATACCGCGCTTCCTCGAGAAGCTGGATGAGGGCTGGGATATCGTCACCGGCCGGAAGGTCGGCGTCTATGAGAAGCGGCTGGTGTCCAGCACATACAACCGCCTGAGCCGCGCGATCTTCAGCATCCCGGTGTCCGATACGAACTCCATGAAGGCGTTCCGCCGCGACATCCTGGACGAGCTGCGGCTGCGCCATGACTGGCACCGCTTCTTCGTGGTGCTCGCCTATGCGCAGGGATATTCCGCGACGGAGATCGACATCACGCTGTATCCACGACGGGCCGGCGAGGCGAAGTACGCGGGGAAGGGAAGGATCGTCATTGGCCTGCTCGACCTGCTGTCCGTGGGGTTTTTCGTGTTCTTCTCGCGGAAGCCGATGGTCATGTTCGGGATGAGCGGCCTGTTCACCGCGGTCCTCGGTCTGCTCGTCGGCATCGTGACGATCATCCTGCGCATGGGCCCGCACAGCTGGATGCCGCCTTTCGGGTTCCGCCCGCTGCTCTACCTCGTCATCATGCTCGAGGTCGTAGGCTTCCTGATGTTCGGCTTCGGCTTTGTGGCAGAGCTGATCGCGCAGCAGCAGGCGGAGCTCGACGCGATGCATCGCAAGCTCAGCGCGCGGCTCGAGGGTCGCCGGGATGACGTCGCCCGATGATAAGACGCCAGACGAACGGCACGTCGGTCGCCACAGCGCCCGGCGGCATGGTGCGGCCGCGGGTGCTGGTGGTCGCGGGGACGCGGCCGGAAGCGATCAAGCTCGCGCCGATCATGCGCGCGCTTCAGCTCCAGCCCGAACTGGAGACGCGACTGGCTCTGACGGGTCAGCATTCGGACCTCGTCGATCAGGTCCTGGACGTGTTCGCGCTGCAGCCGGACTGGGACCTCGGCATCATGCGCGAGGGGCAGGACCTGTACGACGTGGCAGCCGGCTGTCTGCGCGAGCTCCGAACCGTCACGGAGTCCTACCGACCGGATCTCATACTCGTACAGGGCGACACCGCCAGTGTGTTCTTCGGGGCGCTCGTGGGCTTCTTCGAGCGGACGCGCGTCGCGCACGTCGAGGCCGGCCTGCGCAGCGGCGACAAGTGGCAGCCGTGGCCTGAGGAGATCTTCCGCCGGATGACGGGCGTAGTGGCGGACTATCACTTCGCACCGACCGCAGGCGCGCGGGACAACCTGCTGCGGGAGGGAACCGACCCGGCGAAGGTGTTCGTCACGGGCAACACCGTCGTCGACGCACTGCACGTGATCACCGCGTCCGGGCACCAGGTGACGAGTCCTGCCCTGCGCGACGTGATGGAGTCCCGGCGCAGGCTGGTTCTGGTGACCGCGCACCGTCGCGAATCCTTCGGTGCGCCGCTGCGCGAGGCGTTCACCGCGCTGCGCGCGATCGCGGATACCTGGAACGACGTGGTGCTGCTCTATCCCGTGCATCCCAACCCGCAGGTGCGCGAGCCCGCATACGAGCTGCTCGGCGGGCATGAGCGCATTGTCCTGACGGAGCCGCTCGACTACTTCGACCTCGGCCATGCGCTGCGCCACGCCGCGCTCGCGATCACGGACTCCGGCGGCATCCAGGAGGAGGCCCCGAGCTTCGGCACACCGGTGCTCGTGCTGCGCGAGGTCACCGAACGGCCGGAGGGCGTCGAGGCCGGCGTTGCCACGCTGGTGGGTACGGACCGCGCACGCATCACGGCAGCCGCGGCCGCGGTGCTCGGCGCGCCGCATGACGAGCGGCAGAGCGGCTTCAACCCGTACGGCGACGGCAAGGCCGCGGTCCGGATTGCGGACATCATCATGCACGAGCTCACCGGCTCGCCGCGTGTGACGACGGACTTCGAGGCCGCGGTGCCGGCGTGAAGGTGCTGCAGCAGTGCATCTACTTCCCGCCGGAAGTAGGCGGCCTCGAGAGTCACGCATACTATCTGTGCAAGGAGCTGGTCCGGCTGGGCGATGAGGTCACCATGATCACGTCGCGCTCGAAGCCGGATGCCGCGGCGCGTGAGGTCATGGACGGCGTGAACGTCATCCGGACCTGGTTTCCGGGGAAGTCGCCCGCGGGCTGGATGGCGCATACGATGGCCAGCATCCCGACGTACATGCCATACGCGAAGAAGGCCGATGTGCTGCATGCGCAGACCTTCGCTTCCGCACCGCCCGCCATGCTCGCGAAGCGGCGCTTCGGCCTGCCGATGGTGCTTACACTGCACACGTCGCACTTCCTGCGGATGGCGAAGAAGCCGAAGTGGCAGCCCATCCTCCGTCGCATTATTTCCTCTGCGGACTGGCTCCTGGCTGCGTCCGAGGAGATCCGCGACACCGCACTGGGACTCTATCAGCATCCGCGCGCCGAGGCCGTCACGAACGGCGTGGACACCGCGATGTTCCGGCCGGTACAGGCAACGCTGCCGCGCGAGCACGGCGTCAGACGCGTGATCGTGCCGCGGCGGCTGTTCGAGAAGAACGGCGTCGAATACTTCGTCCGCGCACTGCCGCTCGTGCGGAAGCGCATGCCTGTGCAGGCCATCTTCGTTGGGGACGGTCCGGAGCGCGGAAAGCTGGAGCGGCTGGCCGGCGAGCTGGGCATCCGCGACGCGGTCGACTTCATGGGCGCGCGGCCCAACACGCAGATGCCGGGGCTTTTCGCGTCCGCGGACGCGGCCATTCTGCCGTCGCTCATGGAAGCCACGAGCGTTGCGGCGCTGGAGGCCATGAGCTGTTCGGTGCCGGTGGCCGCGTCGCGCGTGGGCGGCCTGCCGGAGATCGTCGACGAATCAGTCGGCACACTCTACAATCCCGCCGACCCGCAGGACCTGGCCGACAAGCTCGTCGCGCTGCTGGAGCGCACGGACCTGAAGGAGACAGGCGAGCGCGCCAGGACGCGCGTGGTCGACCACTGGAGCCTCGAGCGCCTCGCGCGCCGGCACCAGGACATCTACAGGCAGCTCGTCGAGGAGAAGAAGCGCTGATGGCAAAGCGGGATCGGACCGGCACGCGGACGGCGGCGTCGGGGAAGGGCACAGCGACACGGGCGACAACGGCGCAGCGTGCACTGCATGCCCGCATGGCCGACGAGCCATCCTTTCCGCGCTGGCTGGTGCCAGTGCTGTATGCGGCCGTAACGATCGCGCTGTTTCCCGAAGCGATCTTCCTCGGCGACTCGCTGCTGGGTACGGACTCCTTCGCGCTCAGCTATTTCGCGCGCAACTTCTACACGCAGTTCGTGCAGACGCACCACGCGTTCCCGCTGTGGGATCCGCTGATGCTCGGCGGCCTGCCGTTCATCGACGGCATGCACGGCGACATCTTCTATCCGCCGTCGCTGATGCTCTTCTTCCTGAATGCGAAGACGATGTGGGCGTGGAAGATGATCCTGCACGTCTTTGCAGCGGGCGCATTTACGTATCTGTGGCTCAGGCGTGGTCTCAGGCTCTCGCGCGGGCCGGCGTTCTTCGGCGGCCTCGTCTACATGATGGGCGCGGACCTCGTCTCGCTCGTCTATCCCGGCGGCGACGGCAAACTGTTC
The DNA here is from genome assembly GCA_036377735.1 of Longimicrobiales bacterium. Taxonomy (GTDB): domain Bacteria; phylum Gemmatimonadota; class Gemmatimonadetes; order Longimicrobiales; family RSA9; genus DASUXU01. The sequence goes on from DASUXU010000033.1 coordinate 11,220, forward strand.
GTCTCCGCGCTCGCGCCCCTCGTGTTCTGGATGGCCGAACGCGCCGTCGCAGAAAAGAGACTGCATCACTTCGCGGCATTTGCACTGAGCATCACGCTCATCATCCTCACTTCTCACATGCAGCTCGCCTACTTCTGCATCTGGGGCGTGTCGCTGTATTTCTTCTTCCGGGTGTGGGAGACCTGGCGCGCGAACGGGTCGGGCGGGGAAGCGGCGAGGCTGATCGGTCTCTTCGCGCTCGCGGGTGTGCTCGGTGTCGGCGCTGCGGCCGTCCAGGTGCTGCCGCCGCTGGCGTACCTGCGCGAGGACTCGCAGCGCAATGACGCGCGCGTCGAGCCGGCACAGGCGTATGTGGAGGCGACCAGCTACTCGCTGCATCCCGAAGAGATCATGGCGCTCGTGGTTCCGGAGTTCGTCGGGGAAACGCGTGCCGGTGCGGATCCCACGTACTGGGGCCGCAACCCGTTCAAGCTCAACCATGAGTACGCCGGCCTGATCGCGCTCCTGCTCGTGCCGGTTCTCTTCTTCAGGCGACGTACGCCGCGCGTCTGGTTCTTCAGCGGCCTCGCCGTTCTGTCACTCGTCTATGCTGTCGGGGCTACGACACCGCTCTTCCATCTGTTCTACCTCATTCCCGGCGTCAAGCTCTTTCGAGCGCCGTCGCTGATCATCTTCCTGTACGGCCTCAGTCTGGCGACGCTGGGCGCGCTCGCTCTCGAGCGTCTGCTCGAATGGCGCGCAGCCGTCGACGACCACCGTACGATCACACGGTACTTCTGGATTGCGACCGGGATCCTGGGCGTACTGGCCCTGCTCGCGTCCAGCGGCGCACTGATCGGGTTCTGGAAGGCTGTCATCTACAATCCGCCGACGGGTACTGCGGAGCGGATGGGGCCCGCGCAGATGCTGGCTCTGAACGAGGCGAGGATCGGCGTCGGATTCTGGATCGCATTTCTTCTGTCCGCGCTGACCGCGGGCTGGTGGATGGGCACGCGGTCGATCGCATACAACGCTCGCATCGCGGTGCTGCTCATTGCGGCTCTTGCCGCCGTCGATCTCTACCGCGTAGACCGCTGGTTCATTTCATCCACGGTTACGATGAACCGCATGCAGGACCAGCAGGGAACGACGTTTGCCCCCGATGAGTCGATCGCATTTCTCCAGCAGAGGCAGGCCGCGGGCGAGGTGTTCCGCGCGTTCGACCTGAGCGAACTGGCGGGGATGCCGCGCGCGTACGGCCACAACGATCTGGCCACGCACGGCATCGAGCAGCTCGGGGGTCATCACGGCAACGAGATGGGCCGTTTTGTGAAGCTCGTCGGCCCGGATGGTCAGCCGGATGGCGGACTGGCCAGGTCGAACCTGCGTATGCTGAACACGCTGAATGTCGGATACATGCTGCTCCCGCAGCGTATTCAGGATGCGGGATGGGAGGAAGTGTTCGTGGGCAGCCGAAGCGCGGTATACCGCAATCGGAACGTCGTGCCGCGCGCATTCCTGGCAACGTCCATCGAAGTTGCGGATGATGCGACGACGCTCGCGCGCATGCAGTCGCCGGACTTCGACGGCACGTCCGCGTTCCTGCCTGCAGCCATCACCGGACCCGTCACGCCGCAGCCGGGTGCACAGGGCGGCGTGACGTGGAGCAAGCGGGATATCAATGGCTCCAGCCTCGAGGTGAGGACCGACCGGCCCGCGCTGCTGGTGATTACGGACAACTGGTATCCAATGTGGAAGGCGACGGTGGACGGCGCGCCCGTTCCCGTCGTGCGGACGAACTACACATTCCGCGGCATCGCCGTGCCTGCCGGGACGCACCAGGTGGAGATGTTCTACGAGGCGTCGAATGCGCGGATGCCCGCGCTTGTCTCGATCGTGCTGCTGCTCGCGCTGACCGGGATCGTGGTCGCGGGGATGCTGCGGGACCGTCGTGATCTGGACGCGCGGGGCGGCGCGGACCTGCGCCCCGGCGAATCCGCGGGAGCGCTGGCGTGACGAGACCTGTCGGCGTCACGGCGTATGATGTCGCGGACCACTACGACCGCGCGTACTTCGACGACCTCGTCGCGCGCTACCGCACGCGCAACCGCTTCGCCCGGCAGCGCATCGCCAACGTGTTCCGTCTGCTGCCGGACGTGGCGGGGAAGACCCTCGTCGACATCGGCTGCGGCATGGGCACGTTCACGGTCGAGGCCGCGCGCCACGGCGCGCATGGCATCGGCGTCGACCCGGCGGTGGAGGCCGTGCGCGCCGCAAAGCGCGTCGCGGCCGCTGAAGGCGTCGCCGCTACGGAAGGCGCCGCCACTCCGGAAGGCGCTGCAGGTGCCGAACGCGTCGGGGCGAAGCACGTCGCGCGTGCGGATTTCATCCAGGCGGATGCTGCACTGCTGCCGCTACCCGACGCCTCGTGCGACATCGTCCTCGCCGCGGACATGACCGAGCACCTCGACGATGACACGCTCGGGCGCATCTTGGCCGAAGCGCATCGCGCGTTGCGGCCGGGCGGCAGCATCGTCATCTACACACCCGAACAGTCCCACCTGTTCGAGCGGCTGAAGGACAGCGGGGTGATGACCCAGGACCCGTCGCATATCGGAATCCGTTCGGCGGCGGAGCTGAGCACGGCGCTGCGTGGGGCGGGGTTCGACGTGCGTCCTGTCCGCTACCTGCCGTCCCATCTGCCCATCTGGAACATGCTCGAGCGCGGTCTCGGTCGATGGGTTCCGCTGCTCAGGCGCCGCATCGGACTCGTGGCGACGAGGGGAGCGTGAACGAGCGGCCGGCGCGCACCAGGGGGATGCTGATGAAGGTTGTCAGCGCGGTGTTCGGCGTGCTCATCATCTGGTTCATCTACGACCGCCTCGCCCCGGACATCAGCCGGCTCAGCTGGGCGGAGGTGATCGCCCAGCGGCCCGCCGTCGGACCGCTTCTGATGTCCCTCGTCATACTCCTCGCCGCGCAGCTCCTGCATGCGTTTCTCTGGCGACGAATTGCGGTGGACCTCGGCTCACCTACCGCGTCCGCGCGCAGTGTGCTCCACATCTACTTCGTTTCGAGCCTGGCGAGGTATGTTCCGGGGAAGGTGTGGCAGATTGCCGGCGTCGCCGTGCTCGCGGCGCGCTTCGGCATGGCAGCCGGGCGGGCGGTGGCCGCGTCGATCATCGCCCAGGTCGTCTTCCTCGCGACGGGGCTCGTGATGGTGGGTGCGGCTCTTCCCGATCTTGCAGGAACGCTGCACGCCGACAGCACGATAGCGCGCATTGATCCGTTGCTCAGTGGCATGCTGATCCTGGCGATGTGTGGCGTTGCCGTCTGGGTCGTGGCGCGGACCCCGGCGGGGGACGCAATGCGGCGGCTGCTGCTGCGGCTCGCCGGGCCCAATGTAGGCGCCCGGCTGGGTAATGCCGTTGCAGTTGCGGAGGACATCACCGCGCTGAATGCCGCGACATGGGTACTCGGCTATGCCTTCTCCTGGCTCCTCGTTTGCGGCGCCTTCGTGGTCTTCGTAGGGTCGTTCGAGCCGGTCGCTTTCGCGCGGCCGCTTCTGGTGGGCGGTGTTCTGGCGGCGGCCTACCTGGGAGGCCTGCTCGTGCCCTTCGTACCGGCCGGCGCCGGCGCCCGCGAGCTCATCATGCTCGCGCTCCTGGGATCCATCATGTCTGCGCCCGCGGCCGTCACGATCTCCATCATGTCGCGACTATGGTTCACCGCGTCCGAGCTGCTGCCGCTCGCGCTGATTCCTATCGCTTCCACCACGACCCGGTCAGGACCGTCGACCGGGCGGGAGGGGAGCACGCTGCCCGGTATCATATGAGCATCATACAGCGCGCCCTCGTCATTATCCCGACCTATAACGAACGGGAGAACATCCCCCGGATCGTTCCGATGGTCCTTGCCGTGGACCCCCGGCTGGACGTCCTGATCATCGACGACGGCTCACCCGACGGGACAGGCGCCGTCGCAGACGAGCTCGCCGCAGGGGACTCCCGGGTCAACGTCCTGCATCGCTCGGGCAAGCTCGGGCTCGGCACCGCGTACCTGGCCGGCTTCGCCTGGGGTATCGAGCGACGCTATGACGCCCTGTTCGAGATGGACGCCGATTTCTCGCACGACCCGGCGCACCTGCCGCAGTTCCTGGCCGCCCTCGAGCAGTACGATGTCGTCCTCGGGTCCCGATACCTCGACGGACGGGTGACCGTCGTGAACTGGCCGATCGCCCGGCTGCTGCTTTCCTACTTCGCCAACGTCTACGCCCGGATCGTTACCGGACTCCCGCTCTTCGACGCCACCGGCGGTTTCAAGGCCTTCCGCCGGAACGTCCTCGAATCCATCGCGCTCGACCGCGTCGAATCGGAAGGGTACTCCTTCCAGATCGAGATGAGCATGCGCGCCTGGAAGAAGGGCTTCACGATCGGCGAGATCCCGATCGTCTTCGTCGACCGCACCGTCGGCGAGTCCAAGATGTCCAAGCGCATCATCCGAGAAGCCGTCTGGCGCGTCTGGAAGCTGCGCCTCCTGTCCGCCACCCGCCGTCTCTAGACTTCCAACCCACACCGCGCACAGATCCGTGGCCGGGCGTATTTTTACACGTCCGTCTGCATGATTATTCACCGACTTTCGGGTGCGTTCGCCGTAGGACCGAAGGTTTCCCAACACCTAGCCCGTGCCTCATAAGTCGTGCAACCCGCTGCGTTTAGCGTCTCGCAGTTAAAGTGATTTGAAAGCGTCTCCGTCATGGGTGGGGTCGCCTGCGGTCCGCATTCATCGCGGTCGCCGAATACCGGACGGCGCGGCCCGGCAGTGATCCCAGGCCTCGACGGCGAGGAGCTGCCGCGGGAGAGAGGAGGGTCATGTGTGGATTCCAGGGTAGTTATCCACGACGTGAGTTTACATAACGTATATTATGCGAAGTGGAAATGGCGGGCGGCTGGGCAGGGTCTACGCGGGATTCCCGGTTGGTCGAGCGGGATCCGCGGCAACGGCGGCTAACCGACCACGACGAGCCTTTTCGTCGACACCGCGGTCGATCACCGCCGTATTTGGCGGCCTCGTGACCTCACTCCGGGCGGCAGCCAGGCGGCGCGGTCGTTCGACCGCCATATTCGGCGCCAGATTTCCGCCGCCTGTATTTCTACGCTGTTCGTGGGCGCCTGACCGACATGGCATACGGGTCCAACGGGCCACTGCCGGACCGCACGGATTCAGGCCGCCCAGGTTGCGCCGTCACCCTGGCAAACCGCGCGGAGTGGCCCGGCCGTTGCCACGGCTTCGCGTACGAGCGTTCGCCACAATCCCCTGGAGATCGGAGACACTTTGGCGACCAGGACCGAGTTGCCGACCGCACAGCTCGCCACGCTGACGGATACGGCGCCGGAGGGCGACGGCTGGCTGCACGAGATCAAGTTCGACGGCTACCGCATGCTAACGCGGGTCGCGAACGGCCGGGCCCGGCTGTGGACCCGGAACGGCAAGGAGTGGACGGACCGGTTCCCATCCATAGTACAAGCGGCGGCGGCGCTTCCCGTCAAAGACGCCGTACTGGACGGCGAGGTCGTAATCCAGCTCGCGGACGGCACGACCAGCTTCCAGGCCCTGCAGAACGCGCTGAAGTCCCGCGGCAAGGGCGATCTACTCTATTTCGCGTTCGACATCCTCAGCGTCAACGGCCAGGATCTGCGCCAGCGCCCGCTGCTCGAACGCAAGGCTGCCCTCCAGGAGCTTCTGTCAGCCCGGAAGGCTTCCTCCGGTAAGGCTTCCTCCGGTGGATTGATCCGGTACAGCGACCACGTCGTCGGTCACGGGGCGCAGCTCTTTGAGCAGGCCTGCCGCGCCAATCTCGAGGGGATCATTTCGAAGCGGGTCGATTCCCCGTACCGTCCGGGCCGGAGCAAGGACTGGCTCAAGGTGAAGTGCGGCCGCGAGCAGGAGTTCGTGATTGCTGGATACACCGACCCCTCGGGGTCCCGTGCAGGTCTGGGTGCCCTGCTGCTGGGCGTCCATGGCGAGCGCGGCCTCGAGTTCTGCGGCAAGGTGGGCACCGGGTTCAACACCGCGATGCTCGTGGATCTCCAACGTCGCCTGTCGAAGCTGGAGCGCTCAAAGCCGCCTGTCGTCAATCCGCCACGCGGCGCGGACGCGCGCGGCGTCCACTGGGTCCAGCCTCGCCTGGTCTGCCAGGTCGCATACACGGAGCGGACGGCCGATGGAATTCTTCGGCACCCGACGTTCCGCGGTCTGCGCGAGGACAAGCCGGCCGGCCAGGTCCGCTGGGAGAAGCCTGCGCCTGTCGAGGCGCTCATTCCGGAGGGATCCGCCGTGGAAGCGAAAGCATCGAAAAAGCGCTCCCCCGCCCGGGATGGCGCGATCGAGGTCGAGGGAGTCCGCCTGTCGAGTCCGGACAAGGTCCTCTACCCCGAACAGGGCACGACGAAGAAGGACCTGGCGGAGTATTACGTCGCGGTCGCGGACTGGATGCTGCCCCATATCGCGGACCGTCCGCTGACGCTGGTGCGGTGCCCGCAGGGACGCCAGAAGCAGTGCTTCTTTCAGAAGCACATGGACGAGCTGGATTCACCGCATATCCACAAGATCCGGGTAAAGGAGGAGAAGGCGGCCCGGGATTATGGGACGCTGGACAGCGTGGAAGGGCTCCTGACGCTGGTTCAGATAGGTGCGCTGGAGCTGCACACGTGGAATTCACGCGCGGACCGGCTGGAGAAGCCGGACCGATTCATCATCGACCTGGATCCGGATGAGGGCCTCGCGTGGGAGCTGATCCAGCAGTCAGCGCTCGAGGTACGCGCGCTGCTCGACGCGGTAGGGCTGGAGAGCTTCGTGAAGACGACCGGCGGCAAGGGCTTCCACATCGTAGTCCCGCTCCAGCGGCGGAGCGGGTGGGATGAGGTTCGGGATTTTTCACGCGCCGTCGTCGCGGCGGTCGCCGCAGCCTCGCCGGACCGCTACACGCTCAACGTCTCGAAAGCCCGTCGCAAAGGTCGCCTCCTGCTCGACTACCTCCGCAACGCGCGTGGTTCGACGGCGGTGGAGGTCTATTCGACGCGGGCGCGGGCGGGAGCGACCGTCTCGGCACCGATCTCGTGGGCGGAGCTGGAGGGCGGCGTGCGTGCGGACGCGTTCACGATCAACAACCTGCCGTCGAGACTGCGCGACGGTGCGGATCCCTGGAAAGACTTCGGCGCCGTCAAGCAGTCGCTTACGGCGCCGATGAGAAAAAAGCTCGGGATGTAGTGCTCAGCCCGCCGATGGCGCTTTCCCGCCGGCCACGGCGCGGGCTTCGGCAAGCCGGAGCTCATACACATCGCGCTCCGGATTGACCGCAGGCGTCATGTCGACGAGACGCTCGAGCACTTCCACGGCGCCCGGTGCATTGCCCCGCGCCAGACGCAGGCGGGCCGCGTTATCGAGCGCCTCCTGCTTCATGAACAGGAACGGCGCCTGGTCGCCGACAGCAAGGAACACCTGCTCGGCGCGTTCGGTATTCTTCGCGCTCTCGTATGCTTCCGCGAGGAGGAACGCGGCCTGCGCGCCCTCGGGCGTGTCCTTGTCATCGGCGATCGGCTCGACCGTCGCGATCGCCTTGTCCGATGCGCCGGTGAGCAGGTACTGCTGGCCGAGCATCATGCGGGCCTCTTCCGCCGTTGGCGTGCCGCCGAAGCTGGCGAGATACTTCTCCAGCTCGGAGATCGCCAGGGCAGAATTCCCGCTCTGCACCGTGGCGCGGACGCGGACGATCTCCGTCGCAGCGCGCTCCCTGATGGAATCCCGGTAGTGCGCATAGTAGAGAATGCCGACGATGGCGACGGCGGCGACAATGGCGCCGATGATGACGGTCTGGCGGTTGCGGCTCGCCCAGGAAGACGCCTCGAACGCGCGCGCGACGAAGACATCATCCGGCGAGCTCGCAGTCTGCTTGACCCGTCGGGCCGTGGGGTGTCGAGTCATATCGATCGTTTGCTTTGATTGGAACGGGACAGGCCGACGCGACAAGCGCGGTACAGCATGATAAACTAAGGGGCGTAAGGCGTGAGCGTCAACTCCGGAAGACCGAGGCAGAGCTGTTGAACGCAGTGGGTGAGGAGGCATTCAGAGCGGCCGGAGGGGTCATCAGATCCCTCCGGGTACTTGTGCTCATCCTCGGCCTGGCCCCCCTGGCGGCATGCAGCGCTCGATCGACTGGTGCAGAGCTGTATCCGGAGGTCGCGGCCCACACGGGCAAGGAGATCAGCGACGTCCGGTTCGTGGGCACTGCACCCTTCCCCTCGGACACCCTCAAGTCCCTGATCCAGACGCGCGAAACCAAATGCAGCATCATCGGGATACCGGTCTGCCCGCTTGGCTTCGGTCGCACCGTACACCGTCTGGATCCGGAAACGATTCGCAATGATGTACTCAGCCTGACCACGTTCTACCGCGCGGAGGGATACTTCGGTACGCGCGTCGAGCCGTCGGTCGAACCGGACGGCGGAGACGTAACCGTCACCTTTGCCGTCCAGCGCGGCGAGGCGATCCTGCTGGACGCATTCACGATCAGCGGACTCGACGGCATTCTCGACGCGGACTCGCTGGCTGCCACGCTTCCCCTTCACAGTGGTCAGATCTTCGACCTCGGCCGGTTCAGCGAGTCTGCGGACGCGGTGTTGCGTGCGATGCAGAGCCGCGGTCATGCATACGCGGAGATCCTGCGCAACTTCACGGTGGACACCGTGGACAATCGCGCGCTTGCATCGATCGAAGCGATCCCCGGTCCGCGCGTCGTAGTTGACTCGATCATCGTTCGCGGAGCGGATCACCTGGGAAGACGCAACGCGTTGCGTCAGCTGACGTTCCGCACGGGTGACATCCTGCAGTTGTCGAAGCTCGCGGAAAGCCAGCGCAACCTGTATGCGCTGGATCTCGTGCAGATCGCCGGTGTGGGTGTCGGCCCGGACTCCGTGCAGAAGCCGCCGCCGAACGACAGCTCGACGGCAACGATCGTCGTGGCCATCGCGGAAGCGCCGCTCAACCAGGTCGATGCCGCGATTGGTTTCGGATCCGTCGAATGTCTGCGTGGCGACGCGTCATGGCTGAACCGCAGCTTCGGCGGCGGTGCCCGCCGTCTCACCCTGAGCGGATCGCTGAGCAAGATCGGCGTCGGCAGCGGCACGTCGAGCGGAATCGGCCGTTCGCTGTGCGAGGATGCAAAGGCGGACTCCCTGATCAATCCCCTCGTCGATTACCGGATCTCCGCGGAGATCTCACAGCCGTACTTCTTCTCGCCGCGGAACCAGCTCTCCCTCAGTTTGTTCGCGGACCGGCAGTCCGAGACCGGCGTGTTCCAGCGGGAGGCGAAGGGCGGTCGCATCGCGGTGAGCCGTCGCCTCGGGCTGCGCACCTTCGTGACGACGGCCTTCGACGTCGAGCGCGGCCGCACCATCGCATCACCGGCGCTGTACTGCGCTGCGTTCGTCGTGTGCGAGATCGGGTTCACCGACTCGCTCGCGCGCCCGCGCTTCCGCAATCAGGCCGAAGTCTCTTTCACACATGACCGGACAGATCTGCCCGTCGATCCGACCAGCGGATTCAATGCGACGACGTCTCTGTCCTGGGCGGCGCCACAGCTCGGCTCGGAGATCACGTTCGTGCGCTGGCTCGGACAGGGCGCAGTGTATCGCCAGCTGCAGCCCGAGTGGATCGTGGCACTGGGTGGACGCATCGGTCATTTCTTCAGGACGGCGACGCTCGATCCAACGCGCAATTTCCTGCCGCCGGAAGAACGGTTCTTCGCAGGTGGCGCCAACACCGTGCGCGGGTACGACCGTAACGGTCTCGGTCAGGGCGTGTGGGTCACGGATTCGGTCGTAGTCGATACCGTGACCGGGCTCCTCATACCCGCCGAGGACGGCGGTGCCGGCTTCGTTCCCACGGGCGGCACTGCGCTCGCCGTCGTCAGCGCGGAGCTGCGATTCCCTTCCCCGATCCTGTCGGACTATCTGCGCCTCGCCGCGTTTGTTGATGCCGGAACGGTGGGCACGCGCAGCGCGTGGGATATCGGACTCAGCGACTGGCGGTTCACGCCCGGCGCCGGCGTGCGATTGAGAACGCCCGTCGGTCCGATTCGCGTCGACCTCGCATACAACCCGTACGGCAAGACGAGCGGCCCGCTGCTCGTGACGGACCTCACAGGGAGCGGCACACTCACGCGCGTTCGCGAAGACTACCGGCCCGCGAACAACTCGCTCCTGAGCAAGCTCCAGCTCCACCTCGGCATCGGACAGGCTTTCTGATGTCACGCCTGTACGGCCGCAGCGACTGGCGGCTCGCACTGGCCGGCATGACCGCCGGCATCGGCGCATTCGTCCTCGTCGTCGCGCTCTGGTTCACCACGCGTGGGAAGGGCCCCACGATGGTGACGCTGCTCCCGCCGGACACCAGCGACTTCGACGCGGGACCCGTCATCGGCGTCTTCCAGAAGGACGTCGCCCGCCGGATCAATGCGAGCCGGCCATCTGTCCGCCCGTTACGCGGCTCACTGCGCGTGAACGTGCGCGATATCACGTGGACCGAGCCGCAGGGCGCGACGTTCGCGCGCGCTGCGGGTGCGACGGCAGCTCTGTCTGCAACGGCCGCCGCACGCGGCGATGTGCTGCTTTCCGACCTCGAGATCCGCAGCCCTGAAGTCTTCCTGCGGCAGGCCGGGCCGGAGTCGTGGAATTTTCAGCCGGTCTTCGAGGAGCTGCTGAACGCACCGGAGACGCCTGGACCAAAGCGTCGCATCATCGTCGACGGACTGCGGATTGCCGGCGGAACTGTGGACGTCAAGCGCCCCGCTGACGCGTTCGTGCTGCGTGATGTCGACGGACTGGTCAACCGTCTCACGCTGTCGTCGCCGGGACTCGCGGCGCCCGAAATGCAGGTTGCGACGGTGGACGCGCTGTTCGAGCGGCCGTCGTCGAATACGCAGCTGCCGCTGCACGCGGAGAACGCGGCGCTCGTGTTCCCCGACGGCACCGCGATCTTCGACGTCGAGCATGCCACCGTCGCAAGAACCCAGCTTGTGAACGTGCGCGGTGTCTGGAATCCGGAGTGGGAGGGCTACGCGGTACAGGCTGAGGGCGACGCGACCAACGTCCTCGTTGCCGACTTCAGGTCCTTCGCACCCGACCGTACGCCCGAGGACGGCACGGCAAGCTTTCACTTCAATGTCCGGCCGCTCGCGGGCGACGGTACGGACGTCGCACTCACGAATCTCGACTTCTCCGCGACCGGTGCATCCGCCACAGGCGCGATCGCATTCCAGATCTTCCCGGAGCGGTTTCAGCTCGGGCAGATGAACCTGCGTGTCCAGCGGATGGCCGTAACGTTCCTCGAGAGCATCATGGGACGCGACCTGCCGTACAACGGCACCGTGACGGGCACCATCATCGGGCCGCCGCAGGCCATCGCCCTGGATCTGCTGGCTACGCTGACCGCACCCGGTGTCGAGGCGCCCTTCACCACGCGCATCACCGGCAGCATGGCCATGCTCGAGTCCGGGCTCGACGTCCGCGGACTCACCGCCGATCTGCGCAACGTCCCGCTCGCCGCGCTCGATGCGTTCGCGCCGGGACTTCCGCTCGCCGGAGTGCTGAACGGTACGATCGTACTCAACGGTTCACCCGCGCGCACGCCCCTCGAGCTTTCCGTCAGACTCGAGGTCGGCACTGGGCTCGCAACAGTGAACGGAATGCTGGACCTGACCGGCGCGCTGCCCCGCTATGACGTGACTGGCCGCATCGTCGGGGTCGATCTGCCGTCGGTCGTCGCGACGCCGGTGCCGCCCGTGACCTTCGGCGGGCAGTTTGCCCTCGCGGGTGCCGGATTCAAGCCGGAGCAGATCGATGCGCGCCTGGATGTGAACGGCAACTTCACGGGCTGGCGCACGAACGAGGGGGATACCGTGCTCGCGCGCGTCCGCGTTCGCAACGCCACGGCCGAGGTTGACACGCTCGTGGCAACGCTCGCAACGGCCTCCATCAATGCCGCGGGACAATGGCGCTTCCTCGAGCCGCTGTCGGGTGCCGTCAACTATGCGCTCGACCTGTCCTCGCTCGAGCCTTTCGGACCGTATCTGCCCGTCATCGGTGACTCTGTAGCCGCGGGTTCGATCAACGCCTCCGGCACCGTCAGCGGGAGCCTGTCTCGACTCCTGCTCGCGGGTCGGCTCGAAGCCGAGGAGGCGACGTCGGGTGGGTGGAGTGCGAGCGCCCTGGACGCGACGTACAGCATCGCACTCGGCGGCGACGTGCCTGAGATCCACGTTCAGGGTGTTGGACGCGGCATCAGTACGCCGACGGCAGGCACATACGCCGTCGCCACCCTGAGTGGTGATCTGCAACCGGGCGGCAGTTTCGGCTTCGACCTCGAGGCACAGCGGAGTGAAGCCGCGGGTGCTGTAGCTCTGTCTGCAACCGGCATCATGCCGCGCACCGGCGCACGAGAGCTGTTCGTCAGCAACGCATTTTTCGACCTGCAGGACACGCGCTGGCAGATCGCGCGGCCAGCACGTATCGCATGGGGCGGCGACGATGGCGTGCGCGTGGACAGCCTGGTCTTCCGCAATGAGCGCAACGACGGCGAAGTCGTGGTGCACGGGCGTGTGTTCCCGCTGGCGCGTGCGGACTTCGACGCGCGTCTGGCCGGACTGCCCGTCGGCGACATCCAGGAGCTCATCGGCCGGCCGCCTGTCGTACAGGGTCTGATGTGGGCGGATGTACGGGTGCGCCCCCCCGGCGATGCACCCGCGATCGACCTGGATTTCAGGCTGGAGAACGGCGCCATCCAGGGT
>DASUXU010000034.1:0-4365 GCA_036377735.1 Longimicrobiales bacterium
GTCGGTGACCGCCCGGGCGACTACTTCCCGCTGCTCCTGCTCGCGAGCACGGCCGCGGCGTTCCTCGTGTGCGGCGCGTGGGTTCATGGGCGATTGTTCGTCGAAGGATTCAGCCGCAGCCAGGAGGGCGCGGAGCAGAAGGGTCAGGCCGACGGCACGAGGCGAGGCCGCATCGAGGGCTGGCTCGCCGGTGTCGGTGTGACGGGCAGGTCCCTCGTCGCAAAGGATATCCGTACATTCTTCCGCGATACCACGCAGTGGTCGCAGCTCGTGCTGCTCGCGGTGCTCGTCGTAATCTACATCTACAACATCAAGGTGCTGCCGATCTTCACGGGTGAGGAGGTGGGCTTCTTCCTGATCAACGTCATCTCTTTCCTGAATCTCGGACTGGCGGGTTTCGTGCTCGCAGCCATTGCAGCCCGCTTCCTCTTTCCAGCGGTGTCGCTCGAGGGACGCACGCTCTGGCTCCTGAAATCTTCGCCGCTGGACCTGCGCCAGCTCCTGTGGAGCAAGTACTGGGTGGGCGTCGCGCCGTTGATGGTACTCGCGCTGGCGCTGACGGTCGGCACCAACATCATACTGCGCGTCACGCCGCTCGTAATGGCTCTGTCGGTTGCCACGATCATCCTCATGACGCTCGCGATCTCGTCGATGGCGCTGGGCTTTGGTGCGATCTTCCCGAAGTTCGATACCGAGAATACCGCGGAGATCCCGACGAGCTTCGGCGGCCTGGTCTTCATGATGACGGCGACCTCGTACCTCGGCATTGTCGTCATGCTGGAGGCGTGGCCGGTCTATGCGATCCTGCGCGCGCGCCAGGCGGGCGACGCGGTGAGCCGCGGTCAGATCACGTTCCTGATGCTGAGTCTTCTCGGAGTCCTGGTGCTGTCCGCGATTGCGACATACGTCCCGTTCCGGACGGCCGTCCGGCGGGTGGAGGGCCTGGACGAATGATCGACGTGCGCGCGGATGCGGAGCTCGCGATCGCCGCGGCACTGGAGGCCGGCCGCGGCATCATGCGGGTGTTCGGTACGGACATGGCCGTGCAGCACAAGTCGCCGGACCAGCCGCTGACGGAGGCGGACCTCGAGGCCGACCGTCTGCTCGCGGATATCCTGCGCGGGGCGCGGCCGTCGTACGGCTGGCTGTCCGAGGAGACCGCGGACAATTCTGATCGCCTCGCGGTCAGCAACGTGTGGGTGGTTGATCCGATCGATGGCACGCGTTCGTTCATCGCGCACCGCCCCGAATTTGCCGTGTCCGTTGCGCTGGCTTCTGAGGGCGCACCGGTAGTGGGCGTAGTTCACAATCCGGCGACGGGCGAGCTGTACTGGGCGGGCGCGGGCATTGGCGCCTGGCGGCGCATCGACCACGTGGACGAGCGGATCCGCGCGGGCACGGGGCACACCGCGAAGCCGACACTGCTGGCATCGCGGACGGAGATCGCGCGCGGCGAGTTCGACGCGTATCGTGACGGCTGGGACATCGGCCCGGTCGGCAGTACTGCATACAAGATGGCCCGTGTCGCGGCTGGCCACGCGGACGCGTTCCTGAGCCGTGGCCCGAAGAGCGAGTGGGACGTGTGCGCGGGCGTCCTGATCCTGCGCGAGGCCGGCGCGGTGGTGACGGACGCGCGCGGTGGCGAGATGACGTTCAACAACAGGGACCCGTCCGTTCGCGGTGTGCTTGCTGCGACGGCGGCCCAGCATCCCGCCCTGCTCGCCATTCTGCAGGCGACAGCGCGCGGGGAGGAATGAGTCTGATGATAAGCAGGTGGTTGTATGCCGGCGGCGTCGCGGCGATGGGCGTCGGTGTGGCACTCGTGTACGCGGCGGTGATCACGCGCGGCGTGTTCATTCCGGGCACGTACTTGATCCTGCTCGGCGTGATTGCGTGTGCGGGCGGGATGATCGCGGAGGTTATTGTGCGACGCGACGAGGACGTGGTTTCGCCGCGAAGGCAGGAGCGAGAGCGGGACCTGCGATGAGTGCAATGTTCCGATTCTGGTACGACGTTCAGGTCAGATTCCGGGACATCGATCTGTTCGGTCATACACACCATACAGCTGCACTTATCTACGTTGAGGAAGCAAGGGCTGCGTACTGGCGGGAAGTCGCAGGCAGGGCAGATCTCAATGACATCGACTACGTCCTCGGTGAGGTGCGTGTACGCTACCTGAAACGGATCACTTATCCCGGCACCGTGCGCGTTGGTGTCCGTACCGCCAACATGGGCGGGAAGAGCTTTACGATGGAGTTCGAAATCCGCTCCGGGGACGAAGTCCTCGCCTCAGGCGAAACCACGCAGGTGATGTTCGACCGATCCACCGGTACGCCGATACCAATCGATTCCGCCCTGCGATCGAAGCTCGATGCTTACGAGAGGGGTTGAGATCTGATGTTCCTCCGGTTGTGAAGGTTGCGAAATACTACTCCGGGCTTCCATGTTGAGTCTACCCGCTCGTAATCATCCTATTCGGAGGCGTCATGAAAAACGTGACCAAGATCCTGACTCTCGCATCGCTAGCCTTAGCGCTCAGCATTCCTTCATCCGTCCAAGTCGAAGCATCCGACATCAATGGCTTTTGCGGTACAATCGTCGACTGGACTTTGGACAACGAGGACCAGCACGCCGCAGCAGTGCCGCCTGCGGGCGCAAGTGGCAAGGAGTGGAATCCCTACAGAGACGGCGCACACACGGAAGTTGTGAATACGACAATGGACGGCCACAGGACTGGAACGCCCCCTGGTCCGAACCATCCCGATTGCTCACCGAGTTGACGTATTTTCCTTGATCAGATGTCCACCTTTGATCAGGATCATTGTCGCCAGCTTGATCGGCCTTGGCATGCCGGCGTGCCAAAGTCGGACCACGCCTGGAGAGTCCCGCCATCGGACTGACCCGTGGGCCGAGATCCCGCTTACGCAATTCGACCCCTCGCTCGTGCTGGGAACAGGGGCACGTGGCGGGGAGGATTTGTTCGGAGACGTAACAGACTTGGCAACCGGACCCGATGGTGAGATCATCGTGCTGGATGCGCTCAACCACACCGTCCGCGTATTTTCCAGCGCGGGGACAGAATTGAGGCGGTTCGGACGCAAGGGACGCGGCCCAGTGGAATTCGAGTCGCCGATCGGTATCGCGAGGGTCGGAATAAGGTTGGTGGTAGCAGACTCCCGACTCGCCTTGCTTACGCTTGAGGGTGGGGACGCGGGCACTAATCAGAGCGTCAACTTTGGCGTCTATGAGGACATCCAATCTGTTGGTCCCACCGTGGCGATTCTGTCGAGGACGACGATTGATCGCGCTTCTACAGCAACCAGAATCGCCCGACAATTTGCGTATGACCGAATCGACGTTAATGATTCGGGCGCAAGGCCCGCCCCCTTCTTTGTCCTGCCCGACACAATTTACAGAGTTGGATCCTACGTGGGGGAGGCACTCCTCGGGGCACGTCCCGTTGTCACTGTCTCCCCCTCTGGCGACATATTCTTTTCACGCGGAGACAGTCTGATCGTCAACGTGCGTCGCTACAGCGGTGACACGGCGCGGTTTTTCTTTGCGCCAACTACTCCGGTTCCCACGTCGGGGCGCGATTTCGATGATAGAGTTTCCCGGCGCATGGAGATATTCAGCCGTGTCAATCAAAAGGTCGCGCGCAAGCAGATCGAAGCCGCGTTCCGCGACATTCCCCGAGCTGAATACAGGCCTGTGATTCGCAGCATGATCGCGTCTTATTCCGGGTCGTTGCTCATTCAGCGGAGTGACGTGACCGCCCGCCCATTTCTCATTTCAGGCGACCGGACCTCCGCTGAATGGGACATGCTGCATTTCACTGGAACTCCCACGGCGCGATTCAACTTCCCCTTAGGATTCGAACCGTTGGTGTTCGAGGGCTGTACGCTGATCGGCAGATTCACGAACGATGAGGGAGAGGTGAGCGTAAGGGTCTACAATCTGCCGCGCGCTGCATCATGCAGCTGACGTCACGGCGTACTAGCTCGACTTGCGATTCGCCGCCCGCGGCTCACTCGTGCGGGACCGCGGCTTGTTCTCCGCGGTAGTCTTCACTGCCTTCTTCAACGCCGTCTTCGCCTTTTCCTCCTTCGCAAACTTCGCCTTCGCAGCCGGTTCGGCCTTCGCCTTTGCCTTTGCCTTCGCCCTCGCGGCCGGTTTGGCCTTCGCCTTCGCCCTCGCCTTCGCCTTCGCCGTACCGGGCAGCATCAGCGCGAGCTTGACCACGTCATCCATGCGCTCGACGAAGTGGAAGCGGATGAGCTCACGGACGTCTGCCGGCACATCGCGCAGGTCGCGCTCATTGCCGAGCGGCAGGATGATGTCGCGGATGCCGGCGCGGTGCGCGGC
>DASUXU010000035.1:0-7577 GCA_036377735.1 Longimicrobiales bacterium
ATGGCACTGGCGGCCGGCCCGATGATGATCGGGCACACTGGCGTCAATTACGCGCTGCGCTACGTTCCCGCCTATCTCGCGAACCTGGTCACGCTCGGGGAGCCGGTCGGCGCGACGCTCATCGCGTGGCTGCTCGTCGGCATCAACGAGACTCCGGGTCCGAAGTTCCTGCTGGGTGGCGCGCTCGTGCTGTGCGGCATTGCACTGGGCATGGCGCGTTCACGCAGGAGACCGTCCCTTCCTGCCATGGAGTCCGTGAGCGGCGGATGACAGATTCGGGTTGTATAGAAGTACTGCGCGGCGACGCGGTCGAGTCCCGCCACCGTGTGCACATCGCGGTCGTCGACGCGACCGGTGCGCTGCGTGCATCGGTGAATGACAGTACGTACCTGACGTTTGCGCGCTCGGCGGTGAAGGCCGTGCAGGCAATGCCGCTGCTCGACGACGGCGCTGCGGACGCGTTCGGATTCGGGAGCGAGGAGATCGCGCTGTGCTGTGCATCGCACAGCGGTGAGCCGATGCACGTCGCGCTGGCAGCGAAGATGCTCGCGCGGATCGGTGCGACCGAGTCGGACCTGGCGTGCGGCGCACATCCGCCGTTCGACCGGACGGCCGCGGCGGCGCTGGAGAGTGCGGGCGTGCAACCAGGCCGGCTGCACAACAACTGCTCCGGCAAGCACGCCGGCATGATGGCGCTGGCGCGGCATCACGGCTGGCCGGTCGAGGGCTACCACGAGCGCGGGCATCCGGTACAGCAGCGCATGGCCGCCGAGCTCGCGCGCTGGAGCGCTGTGCCTGTCGAGAGCCTCGAGACAGGTGTGGATGGTTGCGGCGTCGTGACATTCGGTCTGCCGCTCGCATTGCTCGCGCTGGTGTTCGCCAGGCTCGCCGCGGCGACTGCGGCCGGCGATGGGAACGCGGCGAGGGTAGTGACTGCGATGCTGCGGCACCCGGAGCTCGTCGCGGGCACTGACAGGCTGTGCACATCGCTGATGCGGGCGTCCGATGGACGGGTCTTCGCGAAGGTCGGTGCTGAGGGTGTCTATTGCGCCGGTGTTCCCGCCGAGGGCATCGGCATCGCGATCAAGGCTGAGGACGGCGCGCAGCGTGCGGCTGAGCCGGCACTGCTTGCGGTGCTCGGCCAGCTCGGGGTTTTCGATGCGACGGGGCATGCGTCGCTGACGAGATGGGCTGCGCCGCTCGTAAAGAATACGCGCGGCGAAATCGTCGGCAGTCTGCGTCCCGCATTCACGCTTGCGCGTCATGCTGCGCGCTGACGTTCTCGCACTCGTCCGGGTCGCGGTGGCGCTCGGGTCGGACGACAGCCTGGCACTGGCGCCACTGCTGAGTGAGGCGCGCGCTGCCGCCGGCGCTGCAGCAGTGGATGAAGTGCTGCTCCAGAGCTACCTGTTCGTGGGTTATCCGCGGGTACTGAACGCGTTCCGCCTGTGGCGCTCGATCGAGCCTGAGGCGCCGGCGGCGCGCGGGGACGAAGCAGAGTGGGAGGAGCGCGGCCAGCGGGTGCTGTCGCAGGTGTATGGCGGTCAGGACGCGCGGGTGGTCGCGAACGTGCAGGCACTGCATCCGGACCTCGCCCGGTGGATGGTGACGGAAGGGTACGGCAAGGTGCTGGGCAGGCCTGGTCTGGATCTGGGCGTAAGGGAGCTGTGCATCGTCGCGCTGCTCGCAACGCAGGACGCGGTGCCGCAGTTGTATTCGCATCTGCGCGGCTCACTGAATGCCGGTATGGCGATGTCGGATGTAGAGGAAGCACTGGCGCTCGCGCTCACGCGGGCGCCGGACGCGCGCAGGGCTCGCGCGCTCGATGCATGGGACGCGGTGAAGAGCCGCCGTGGAGGCTGAGCAGTGTTTGTCGACTATGTAGTGATCGATATCGAAGCGGGTGTTGGCGGCTCGGGCGCCGAGGCGTTCCTGCGCGAGATGGGTGTGCCGTTCGGCGGTCCCGCCGGCGGCGACGGCGGGCACGGCGGCGACGTCATCCTGCGCGCGGACAGCCAGCTATCCACACTGCTCGACTTCCGTTACCAGCAGCATTACCGCGCGGAGCGCGGCCAGCACGGCCAGGGAAAGAACCGGACGGGTGCGGATGGTCCGGATCTCGTGCTGCGCGTGCCGATCGGTACGGTGGTGCGCGACGAGGAGAGCGGCGAGCTGCTCGGCGAGCTGACCGAGGATGGTGAGGAGCTGATCGCTGCGCGCGGCGGGCGCGGCGGACGGGGCAACGGCCGCTTCGCCACGCCGACCAACCAGTCGCCCCGTCGCTGGGAGCCGGGTTTCGAGGGTGAGAAACGGCGGATTACGCTCGAGCTGAAGATGATCGCAGATGTCGGTCTCGTCGGCAGTCCCAACGCCGGCAAGTCCACGCTGCTCGCGAGCGTATCCGCAGCAACGCCGAAGATCGCGGACTATCCGTTCACGACGCTCACACCCAACCTCGGCGTTATCTCGCTGTCGGAGATGCGGCAGTTCGTGATGGCGGACATTCCGGGCATTATCGAGGGCGCGAGCGAGGGCAGGGGACTGGGACTGCGCTTCCTGCGCCACATCGAGCGCACGCGCACGCTCGCCTTCCTGCTCAGCGTCGAGGGTGAAGACCTTCAGACCGAGTACGAGATGCTGCGCGCCGAGCTGCGCGCGCATTCGGAGGAGCTCGCGCAGAAGCCGCACTGCGTGATCATCACGAAGATGGACATCCTGCCGCCGGATTCGGAGGTGCCGGTGATCGACGCGCCAGAGGCGTGGGGGCAGTTCGCGGTATCGTCCGCGTCGCGGCGCGGCATCGACGAGCTGCTCGAGGCGCTCTGGCAGCGCGTCCGGCGGGCCGTGATCCAGGAAGCCGGCCAGGATGCCGACAGTGAGCCCTACCGCCCATGAGCCGGCGGCGCTGAATCGCGCCGAGCTGACGGCGCGGCTCACGCTGCGGGCACTGCCGGGCCTCCGCGACAGTGCGATCAATCGGCTCATCCGCGAACACGGCAGCGCACAGCGCGCGCTGCGCGATCACTCACAGCTGATCGCGGTCGGCGCGAAGAAGCTGCCGGATGATGCGATACGCGAGCGTGTCGGGAAGGCGCTCGATACGATCGAACGCGACGGCATGCAGGTGCTGACACCGGTGGATTCGCTCTATCCACGTCGCCTGCTCCAGCTTCTCGCCGCGCAGTCCCCACCCCTGCTGTTTCTGCTGGGCGATCCATCCCTGCTGCGCGACGTCGGCGTCGCAATTGTAGGATCACGCGCCATGTCCGAATACGGGCGGGCGATGGCGGAAGACCTCGCGCGCGATCTCGCATCGGCCGGTGTGTGCATCGTCAGCGGTCTGGCGCGCGGTGTGGACGCGGTTGCACATCGCGCCGCGCTGGATGCAGGTGGTGCGACGATCGCGGTCCTCGGCAACGGGGTCGATGTGATCTATCCGCCGGACAACCGCCGGCTGCGCGACGACATTGCACGGCGCGGACTGCTCATCAGCCAGTACCTTCCGGGCGAGCGGCCGAAGCCGCACCATTTCCCCGAGCGCAATCTCGTGCTGGCCGCGGTGTCGGAGGGGGTTGTGGTCGTCGAGGCAGGTGCGAAGAGCGGCGCGCTGGTCACGGCCGGGCACGCGGGTGACCTCAACATCCAGGCGATGGCAGTGCCCGGCGCGGTCGGCAGGCCGGGCAGTGTCGGGGTCAATCAGCTCATCCGGGACGGCGTCGTCTGCGTGACGAACGCGGCGGAAGTGCTCGAGACCATCGACCGCACCGGACTCGCGGCGCAGCTCAACGCTCAGCGCATCCGGCAGCTGGCGCGAGCCGGTGACCGTAGTCTGCGTCATCGCGATGCAGTCGATGATGGCGCGGGATCGGCGCTGTCCGCACCCGTCTCCGCGTCGCCCGCGCCCGTCGACGCAGGCGACTGCGCGCGCGTCCTCGCGGTGCTCGGCAACGAAGCGCTGCACATCGACGATATCGCCGTGCGCGCTATCCTCGCACCCGGCGCCACCCTGGCTGCGCTTGCGGAGCTGGAGCTGACCGGCCAGGCACGTCAGCACCCGGGCGCGCGGTTCAGCCGCAAACGCACTGTCCTCCAGGTCAACACCGTCGCGGATGCGGCAACCGGTGGACGCGCACGGGGTATCACGCGCGGTGAATCCACGTAGCCTGTACATCCACGTCCCATTCTGCCTGCGTCGCTGCGCATACTGCGACTTCGCCGTCACCGCGACGCGCGAGCCGCCCGTCGACGCATGGCTGACCGCCATCACGGCGGAGCTGCGGTCGCTCGCGGAATCGAACGAGGGGGCCGGCCCGCTCTCGCTCGATACCGTGTATGTCGGTGGCGGCACGCCATCGCTGCTGCCGGAAGGGATGATGACGCGGCTGCGGGAGGCGCTCTCGCCCTGGGCCGCGTGGGATTCAAAGGCTGAGTGGACCGTAGAAGCCAACCCCGAGACGCTGACACGAGCCCTCGCGGCGGACTGGCGCGCAGCCGGCGTCAACCGTCTGAGTCTGGGCGCCCAGACGTTTCACGAGCCTGCACTCCAGTGGATGGGGCGCCTGCACGGTGCGGACGGGCCCGCACGCGCTTTCGACGCTGCCCACGCCGCCGGAATCGACAATGTCAGCATCGACCTGATCTTCGGCCTGCCGGCCAGGCTGGGAAGAGACTGGGACGCGGACCTCGCACGGGCGCGGTCGCTGGGCCCGACACACCTCTCGCTCTATGGGCTCACGGCGGAGACCGGAACCCCGCTCGGGCGCTGGGTCGCCGAAGGGCGCGAGCGCCTGGCGACCGAGGATACCTACGAGACCGAGTATCTGACCGCGGCCGCAGCGATGGATGCCGCAGGGTTCGAGCATTACGAGGTGTCCAATTTCGCGCGGCCCGGGCTCGCCTCACGTCACAACATTGTGTATTGGCGGCACGAGCCCTACATCGGGCTCGGGCCTGGCGCGCATTCGTTCATTGCGCCGGTGCGTTGGTGGAACGTCCGGGACTGGGCGGCGTATGCGGCGCAGGTCGGCGCAACGGGATCGGGGCGAGCGGACGAAGAGATTGTGACCAGGGAAAGCGCCGCGCTGGAACGGATATGGCTCGGGCTGCGCGCGCGCCCAGGGATCCTCCGGGCGACATTGAGCGAGCCGCAGGTCGCGCTCGTCGACGAATGGCGCAGGAACGGCTGGGTCGGTCCGGATCAGACGTACGTTCAGCCGACCGCGGCGGGATGGCTGCTGCTGGACCGGATGGCAGTAGATTTGACGGCGGCAGGCGAGGCGGCCGGTATCGCACCGCGTTTTTCGGACGACCCTGTACCGCTTGACGGAGCCGCGGCCGTGCCGGGAAATTCGGGTTTGAACAGATGAATCAGAGCAATCGAGCCTTGAATCTGAACGAACGGGAAGAGCGGGTCCTGGAGGCGGTGATCCGGACGTACGTGGAGACGGCCGAGCCTGCGGGCAGCAGGACGGTCGCGAAGCGTCATGGGCTGGGCGTGTCCCCGGCCACGATCCGGAATGCCATGTCGGACCTGGAGGAAAAAGGGTTTCTATTCCATCCGCATACATCGGCAGGTCGCATTCCAACGGACCTGGCATACCGCTATTACGTGGACACACTGATGCGCCCGCTGCGGCTGGCAGCGGCGGAACAGCGCCGCCTGCGGAAGGAGTTCGCCGACTCCGATACGGGCAGCCCGCTCGAGGCGATCATCCGCCGTGCGGCGCAGGTGCTGGGTCTGATCACCGGCGACCTCGGCGTCGCCGTTTCTGCCGGCACGGACGAGGTGGTGCTCGAGAAGATCGAGCTGGCACTCGTCTCGAGCGACAAGATCCTGCTGGTGCTGACGCTCCGTAACGGTACCGTGCGCACGATCTACGTCGACGTCCCGATTGCGGTGCCGGCGGAGACGCTGAGCGCCGTTACGTCGATCCTGAATGAGCGGCTGGCGGGCAGAACGCTGAGCGAGATCCGGCGCACGCTGCCGGAGCGACTGCGCGACACCGGCCACGGCGATGCCGGCGCGGTAGAGCTGCTGAACATCTTCGTGCAGTCGGCGGACGAGCTGCTGCAGCCGCTGGACCGCATGCCGGAACAGCTGCATCTGGGCCGCGCGAGCGTGCTGGCGAACCAGCCGGAGTTCGCGAGCGGAACGCAGCTCAAGAATCTGATCGAGCTGACGGAGCAGCGCGATCTGCTGTCGGATGTGATCCTCGGCAGGGAGCACGAAACGACGACGAAGATCACGATCGGCACGGAGCACAATCATCCCCGCCTCGTGCCGTTCACACTGGTCACGTCCGAATATCGCCTGGGCAACCTCACGGGTGTCATCGGCGTGATGGGTCCTACACGGATGCCGTACGAGAAGGTTGCGGCGATCGTGGAATACACGAGTCTACTCATGACGGAATTAGCCGAGCCGCCGGGCGGCTCGTACGAAACGAATGCGTGATTATTACGAGGTCCTGGGTGTAGCGAAGGACGCGGACGGCGACGCCATCAAGCGGGCGTACCGCAAGCTCGCACTGCAGTATCATCCCGACCGGAACGGCGGGGACAAGGCCGCCGAAGACAGCTTCCGCGAAGCCACCGAAGCATACGAAGTCCTGCGCGACGCACAGAAGCGGGCGGCATACGACCGCTACGGCCATGCAGGCGTGCGGGGCGGTGCGGGCGCGGGCTATGGCGGTTTCAACTTCTCGGACGCGCTCGAGATCTTCATGCGGGACTTCGGCGCGGGCGGCGGCTTCGAGGACCTGTTCGGCATGCGCGGCGGGGGCGGTCGCAGTCGTGGCGGTGCGCGCAAGGGCGCCGACATGCGTGTGCGTCTTCCGCTCACGTTCGAGGAAGTGGCGACGGGTGCGAAGAAGACGATCCGTCTGGATCGCCTGGACGCGTGCGGCACGTGCGCAGGCACCGGCGCGGCGGAAGGTTCGTCGCCAGTTCGCTGCAGCACG
Organism: Longimicrobiales bacterium; assembly: GCA_036377735.1. Taxonomy (GTDB): domain Bacteria; phylum Gemmatimonadota; class Gemmatimonadetes; order Longimicrobiales; family RSA9; genus DASUXU01. The sequence goes on from DASUXU010000035.1 coordinate 6,960, forward strand.
TGCGGTGGTGCCGGCGAAGTGCAGCGGGTGCAGCGCTCCTTCCTTGGCCAGATGGTGACGGTCATGCCGTGTCCGGAGTGCGGCGGCGACGGCATGAAGATCGAAAAGCCGTGTCCGGACTGCAGCGGGCGTGGCGTGCGGCCGGGTCAGTCCACGATCGAGGTGAACGTGCCTGCGGGTGTGTCGACCGGCGACTACCTGACACTGCGCGGGCAGGGCAATGCCGGAACGCGCGGCGGACCGCGCGGCGACATCCTGGTCGTGCTCGAGGTCGAGGAGGATGCGCGCTTCACGCGCGACGGCGCCGATCTCATCTACGATCTGGCGATCACCTTCAGCCAGGCCGCGCTCGGCACGGAAGTGGACGTACCGCTGGTCGGCGCTGCCGACACGAAGGTGAAGATCTCGGCGGGCACTCAGTCGGGCCGCGTTCTGCGCCTGCGCTCGAAAGGTCTGCCGCATCTGCAGGGTGGCGGCCGGGGCGACATGCTGGTCCGTGTTACAGTCTGGACGCCGACGGACCTGACCGCCGAGCAGGAGCAGATTCTCAGAAAGCTGCAGCAGGTCGAGTCCGCGCCGCCTGCGCCAGGCGGTGACGAAGCGCAGCGCGGCTTCTGG
>DASUXU010000036.1:0-6312 GCA_036377735.1 Longimicrobiales bacterium
TCGCGCATCGGGCGTGATACCCTGAAACCGTCCCACCGGTTCGGCCGTAGGCGGGGCAGCAACAGCCCCAGAAAACATGCCGGAAGGTACCCATGCCCGACCTGGTCCAGGACGTCCGCTACGGCATTCGCCTCCTCATCAAGGACCGCGGATTCACCATTGCCGCGCTCCTCACCCTCGCGCTCTGCATCGGGGCCAACACCGCGATGTTCAGCATTGTCAGCTCGGTACTCCTGAAGCCGCTGCCGTTCCCCGACTCCGACCGCATCGTGACGCTGTACAACAGCTATCCGAATGCGGGTGCGGAGCGCGCGTCTGCCGGCATTCCGGACTACTTCGACCGGCTCGCCGGTACGACGGCGTTCGAGGAGCTCGCGCTCTACCAGGAGTCCGGTCTCACGATCGGGGAGGCAGGCAAGCCGGAACGGGTCTCGGCGATGCGCGTAACGCCGTCGCTCCTGCGACTGCTGAAAGTATCGGACATGCAGCAGGGCCGGATCTTCACCGAAGAGGAGGGCGAGCTCGGTCAGACGAACCGTGCAGTGCTGACGCACGGTTTCTGGCAGGAGAGATATGCGGGGAAGAACGTAACCGGTGAGATACTGCGCGTCTCCGGCGAAGCCTTCACCATCGTCGGCGTGCTGCCGCGCAACTTCGTGTTCGAAGAGCCCGGGATCCAGCTCTTCGTGCCGCTCGTCATCACTCCTGACATGCGCTCGGACGAGCGCCGCCACGGCAACTCGTGGAACATGCTTGGTCGGCTGAAGCCGGACGCCACGCTCGCGCAGGCACAGGCGCAGATCGATGCCGTGAACGCGGCGAACGATCAGCGCTTCCCGCAGTTCCGCGAGCTGCTCGCGAAGGCGGGATTCCATACGGTCGTCGCGAACTATCGCAACGATCTGATCCGTGATGTGCGCGGCACGCTGGTGCTGCTCCAGGCCGGCGTGTTCGTCATCCTGCTCATCGGCTGCGTCAACATCGCGAACCTGATCCTGATCCGGTCGACAAGCCGCTCGCGCGAGCTGGCCACCCGGGCGGCATTCGGTGCGAGCAATCGCCGCCTCATCCGCCAGCTCCTGAGTGAGAGCGTAGTGCTGAGCATCGCGGGCGGCGCACTCGGCCTGGTCGTGGGATACGGCGCCCTGAAGCTGTTCCTCGCGTTCGGCGCGGATCAGCTGCCGCGCGTGCAGGACATTCATCTCGCAGGCGACGTCATTCTCGCGACGTTCGGCCTTGCACTCCTCGCCGGTCTCACCTTCGGCTGCATTCCCGCACTGCGACTGTGGCGCGCGGACCTGAACGCTGTGTTCCGCGAAGAGGGCCGCGCTGTTGCCGTAAGCCGCCAGGCCGCCGCGGCGCGCGGTGTACTCGTCGTCACACAGGTCGCGCTCGCATTCGCGATGCTGATCGGCGCGGGACTGCTGCTCAAGAGCTTTGCGAACACGCTCGCGGTCGATCCGGGGTTCAAGCCGGAAAATGTACTGACGGCGAACATCTCGCTGCCGTACACGAGCTACCAGGACGACAATGCGCGCCGCCAGGCGACGGACGAGATTCTCGAGCGCGTCCGCAACGTGCCCGGCGTGCAGTACGCCGGCGCAACCGCGGTGCTGCCGATGAGCGACGACTTCTCGTCGAGTGTGATCACGGCGGAAGGTTACGTGCCGGATCCGGGTGAGTCCGTGCTCTCGCCGATGTCGGTGATGGCGTCGCCAGGATACTTCGAGTCGATGGGCATCGAGATGGTGAGCGGCAGGACGTTCACGAACGCCGACCGTGAGGGCGGACTGCCAGTGGCCATCATCGATGAATGGCTCGCACAGCGGTACTTCCCCGGACAGGACCCGATCGGCAAGCGCATCTGCCAGTGCATCCCGGGCGTCGACATCGGGTCAGACCTCGAGTGGAAGACGATCGTCGGCGTAGCGCACACACTGCGCATGGAGAAGCTCGCCGGCGACAAGATCCAGGGGCAGTACTACTTCCCGCTGTCGCAGGAGCCGCGCTCGCACGTCTACCTGACCGTGCGCGCGAACGGCGATCCGCTCACACTGATCCCGGCATTGCGTGCAGGTGTGACCAGTGTCGATCCGGACCTGCCGCTCTATGACATTGCGACGATGAACGAGCGGATCTCCACATCGCTCGCGGACAACCGCATCCGGACGGTGCTGCTCGTCGGGTTCGGCGTCATCGCCGTGCTGCTCGCCGCCATCGGCATCTACGGCGTGCTCGCGTACTCCGTGCTCCAGCGCACATCCGAGATCGGCGTGCGCCTCGCACTCGGCAGCTCCACGTCGACCGTGTTCCGACTCATCGTGGCGCAGGGCATGAAGCTGCTCGGCGGCGGACTCGTCATCGGCGGCGCGGCCGCGCTCATGCTCGGGAAGCTGGTCGAGGGATTCCTTTTCGGCGTCACCGCCAGGGAACCAGTGGTCTACGTTGCGGTGGCGGTGCTGCTGTCCGGCGTCGCACTCATCGCGTGCGCGGTGCCCGCCCGCCGGGCGATGACGGTCGAGCCGGGCGTGGCGCTGAGAAGCTGATGGGTGCGCGGCGCCCTGCGGGGCGCCGTGTCGCTGGGTCGGTTACAGGTCGCGAGGGTAGAGACGCATGGTCTGCGGTGCGATCGTGCCGAAGTGCCGCAGGTCCAGCGTCGCCACCGCCTTCGCGCGCAGCCGTTCCGCGACCGCCATCACCACGCCGTCCACCAGGCCCAGGCCGAACGCGGCATACTTCTGATCGAGGGCGTGCGCGCGCAGTAAATCCGCAGGCTTGCCGTATTCGACGCTGAACAGCTGCTCGCTCACGTCTTTCAGAAACAGCGTTGCCGCGGAATCGCCCAGATTACGTCGCACGAGATAATCCACTTCGGGCAGAATTGCCCACGGCAGAACCCACGCGTCCGGATCATCCTCCCAGAGCTGGCGCACGGCCGCGTGATGGCGGTCATCGGCATCCAGCAGCGCAACCATTGCACTCGTGTCCGCGATGATCACGCGTCCTCGCCGAATCCTTCCAGTAGCTCCTCGTCACGCTCCGACAGATCGTTCCGGCCACTCCGCGCGGCGCCGATCGAGGCAGGGCGGGCGCGCGCGCCGCGCTGACGCACGTATTCCGCGACGGCCTCGCGGATCAGCTCGGCAGTAGGACGTCCCTCCCGCGCTGCCAGCGCCTTGAGGCGCCGGTGGTCGGCGGCATCGAGATAGATGGTGGTCTTGTCGCGGTCGTCGCGATTCAGTTCTTCAGTCATGCCACATATTACATATTACTACCATATATGTCAATAGCCACAAACCTCCCTCTTGTTCGGTTTTTGTTCGGGGTCTATCATCCCGGCATGAGCTATGTCGAACTGCGCGCACACAGTGCGTTCTCCTTCGGAGACGGGACAACCAGCCCCGAGAAGCTGGTGGAGCGGGCGTCCTCCCTGGGTTATGCAGCGCTGGGCCTCACGGACCATGCGGATGTGGGAGGGATCATCCGCTTCACGCTGGAGGCGACGCGTGCGGGGATCAAGCCGATCGGCGGGGCGGAGCTGGAAGTGGACGGCTATCCAACGGCATTCCTGGCCGTGAACGAGACCGGCTACCGCAATCTCGCGCACCTCGTGACGCAGTCGCGCGTGGGTCGCCTGCGTTCGTGGGATCGCGGTGCGGGAAGCTCGCCGGGCTCGAGCGGTACCGCAGGCGGTGCGGGTTCTGGTTCCGGCGACGGCGGACGCGCGTCGACGCGTATCAGCTCATCGGCGCCCATCTCGGGCCGGCGAGGCCATGACCTGACGCAGCGGTATGCCGTTCCGCTGCCTGTGCGCGGCCGGCCGACCCTGACGTTCAACGATGTCGCCGCGCACAGTGAGGGCCTGTTCTGCATGACGGGCCCGGCGACCGGCGAGCTTGCGACGCTGGTGCGTACCGAGCGCCGTTCGGAGGCCGCGTTCCAGCTCGACCGCTGGCGCGAAGTCTTCGGCAGCCGCCTCGCCGTCGAAGTGCAGCTGCATCACGCGGGCGGTCACGAGGGCGCGCTGGCCGCTGCGCTGATCGAGCTGGCGGAGCGCGCGCGCGTGCGCTGGGCGGTGTCGAATGATCCGCGCTATCTCGACGGCGCGGGTCGCATGGTGCACGATCTGATGACGGCGAACCGCGCGGACGTGTGCGTGAACACCGCGGCGTCGTGGGGACTGCTGCTGCCGAATGGTGAGTGGCGCCTCAAGTCGCCGCGCGAGATGACGCTGCTGTGGAAGGGCAGGGAGCAGGGCCTCGAGGAGACGCGTGCGATCGCGGCGGAGTGCCGCGCGTTCGATCTGCGCTGGCTGCGTCCGCCGATGCCGACGTTCGACGTGCCTGCGGGCGAGACGGATGCGTCCTACCTGCGCGCGCTGGTCTACGAGGGCGCGCATACGCGCTGGGGCGAGCTGGACGAGCGGCAGCGCGCGCAGATCGAGCACGAGGTCGGCGTCATCTCGCGTCTCGGCTTTGCCGGCTTCTTCCTCGTGATGTGGGATGCAGTGCGCTTCGCGCGCTCGCAGGGGATCCTGTGCCAGGGGCGAGGAAGTGCGGCGAACAGTGCGGCGGCGTACTGCCTCGGGATCACTGCCGTGGATCCGATCCGTCACGGCCTGCTGTTCGAGAGATTTCTGTCGGAAGTGCGCACGGACGGCCAGACGGAGGCACCGGACATCGACGTCGACTTCGAGATGCACCGTCGCGAGGAAGTGCTCGATTACATGTACGACCACTACCATCGCGACCATGCTGCGATCACTGCCGTAACACAGCTCTACCATGCGCCGACCGCGATCCAGGACATGATGCGCGCACTCGGCTATCCGGCGGAGCTCGCGTTCGCGCTGTCGAAGCGGCTGCACCATGCGGAGCCGTCCGAGGGCGCCTCTGAGCTCGAGGGCGGACTGGCTGCTGCGCATGGTCTGGTACTGGACGATCCGAAAGGGCGCGCGCTGTTGTCCGCGCTGCGCTCTCTGGACGATGTGCCTCGCCTGCGCTCCACGCATCCCGGCGGCTTCGTGCTGTCGTCGCAGGCGCTCGGCTCGTACATGCCGATCGAGCACACGTCGATGGGCCGTACGATCCTGCAGTTCGACAAGGACGACCTGGACGCCGCGGGTGTGCCGAAGTTCGACTTCCTCGGACTCGGCGGCCTGTCCGCGATCCATCTCTCGTTCGACGCGATCGAGAAGCGTACGGGGAAGAAGCTGGAGCTGTACTCGCTCCCGGTCGACGACGCGAAGACGTACGACATGATCTCGCGCGGCGAGACGGTCGGCACGTTCCAGATCGAGAGCCGCGCGCAGATCCAGTCGATCCTGCAGACGCGCCCCGAGCGACTGTACGACATTGTCGTGCAGGTCGCACTGATCCGGCCCGGCCCGATCCAGGGCAAGTTCGTGCATCCCTACACGGAGCGCCGGCGCGGCCGCGCGGAAGTGGAGTATGCTGATCCGCGCATCGAGCCGATTCTCCGCCGTACGTACGGCGTGCCGATCTTCCAGGAGCAGGCGATGGCGATCTCGATGGTACTGGGCGGCTTCAGTGCCGCGGAAGCCGACGAGCTGCGCCGCACCATGGGCCATCGTCGCAAGCTGCCGAAGCTGCACGCCGCGCTGGAGCGTCTGAAGAACGCATGCATCGCGCGCGGCGTCGCGCCGGACGTGGCGCAGGGCGTAGTGGATGATCTGCACTCCTTCGCAAACTACGGCTTCCCCGAGTCGCATGCGTGGAGCTTTGCGCTGATCGCGTATGCCACCGCGTGGCTGAAAGCGAATCACACCGCGGAGTTCTTTCTCGGCATGCTGAACGCGTGGCCCATGGGCTTCTACCCGCCCGCCACGCTGGTGCATGATGCCCGTCGCCACGGCGTGAAAGTGCTCGGCCCCTGCATGCGCAACGGCGAGTGGGACTGCACGGTCGAAACGTTGCCTGGCGACGGCGGGCGCGCTGTGTCCGCTGGTGACGTCGGGCGCGCGACTGCTCCGAATGGGGTCGCGCTGCGCGTCGGGTGGCGGCACATCCGCGGTCTCGGCGACAAGACCCGTCTCGCGCTCCAGGACGCGCACGAGAGCGGACCGTTCACATCCATCGAGGACGTGGTGCGCCGCGCGAAGCTGACGCGGCAGGACGCCATCCACCTCGCGCGCGCCGGTGCACTCGAGGCGTTCGCGCCGGGCCGCCGCCGCGCCGCGTGGGAAGCGCTGCGTGTAGCCGGCGACCTGCTGCCGCTCGCGCCCGCGCGCGTGCTGCCGTTCAAGCCGCGCGAGCTCGAAGGCGAGGAGCGCATCTTCCTGGATTACCTGGC
>DASUXU010000037.1:0-60799 GCA_036377735.1 Longimicrobiales bacterium
ACATCGCCTACCTGGACCAGCTTCATCACTTTGTCATCGGCGGCGCACAGCGCGTCCCGGCGCGCGTGGTGGTGCTCGGGTTCTCGCAGGGCGCGGCGACGGCCGCACGCTGGGTAGCTGCGCGCAAACCGACAGTGAACGATGTAGTGCTCTGGGGAGGCAGCGTCCCGCCGGAGATTCCCCGCGGGAGCGAGACCTTCGGAAAGGCGAAGCTCACGCTCGTGTTCGGATCAGCGGACCGGCAGACGCCCGCCGCGTGGATCCAGCAGGAAACGGCCGCGCTGAACGCGGCCGGACTGAGTCACGACGTTCTGTTATTCGACGGCGGGCACGAGATCGCCGCAGAACCGCTTCAGCGGCTGGCGTCGCGGTACTCGGAAGACTTTGGCGGCTGAAACATCAGGTCGAGCGCCAGCCACATGCTTTTCGAGTACGGATAGAGCAGAAGCGGCGCGGGCACGATGAGCGCCACAATGCTCCACGTCATCGCGGTCCACGGCACTGCAGGCCAGGTGACCAGCATGACGGCCACCATCACACCCACAACGATGAGCTCTGCAACGATCAGGTTGAGAGTGTAGGCGCCGATGAAGAAGTCGTGCTCGTGGCGGTCGAAGCGGAACCCGCACGAAGAGCAGTAGTCCTCCATCTTCACCCACCGGGTGAACATCCGGCCTTCACCGCACAGCGGGCAGCGCCGTCGCAGTGCCCGCCCGATCATTCTGCTCGATCCAGCCCGGGGTTTTTTCATGGCCAGACGTACCCTTGCGGGGGCTGGTAGTTTCAGGATCATGCTGAGACCGGTTCTGCTCACGACACTCAGGGGCTACGACCGCAGACAGGCGACTGCGGACGTGGTGGCGGGTGTAATCGTGGGCGTCGTCGCACTGCCGCTCTCCATTGCCTTCGCCATTGCCAGCGGGCTCCCGCCCGAACACGGCCTCTATACCGCCGTCATCGCCGGATTCCTGATTTCCGCACTGGGCGGCTCCCACGTCCAGATCGGCGGTCCGACCGGCGCATTCATAGTGATCGTGTACGGTATCGTGCAGCAGTACGGCGTGGCCGGGCTGACGGTCGCGACCATGATGGCCGGTGTGATGCTCGTGATCATGGGCATCACCCGGATGGGCGCGGCCATCAAGTTCATACCATACCCTGTGACGACCGGGTTCACGAGCGGCATCGCCATCGTGATCTTCAGCAGCCAGGTCCGCGACCTGCTCGGGCTGCGCATGGCGGAAGTGCCCGTCGAGTTTGTGGAGAAATGGCGGGCGTACGCGGCGGCGATACCCACCGCTAACCTGTCCGCCGTCGCACTCGCGGCGACCGCGCTGTTCATTCTGATCGCCTGGCCACACGTCAGCCGCAGGATTCCGGCACCGCTGATCGCCATCGTGGTGCCGACGTTGATCGCGTCCTCGCTGCATCTGGACGTGGAGACGATCGGCACGCGGTTCGGCGAGATCCGCGCCGGCTTTCCCGCCCCGGCGTTTCCCGACGTTACGATGCCTATGCTGCGCGGCCTGCTCGCACCCGCCTTCACCATCGCACTCCTCGCCGCCGTCGAATCGCTCCTGTCCGCCGTGGTGGCGGACGGCATGGTCGGCACACGGCACAAGTCGAATGCCGAGCTCGTTGCGCAGGGTGCGGCCAACTTCGTTTCGCCGATGTTCGGCGGGATGCCGGCCACGGGCGCGATCGCCCGTACTGCGACCAACATCCGCAGCGGAGGCCGCACGCCGGTCGCCGGTATGGTTCACGCCCTCACGATCCTCGTCGTAACGCTGTTCCTGGGTCGGCTGGCCGCGCTCATTCCGCTTTCAGCGCTCGCGGCGGTCCTGGTCATGGTGGCGTATCACATGAGCGAGTGGCGATCCGTGCGCGCAGAGCTGGGCGCCCCGCCCGGAGACCTGGCAGTGCTCCTGTGCACGCTGCTCCTCACCGTGCTGGTCGACCTGACCGTTGCGATCATCGCAGGCATTGTCCTTGCCGCCTTCCTGTTCATGCGACGGATGGCCGCAGTCTCCGAAGTGCACACGCTCGAGCGGGAGATGCACGACCCTGCGGACACTGCCGCCGACGCCGCATTCGCAGGGACGGGGAAGGGAATCGTACTGTACGCGATCAACGGTCCGTTCTTCTTCGGCGCTGCCGAGAAGTTCAAGGAGGCCTTCGGTACGATCGACAATCCGCCGAAGGTGGTCGTGCTGCGAATGCGGAACGTGCCGGTAATCGACTCGACAGGCATCCACGCGTTCCGGTCGCTGGTCCGCCGCTTTACGGCGGACGGCACGCTGGTCCTGACAGCCGAGCTGGAGGCGCAGCCGCTCGCGGCGCTGAACCGCGCGAAGGTGTTCGAGGAGGTCGGCGAGGAAACGCTGTACGGCACCGTAGAGGAAGCGCTCGCAGCGGCGCGCGAGCATGTCGAGGCACTGGCCATACTGGAGAAGTGATGCGCAGAAAGAACTGGACTGTCATTGCCGCTGTCATCCTGCTGGGTGTGCGGACGTCGGGTGGCAATGCACAGAGTGCCGCGGCCGCCACGATCACGGCTTCGGACGTGCAGCGCCACATCGCGACGATTGCGCACGATTCGATGCGCGGTCGTGACACGCCGAGCCCCGGCCTCGAGATGACGGCGGCATATGCCGCCGCGCAGTTCGCGTCGTACGGTCTCAAGCCCGCGGGTGACAGCGGAACCTTCATTCAGCGGTACCCGTACGCCGCCCGCCGGACAGATCCCACGGCGCGCATGATCGAGCTGCCGGGAAATCCAGCATTTGCGCCCGTGTTCGCACGGGACTACTTCGTGGTGCCGTCCGTCGAGCGCGTCGCGGAGACACCTGCGTACTATATCGGCACGGCAGCCCCCGGCATGCAGATTCCGGAAGCGGCGCGCGGCAGCATCTTCGTGGCCGCCGTACCGGATACCATAGCGCCGGGCGCATGGCAGGAGCGGCTGTCCGCGGTATTCCCGCTCGCCATGCAGTACCAGGCTCGCGGCATGGTCCTGCTGCTCGATCCCGCCGTCGGTGCCGAATCACTGACACGCATTGCGGGCCCGATCTCCGAGCAGGTGGCGCCGTTCCCGGTATTCGGTCTGCGCTGGAACGCAGGATCGCAGCTGGTCGCGGGCACCGGCCTCGATTCGGCCGCGCTCTTCTCGTCGGCCGGCGCACCGCCCCGGCCGCTGCCGGGTCTCAAGCTGCGGATGAGCACCCCGGTCAGCGTTACCGTGGCGAGCGTGCCCAATGTCGTGGCGATGCTGCCCGGCAGCGATCCCACCCTGCGCGACGAGTACGTAGTATTCAGCGCGCACATGGATCACGTCGGTGTCGGCCCCGCGGACGCCACCGGAGACTCGATCTTCAACGGTGCGGATGATGACGCGTCCGGCACGAGTGCGATCATGGAGATCGCGCAGGCCTTCGCAGCACGGCCGCAGCCGCCCGCGCGCTCTGTCATTTTTCTGCTGGTGTCCGGCGAAGAGAAGGGACTTCTCGGCTCGGAATACTTCACGGCGAATCCGCCCGTGCCGATCGGGCAGATCGTGGCCGACATCAACATCGACATGATCGGACGGAATCATCCGGATTCCGTGACGGCAATCGGTCTGGACTACACCTCGCTCGGGCCGCTCGCGCTCAGCGTTGCCGCGGCCAATCCGGCGCTGAAGCTCGCCGTGGCGCCGGACCACCAGCCGGAGGAGCACCTGTTCGAGCGCAGCGATCATTTCAATTTCGCTGTGCGGAACGTGCCTGCCATCTTCTTTACGACCGGACTGCACTCCGAGTATCACCACCCGGCGGACGAGCCGGAGACGATCGACAACGAGAAGCTGGCGCGTGTGGCGCGTCTCGCCTACCTGCTTGGCGAAGCCGTGGCGCAGAACCCGGCGCGCCCGACCTGGACGGGTGCAGGCCTGGACGTCGTGCGGGCGGCGCTCGCGCAGCGGGCGGGGCAGTGAATTGACGGGCGAGCATCACCCGGCGCTCGAGCACTGGCGTGCGAACGTCGGGCATGCCGTATCGCTGGACGTCTCACCGCCGCTCGACGAATGCCCGGACGCGCTGGACGTGCTGTGCTGGAACGTCGCGATCGGAAAGGGCCGCCTGCGCGAGCGGCTCGAGACGCTGCTCCACATGCGGCCCGCCACCCGACCTCTCGTCGCACTCGTACAGGAAGCGTTCCGGAGTGATGAGTCCGTGCCGGACGCTCACGCTTCGGCCCACCATGGCGGTCAGGCGCCGCGAAACGCGCGCGAAGACATTGTCGACGTCGCACGGGCGCTCGGCCTGAGTCTGCGCTACGAGCCGTCGATGCGGAACGGGAAGCACCGCAGCGACCGCGGCAACGCCATCCTTTCCACCGTCGCATTCGAGCAGTCCCATCCGATCCTGCTGCCGTACGTTCGCCAGCGACGGACTGCGATCGTCGCAAAGCTCGCCGGTACCTGCGGCAATCTCTGGTTCGGAACAGCGCACCTGGATACGCGTGGTGCGCACCAGCCGCATCCGCCCGCGCGGCCGGACAGCAGGGCGTTCGGTGGCGGCCGCGCCGTTCAGGCGCGAGCGCTTGCCGATTCGGTGATTGCAGCAAGCGGTGAGGATGCGGACGTGATCGTGGCGGGCGACCTCAATTCATATCTCGGCCTGCGCGACCCGGCGGTGCGCGTGCTGATCCAGCGGGGATTCCATCACGCCGAACGTCTCGGCCGCTGGCGTCACACCTTCCACGGACCGATCAACCTCATGCTGGACCACGTGCTGTTCCGGCCGGGATCGCGCATGAAGGCGGTGCAGGTACGCCGGCTGGACGAGGGGTTCGATCGCGAGAAGCGGGTGTTCGGCTCCGACCACCACCCGCTGCTCGCCACCGTCACATTCAGGGAGTAGCCAGTGCGGACAGCAGCTTGTCGTGAATCCCGCCGAAGCCGCCGTTCGACATGATCATTACGATGTCACCGTCGCGCGCGGTGGAGGCTACGCTGCGCACGATCGCATCCACGTCCGGCTGATACTCCGCGCGCTTCCCGGCTGACTGCCACTTCATGACCATCTCCTCCGGACGCAGCGCCGTTTCCGCGCTGTAGCGCTCCGGCCGGAACAGGCCCGCAAGGATGATCTCGTCCGCAGTCGCCAGGGCGTCCTCATACGGCTGCTGGAAGTCGCGGCGCTGCGCCGTGTAGCTGCGCGGCTCGAACACCGCCACGATGCGCCGGCCCGCGTATTTCTGACGCGCCGCCTGCAGCGTTTCGCGGACTGCCGTAGGGTGGTGCGCGAAATCGTCGATCACCGTGACGCCCCGGGCTACGCCACGGACTTCCATGCGACGGCGGACACTGCGGAACGTCAGCAGCGCCTCCGTAACGCGCTCACGGTCTGCACCCATGCTCTCTGCGACGGCGATCGCCGCCAGGCAGTTGCGCACGTTGAACGCGCCAGCGAGCGGTGTCTCAATGCGACCCCATTCTGTGCCGTCATGCATCACGCGGAAGCGTGTCATCTCGCCGAACGCCACGTCGACTGCGCGCCACTTCGCATCGACCGCACCGCCGGAAGCAGAGCCGCCGTCGCCGGAAGCGGAGCCGTCGTCGAATGAAAAGGACTCCACCGGCGCGAATGACTTCGCCGCCAGCTCCCGCACCGTCGGCGAGTCCCAGCCCGCGATCAGACGGCCGTTCGACGGAATCAGATTGATGAACCGCGAGAACGCCCAGTTGTATGCGATGTCGTCGCGATAGATGTCGGCATGGTCGAACTCGATGTTGTTGACGACCGCAATGTCCGGCAGGTAGTGCCACATCTTCGGACCCTTGTCGAAGTATGCGGTGTCGTACTCGTCCGCTTCGATCACGAAATACTCCGAATCCGTGAGGCGGAAGGACGTGCCGAAGTTCTCCGCGACGCCGCCGATCAGGAAGGATGGGTTGAAGCCCGAAACCTCGAGCACCCACGCCAGGATCGATGTCGTGGACGTCTTGCCGTGCGTTCCCGCCACCGCGATCGACGTGCGCCCCCGGACGAACTCCTCCTTTATGGTCACCGCAGCCGACGTATACGGGATTTTCTCGTTCAGCAGATACTCCAGCTCCGCGTTCCCGCGCGAGATCGCGTTCCCGACCACGACCACGTCAGGCCTCGGCTCCAGGTTCTCTGCGCGATATCCTTCCGCGTAGGTGATCCCGAGACCCTTGAGCTGGGACGCCATCGGCTCGTACACATTTTCGTCCGACCCCGTCACCCGGTGACCCGCCGCCCGCAGCAGCCCCGCGAGCGACCCCATGGCCGTCCCCCCGATCCCCAGCAGGTAATAATGCCGCCCCTGTCCCATATTCTCCCTTGTCTGAAAAGTTCGAAGCCAGTTTACCTCCCCCCTCATAACCCACGCCACGAGGGGCGCAGGATCTCAGGGTCCCTGCCGCCCTGCTCCCCAACCCTATCCTTATCCCTATCCCCAACCCTGCGCGGCTGGACGATCCGCGCTCCGTCCCTTATCTTAAGCAGCTACACAGGAAAAACACCGGGAGAATCATGATCGAGATCCAGATCGGCGAAGGCGACCGCATCGAGTGGGCTTTGAAGCAGTTCCGGCGCAAAATGCTGCGGTCGGGCCTGTTCAAGGACATGAAGAAGAAGCGGTTCTACGAGAAGCCGAGTGAAGCGAAGAAGCGCAAGGAAGCGGACGCCCGTCGCCGCAACGCGCGCGCTCGCCGTCGCCGGTAGGGTGAGTTCTGCGCCGATCGCATGACCGGCGCGCCCCTGCACCTGCTGCGAGTTTCAACACGATCGGCAGGGCGTCCATGACGCCCTGCCGTTTTCTGCTTCCCACCCCCGTGCCCGCCTGATGCCGCTGTCGCCTGTCCGTGTGTTGAAAGGCGTGCTCAAGGCGCTTGGCGCCGCGCTCCTCCTGCTGCTCGCGTTCATCGGTCTGCAGTCGCTGCTGCGTGATCCGCCCGGCGCCTCACTGCGCGCGTTCGGCGATCTCGAGGGAACTCCATCGCCCGGGGATGCGGAGTTCGCGCGCACGCTCGCTCTGATGACTCAGACGGACCTCAGCGCAGGCAACCAGGTGCAGGTGCTGGTCAATGGCGACGGCACGTTTCCGCTCCTCTGGCGCGACATGCGCTCCGCCACGCGCTCTCTGACGGTGCAGTCCTACTACATTGCGCCGGGTGCGACCCTGGACTCGCTCGTCACGATCATGGCGGAACGGGCACGTGCGGGCGTGCGCACCCACTTCCTCTATGACGCCTTCGGCGGTTCCATCCCCGACAGTGCCCTCGAGTTCCTCGCCGCGTCCGGCGTGCGCTCGGCAGCGTTCCGGCCCATCGGCTGGTACACGCTGCACAAGGCGCAGAACCGGTCTCACGTCCGCGCGATCACGATCGATGGCGTGACCGGTTATACGGGCGGCTTCGGCATCGACGACAAGTGGCTGGGCAATGCGGAACGGGACGGGAGGTGGCGCGATACCAATGTCCGGTTCAGTGGGCCGGCGGTCAGTCAGCTCCAGGGTGCATTCGATCGTGCCTGGGTCGAAACGACCGGCGAGCTGCTGGTCGGCGAGACGTATTTCCCGACCCGTCCGGATTCGGTGCCGGCCGGTGGCATGACCGCGGGCTTCATGCACTCGCCTCCGACCTTTGGTCCAACCAACAGCGCGCTGCTCTTCGCACTCGCCGTCACGGGCGCCCGCCGGACCATCCATATCAGCAACTCGTATTTCGTGCCGAACCAGGCAATGGTGGACCAGCTGCTGAGTGCGGCGAAGCGTGGTGTGGATGTGGTGCTGCTGCTGCCGGGTCCGCTCACGGACGTGCCGATCACGCGGTACGCGGCGAGGAGTCACTATGACCGCATGCTGCGGGGTGGCATCCGGATCTACGAGTACGCGCCGACCATGATGCACGCCAAGACGTTCGTCATCGACGGCATGTTCGTGTCGGTCGGGTCCGCGAACCTCGACCACCGATCGCTCGCGCTCAACGACGAGGGCAACCTGCTGGTCTACGATACCGGGTTCGGCGCAACCATGGACTCGCTGTTCAGCGCAGACCTCACCCGGTCGCGCGCCATCACGCGTGAGGTATTCGCCGGCCGGGGTCTGTGGGACCGGCTGCGTGAAGCCTTTGCGGGTGGCGTCGGCAAACTGCTTTGAGGGCCTTGCTGCGATGGCGTATTTGCGGCACTTTGGAAAGATTGACTCTCCTGCAGATCTCCCATGGGACGTGATATGGCCAGAGCGGGCATGCACGGGCTGGTGTAGATGCTGACGGCAGAAATGCAGCCGTTCGTCAGTTTGCTGGGAATCGTATTGCAGTTCGCGGGCGCGCTTCTGCTCGCGGTCTTCTTCCGCATCCTGCGACCGTACGCGCGCCGCCGCCGGTATTTCCTCACGTGGGGGTGGTCGTGGACGGCCATGGCACTCGCAGTCGGCGTGCTCGCCGTCCGGTTCCTGCTCCAGCCCGCACCGCCCGGTGTCGGTCTGCCGGCGACGCCTGCCACCGCCACGGCCGACTTCCTCTATCAGACCGGCAAGGCAGTCCATTTTCTTCTCATCGCCATGGGTGCCGCGCAGTACGCCGGTCTCTATGTGCATCCGCGCGCTCCGCTCGCCGTCCTTCCCGTCGCGCTGGTCTTTGCCGCAGTCGGCGGTTTCGTCTCCGGCGATGTGAACGGCGTGCTCGCGTGGCAGGCGCCACTCGCCACGATCGCACTGGGCTGGTCGGCGGTGCGACTGGGTTCGCTGCCGCAGTCGCGTCACGGTCTCGGCAGCCAGGTGACCGGCGCCGTGCTCTCCGTCATGGCTGTCCTGTGGCTCCTGTACTTCTTTGCGTTCGGCATCGCCGTGCGCGGCGGCGTCGTGGATGGCCCGCTCTTCTTCGAGCTCATCGTGCAGTTCCAGCACTACGTGGACCTGCTCATGGCGATGCTGCTCGGGTTGGGCATGATCGTCATCCTGTTCGAGGATGCGAAGCGCGAGGTGGACGACGCGAATGCCGAGCTTGGTGTCGCACACAGCAACATGCGCCGCGCCGCGCTGTACGACACCGTCACCGGATCCCTCAACCGTCGAGCATTTGCAGAGGGTGTCGGCCTGGAAATGGCCCGCGCCGGCTTCGGTGCAGTCATGATGTTCGACCTCGACGACCTCAAGCACATCAACGATTCTTACGGGCACAGCGCGGGCGACGCGTTGCTGCGTCACCTCACGGACGCGCTGCGCGCCGAGCTGCGCCCGTCGGACAAGCTGTACCGGTGGGGCGGCGACGAGTTTCTCCTCGTGCTCCAGGGTGCGGACGAGGCGCGCGCGAACGCGCGGCTCCGCCACATCATCAGCAAGGTCGCAGTGTTGCGGCTGGGTGAGGAACAGGATGAAGTGCGGCTGAACGTGAGCATGGGCTCGGCTGCGTACAGCAGTGCGGAGCAGCTGCAGAACGCGATCGACGCGGCCGACGCCATGATGTACCGCGAGAAACACCGGAAGAAGCAGAAGCGTGCGCAGCACCCGGACGCACTGAAGTCGTGAAGTCGAAGAAGGCTGCAGGTTCCGCCGTGGCGGGGGACACTCCATCTCACCACTCGCCCGACGGGCGGTTCCGTAATCCATGGACCGCGGATTACCAGGGCCGCCGGGATTTCCGCGATGTCCTGCGCTGGCGGATGCAGCGCATGCGCGACGGCGTTCCGCCGGACCCACCCGCGGGATCATTTCCACCGGGTACGCCGCACGTCACCGAAGATCTCGAGGCGGGCGAGCGGGCGCGCGTCACGTGGATCGGCCATTCCAGCTTCCTGGTCCAGCTCGCCGGCCACAATCTCCTGACCGACCCCGTCTGGAGTGACCGCGTCTCACCGGTGCAGTGGGCGGGCCCGCGCCGGCTCGCACCGCCCGCGGTTCCGTTCGATGAGCTGCCGCAGATCCACTCGGTGCTGCTTTCGCACGATCACTACGACCATCTCGACGAACCGACCGTGCGCGCGCTGCACGAGCGGTACGGCGACGGCATCGCCTGGCTGACACCGCTGCGCTACGCGGCGTGGCTGGACCGACGCGGCATCCGCAACGTGATCGAGCTCGACTGGTGGCAGAGTGCGGCGGCGGGCGTGGGCGATGCGCGCATCAGTGTGCGCGCACTCCCCGCGCGTCACTGGACGCAGCGGTCCATGCGCGATGCACTGCAGCGGCTGTGGTGCTCCTTTGCGGTGGAAGACCGGCACGGTACCCGCCTGTATTTCGGTGGCGACAGCGGCTATGCCGAGTTCTACTCCGAGATCGGACAGCGCGAAGCACGGTTCGACGTCGTAATGCTGCCCGTGGGCGCGTACGAGCCGCGATGGTTCATGGCGCCGGCCCACATGAACCCCGAGGACGCAGTGCGCGCATACCGCGATCTTGGCGGAACGGGCATGTTCGTTCCGATGCACTGGGGCACGTTCCGCCTGGCCGATGACCCGCCGCTCGAGCCGCCGGTCCGCCTGGCCCGGGCATGGGCGGAGGCAGCGCTCAATCCGGATGCGCTCTGGATCCCGCGCCACGGTGACACCCTGCGGCTGCCATGAGCCAGGATCCCGTCGCAGACCTCGAGCTGCTCATACGCTCGCGCCATGGCATCATCCATGTCGACAGCATAGAGGACGAGCGCGTGCAGCAGGTGCTCCGCCTCGTGTCCGACAAGCTGACGGTGCCCTTCTTCATCTGGACGCGAACACACGGCATCTGCCGCGACGGCTACTCCAATGGCATCTATGACACGACGGACGCACTGAAGGCGCTCGCGCATGTCGCAGCGGCCGATACAGCGGCCGTCTACCACTTCGTCGGCTTCGGCACTCTGCTGGAGAACGAGGCGGTAGTCGACCGGCTCAAGAGTGTATCGGAGCGTCTCGGCGAGCGCCGTGGCGCCGTCGTCATGAGTGGCCAGGACCTCGCGTTCCCGCCGGGTCTCTCCCGCCTTGTTGCTACGATGAAGCTGCCGAAGCCGGACGTGGAGGAGTTCCGCTCGATGCTGCGGCAGGTGCACCGCGACATCGCCCGCCGCTCGCACGTGCACGTCGACCTGCCGCCCGCGGACGAGACCCGCCTTTTGAACAGCCTCAAGGGTCTTACCATGCTCGAGGCCGCGCGCGTCGTCACGCGCGCGATCGTGCGGGACAACCGCCTCACAGCGGACGACATTCAGGAGGTCATCCAGGCGAAGAAGGAGATCGTCGAGCGCGAGGGTGTCCTCGAGTACTACACGGCCGAGATGAGCATGACGGACGTCGCGGCACTCGCCGGACTGAAGGATTGGCTCGCCAAACGGAAGCTGTTCCTCACGCAGGCGGATCGCGCCGCGGAATTCGGCCTGTCCTTCCCCAAGGGAATTCTGCTCATCGGCGTGCCGGGCTGCGGCAAGAGCCTGTGCGCGCGCGCTGTCGCGACGGAGTGGGGGCTGCCGCTGCTCAAGCTCGATACGGCGTCGCTCTACAACAAGTTCGTGGGCGAAACCGAGCGCAACTTCAGGCGCGCGCTCGAGACGGCCGAACGCCTGGCGCCGTGTGTCCTGTTCATCGACGAGCTCGAGAAGGCCTTCGGTGGGGGCGGCGGCACGGAGGATGGCGGGCTGTCTCAGCGCGTACTCGGCACGTTCCTCACCTGGCTCCAGGACCGAAACGGCGACGTCTTCACCGTCGCAACGGCCAACGACATCGAGCGCCTGCCGCCGGAGCTGCTGCGCAAGGGGCGCTTCGATGAAGTCTTCTTCGTCGACCTGCCGGATGCGACCGCGCGCGCGGAGATCCTGACGATCCAGCTTCGTCTGCGTAAGCAGAATGCCGCGACCATCGACAGCGCCAGTGTCGTGCGCGCGACGGAAGGTTTCAGCGGTGCAGAGATCGAGCAGGTCGTGGTGTCGGGACTTTACAGCGCATTCGCCGCGGGTGGCGCACTCACGACCGAGGCGCTGGTCGCTGAAGCTCAGGCGACCCGTCCGCTGTCGGTCACCATGGCGGAAAAAGTCGCGGCCCTCCGCCAGTGGGCGAAGGACCGCGCAGTATCGGCCAACTAGCGGGGCGTTACCACCCCGGCATCAGCTGGAAACCGAAGTGCGCCCCCTTGTCGGGACGCTGGAACGGATACGCGTAGTACGCCTCGAAGATCACATACCCCAGCACGTTCAGCCTTGCCGACAGACCCGTGCTCATCACGATCTCACGCTCAACATCCGTCGCACCACCCGGTCCCGTGTTGGGATTGATGCTACCCCAGGCATAGCCCGCATCGAAGAACGGCGAAATCTCCACGGGCAGGTACGGGAAGTTGACCAGTCCGAGCTCCGTCACGCCGAGCAGCGGGATGCGCAGCTCTGCACTCGCGGCGGCGATCTTCGTACCGCGCAGCCGATCGAACACGGGACACGCCGACGTGGATGCGGACGAGGATGCAATGCACTCCTCCGGCTCGAACGACTCGCGCGCGTAGCCGCGGATGATGTCCTCGTACTCGAGCGACGGCGACGACAGTACGCGCACCCCCTGGTCATTCATGCCATTGGCGTTCTTCCCGTAACGGCCGTAATGCAGGCCGCGGATGGCAAACGTGACGGGGCGTATCAGGAAGTAGCGCCGGTAGTCCGCAAGCAGCGTCTGATAGGTGAGAGTACCGAACGTCGGCGCGACCTCGAAGCGGTAGCGCTGCCCCGCCACGGGTGAGGTGAACCCGAAGAACGAATTGTCGCCCACGAGTGCCGCGGATGTATTGAAGAAGTTGAGGGCGTCCGGCGAATCGAGGTCGTTCCGGACCGGGTCCTGAACCAGCTGGTTGGTTGCAATGTCGTAGACGTAGTCGGTCTGCTCGCGATCGAAGCTGTAGCGCATGAAGCCAGCGTTGACCTCGAAGCGGCGGGTTGTCGAGAACCCGTAACGCGCCCCGACCTCCGCCTGCTCGATGAAGATGCGCTCGAGGATCTCACTGTATGTCGCAGTGCCGTCGCCGTTGTTCTCGTTGCTCGAGAACCCGGAGAGATACGGGATGTGGCCGATGGTGGCACCGTACGCGAGCCGACGCTCGGAGTTGAGATACTGCGCCTGTCCGCCGATGTCCTTGAGCGAGCCATTCGCCTGGATGGCCACTCCCAGGTTGTGATCGCCGAGCATATCGGAGAAGTAGCCCATGATGCCGCCGCCGACGCCCACGCCATACATCGAGCTGGTGCCGACACCGATACCGGAGGAGCCGAGATAGTCCAGCTTGATGCTCGGGCTGTAATCGTGCTCTGCGAACGTAACGTCCACAGGGGGCAGCCCCGTCGTCGGGTCCGTCAGGTACTGGGCGACCAGGCCCGTCCCGAACGCAGTGACCGGCGGCAGAATCGCAGCGCGTGCAACTGCCTGCGACGTGGCAGGCACCAGTTCACCCTGCGCCCGCGCGGACTCGAGACCGTAAATATTGTTGCCCGCATTCTGGAACACGGAGAACATCAAGCGGCCGGACTGCGACGCTACGGACATCGCCGGTGCGAGCGCGGTGATGCCGCTGACACCGGTTGCGACACGCGTCACCTGGAAGATGCGGCCGCTCGCGAGCTCGGTGCGATACACGTCGCTGAAACCGTCGCGGTCCGCAATGAAATAGAGACTGCGGCCATCCGGTGAGTATTGCGGATTGATGTGCTTCACCGGCTCGGGGAAAAGTGACAGCGGCCGGATCGTGCCCGTGGCCACGTCGACGAGCGCGAGGCCCATTGCGCCCCAGGTGAGCGACGTCAGGTTCGTGCCCGCGCGGTCCGTCGCAATGGCAATCGTCCGGCCATCCGGCGACCATGCCGGCTCCAGGTCCGCGAAGCGGTCGTTCGTGATCTGGCGTGACTGGTTCGTCTCGAGATCGAGGATGTAGAGGTCGGAGAGTCCGCCCGCCATTCCCGTGAATGCTATGCTGCGCCCATCCGGCGACCAGGCCGGATTCTGGATCGCGCCCACGCCCGGAATCTCGATCTGGCGCTCGACATCGGCGCGCGCGATGTCCAGGATCGCCAGCTCGTTGTTGCCCTCGTTGAACACGACGAAGGCGAACTTCGAGCCGTCCGGCGACCAGGTGCCTGCCGACTGGATGAAGCTCAGCGCGTCGTAGTGCGCGTTCCGGTTGGGACTCGTCAGCTTCTTCAGCACCCGGCCGGTCTGCGCATCGGCGACGTAGAGGTCCACCGTGAAGATTTCACGACGGCCGAAGAAGGCGACATACCGTCCGTCGGGACTGACCACCGGCGCCAGGTTCATTGCGCCTGCTTCGTCGTCGACGAGAATCGGATCGCCCGCATCCTCGGGACGCTGCCGCCCCTCGAGCAGCGGGATGTACGTCTCGCGGATGGCGCCGTGCCAGTCCTCGGAGAGCTGCTCGCTCGATACACCGAGCACCTGCTGCAGCGCCGCCTCGAACCCGGACCTCGTCGCATAACGGAAAACATCGGTGACGGAGCGGTCACCCCAGCGCCCGGCGATGTAGGCCCACAGCGCCTGGCCGTAGCGGTACGGGAAGAAGCGCGTGTCGGTTGTCAGCTGCTTGATCGTCGGCAGCTCGCCGCGCAGTGCCGCATCGCGCAGCCACATGGCCGTGTGCGGGTCGTTCCGTCCGAGCGACAGATACTCCGCCATGCCTTCCACCAGCCACAGCGGGAGACGATTGAGTCCCATGGTGCCCGCAGGACCGCCAGCCGCGATGTCATACTGGAACACGTGCACCATCTCGTGGCCGAGGACGTGGTCGTTGTCCTCGTAAACGCCGGTGAACGGCATGATGACGCGGTTCTTCAGCGCTTCCGTGACACCGCCCGTGCCTTCCGACAGCATCCCGCCGATTACGTTCGTCTGCTGGAAGTCAGGATGGTCCGCGTAGAAGATCAGCGGCTTCTTCGTGAACTCGTGCTGGAAGGCCAGGGAAAGACGGGAATACCAGCGCTGCGATTCGCGCGCGGCATCCTGCACGACTTCGCGCTCGGACGGATAGTAGTGAATGTCGAAACGCTCGGTTTCCAGCACGCGCCAGTCGAAGTCCTCGTACTGCACCTTCTGCCTGCCGAAATACTGAGCCGCCGCACTCTCAGGCAGCAGCACGGCGCTCAGGGCGACAAGGCACCCTGTCCTCCAGATCCACCCCGGCATTTTCCCCATCCCTTGCGTGCGGCTCATTGCTTCTCGACTGCGCGTCGGCTGACGCGCAGCAGCGGCAAGTGCTATACCACGTTCGTCCCCCGGACACCAGCAGAATGACAACGCGTTGCCCGCTCGTCCCGGGACACCTACCATCCAGCGATGGAATCGAACCAGCCGCCTGCGGCCGCCGCTTCTGCACCGGCCATCCATGCCAGCCTCCGGCGCATAGGCTTCCTGCTTGCCGCCGCCGCCCTCGCCTTCTGGGCCGTGCTGCTCATCCGCGGCCCCGTCGACTGGGATCTCGGCTGGCAGATGCATCTCGCCGACCGCATCCTCGCCGGTGACAAGCTCTATGTCGATGTCGGCGCCACCGAACAGCACCCACCGCTCTATACCTGGTTCTGCGTCGCGGTCACCGTCCTCGCCGGGCTGCTCCACACCGATCCGATTCGAACACTGCTCACGATCACCGCGATCGCCTCCATTGCCGCCGTCGTCGTTGCCGCACGCATTGCACGCGGCGGCCCCCTCCTGGTGGCAGGATTCGGCGCCGCCGCACTGGCTGTCCACGGTCTCGCGTCCGGCAGCGGTGAGCAGATCGCTACGGCGTTCTCACTGCCGTATATCGCCGCGGCTGCCCGCATGATCCGCAGTGATGAGTCGCACGAGAGCGTGCCCATCGGCATCGCCGCCGGTCTCGGAATGGCGCTCAAGCCGCACTACGCTCTCGTCTGGCTCCTCGTCGAGCTCGGCCTCGCATGGGAACGGAAGAAATGGCGCTCCATTCTGCGGCCCACCAGCATTGCCGCGGCCAGTGTGTGGATCGCCTACATTGCCGCAACCCTTCTCTTCACCCCCAGGTATTTCCATTCCGCTCTCCGGGCCGTGCACTACTACGGCGCCTTCATGTCCATGTCGGTCGGCGACGTGATCCGCAGCTCGCCGTACGTGATCCTGCTCGTCGCATGGCTTCTCTCCATCCTCCTGCGCAGATGGAGCGCACATCCCGAAATCGCACGACTGCTTCTGCTCGCGGCCACGGCCATGTGGCTTGGCGGTGTCATTCAGATGAAGGGCTGGTACCACCACTGGACGCCAGCTCTCGGCCTCACCATCGCCGCCATCGCGGCGCTCTGGCCGGCACGGGCGCAGATCGTCGGGTTCATCCTCGTATTGCTCTTCGCCACCGACAATCTCACCGTCATGGCCGGCAAGCTGACCAAGCACCAGGAAGGGCAGCCAACTTTTCTGCCCGCCATGACAGCCGCCGTCCGGACACTCGCGCCCGATGGGCCCATTCTCGTCCTCAGTGACGGGCTCGCGATCGGTTTCCCGCTCGTCAACTTCACGGGCGCCGAATGGACGCTGCCCGAATCCTCACTCTGGATGGTACAGGGACTCTATCCGGATGACCCCGACGGCGACCCCGTCCCCATCCGCCAGCCTGCCGACTGGGTGCCGTTCGAGCGTGATGTGCACGACCTCATCTGGACCGGCATCCAGCGCCGGCCCCCCAGGCTCGTCTTCGCCCACGGCCCCCGTGACAGCCGGATCCGCCAGTTTGTCGACGCCGACCCCCGCGTCCGTCAGTACCTGGCGGGCTGGCAGACGATCGGCCGTATCGGCCCGTACGAGGTGATGCTGCCCCCACCGGCCCGGCCGTCGCCTTAATAGAATTTTGCAAATCCCCGTTCTTGCATATTGCAAGCGGGGCCCCTATATTCGCGCCGTCCAGCCCGGCCGCAGCGGTGCGGCCGGATGGCAGGCCGCACCCGCCAGGGAGCCTGCACTCCACCATTAGACGGGACGCGATGACGCGGACGCTCTGGATGCTGCGGTGGCTCTACATCGGCCGGCTGATGGTGGCGTCGGCCATATTCGTGAGCGCCGTGGCGGTGTGGCGGACCGGCGTGGTGGCGGACGACACGCTCATCGCGACGCTGGCGTTCTTCTTCGCCGTCGGGATTACGGGTGGGGGCCTGTGGTGGACCCACGTCCTGCGCCGCCCGCCGGGCCACAATTTCCTCTACCTCCAGACGATCTTCGACGTCCTGCTGGTCACGTCCGTGATTCACGTGACGGGGGGCGTGGAAAGCCATTTCGCGCCGCTTTACATCCTGGTGATTGCGACGGCGGCCCTGCTTCTCCCGCTGCCGGGCGGGATGCTGATCGGAGCGCTGGCGAGCCTGCTGTATTTCGCGGACCTGCTGTTCTTCCAGGGCACGACGCCGACGCTGAACGTGGGTCTGCAGCAGATCGGCCTGATGGTGGTGATGGCGATCGCGACGGCGGCGGTGGGGGAGCGGCTGCGGCGAACGGGCACGCAGCTGGGTGTGGTGGAGCTGGAGCTGAAGCAGCTGCGCCTGGACCTGAGCGAGATGCTGGGTGCGATCGATACGGGTCTGATCACCGTGGACGGTGAGGGCCGCCTGGTGCACTGCAACGATGCAGCGGCGAAGCTGCTGGTGCTGGACCCAGCGCAGTGGGGCGAGGAGTCGGTGCTGGAGGAGCTGGACCGTTCAGCGCCCGGCCTCGGCACACTGGTGCGCCGCACATCCGCGACGGGCGTACCGGTCCGCCGATTCGAGATCCGGCAGCGCGGCGTCGAGCACGACCGTTTCCTCGGTGTCCGGACAACGGTGCTCGAGCGCGAGACGACGCCGTGGGTGACTGCGGTGATGCAGGACATCACGGAAGGGAAGCAGATCGAGGACCTCATCCGGCGTGCGGAACGTCTGCAGGCGGTTGCAGAGCTGGGCGCATCGCTGGCGCACGAGATCAAGAATCCGCTCGCGTCGATCCGCAGTGCCGTCGAGCAGATCGCGGGAACGCGGGTGGCGGCCGCGGACCGCGAGGTGCTGCGTCGGCTGGTGGTTGTGGAATCGGAGCGGCTGACCCGACTGCTGGGCGAGTTCATGGAGTTCAGCCGCGTGGAGATGCGGCGCTGGTCGGTGGTGGACCTGGCAGCGGTAGCGCGCAACGCGATCGAGCTCGTGGAACGCCACCCGGACAGACCCGCGGGTGCGCGGATCGAGCTTTCGGGCGGTGCGGATCCGATTCATGTCGAGGGTGATCAGGATCTCCTGCACCGCGCCATTTTCAACCTTCTGCTGAATGCACTGCAGCACATCGGCCCATCGGGTCGGGTGCAGGTGGAGGTCGGCCGGTCCACGGGCCGGGACCTGCCGAGCAGCGTACCGTTGCACATGCCCGCACGCCTGTCCGTGAAGGATGACGGACCGGGCGTGCCGGAAGAGGAAATCCCCCGGCTGTTCGATCCGTTCTACACCACGCGCTCCGGCGGCACGGGCCTCGGCTTGGCACTCGTTCATCGCGCGGTCGAGGCGCACCGCGGCGCCATCCTGGTCGATGGCGCACACGGCGGGGCGCGGTTCACGGTTTATCTGCCGGTGCATGCCGGCCGTGGAGAGAAGCAATGAGTAGCGTGGACAGCATCCGCGTCCTCGTCGTAGATGACGAACGCGCGATTCTCGAAACGGTGGAGATCCTGCTGCGCGGAGAGGGCTTTGCCGCGACCGTTCATCAGAATGGCCGCGAGGCGATGGCCCGCTTCGATGAGATCCGCCCCGACGTCGTGCTGAGCGACATCCGGATGCCGGGCTTTACGGGTCTTGATGTCCTTGCAGCGGTGCGTGAGCGCGATCCGGAGATACCCGTCATCCTGATGACAGCGCAGGCTTCACTGCAGTCGGCCATGAAGGCAGTGAATGAAGGCGCGTACTATTACCTGCAGAAGCCGTTCAGCAACGATGAGCTGGTCGCACTCTGCCGCCGAGCGGCCGACACCCGCCGGCTGTCGCGCGAGAACAAGGCGCTGAAGAAGGAGATCCGGCGGCGGGAGGACACGTCCGCGTCCCGCCCCGTCGGCCGCAACCGCGAGTTCCAGCAGGTACTGACTCTGGCGGAGACGATTGCACCGACCGACTCGACCGTGCTCATCACCGGCGAGAGCGGAACGGGTAAGGAAGTACTGTCCCGTTATATCCACAACCTCTCCGAGCGCGCGAGCGGTCCATTCATCTCGATCAACTGCGGCGCACTCCCGGAGAACCTGCTCGAGTCCGAGCTCTTCGGTCACGTGAAGGGCAGCTTCACAGGTGCCGTCCGTGACAAGGAAGGTCTCCTCGCCGTCGCGCGCGGTGGCACGTTCATGCTGGACGAGGTCGCGGAAATGTCTCCCGCCCTCCAGGTCAAGCTGCTGCGCGCAGTGCAGGAGCGGGAAGTCGTCCCGGTCGGTGGTACGACACCGATCCAGATCGACGTCCGCATCATTGCGGCAACGAACCGTGACCTCGAGCAGGAGATCCGGCGTGGCTCATTCCGCAGCGACCTGTACTACCGTCTGAACGTGATCACACTCCACCTGCCGCCGCTGCGCGAGCGGCCGGATGACATCCGTGTGCTCGCGTCCTGGTTCCTCGACCGCTACGCGCAGTCCGCGAACGGCCGCAGTCTGCAGCTCAGCGAGGATGCGCTCAAGACGCTGCAGGCGTATGACTGGCCGGGCAACGTCCGCGAGCTGGAGAACGCGCTGGAGCGCGCTGCGATCCTGACGCGGACCGACGTGGTGGAAAAGGAGGCACTGCCGGCGCGCATCATCGAGCCTGCGCCGGCATCGCTCGTGAGTGACCGGCCGCCGGCCAACCCGACACTCGATCTCGTCGAGCGCGCCTATATCCTGTACGTACTGCAGGCGGAGGGCGGCAACAAGGCGAGGGCCGCGGAAGTGCTCGGCATCGATCCATCAACACTGTACCGCAAGCTTACGCGTTACGATATGAGTGAAATATGACGAGTGGAAACGAGCGCGGCTGCCGTCTGTCGGTGGTCATGCCGGTATATAACGAAGAGCGAACGGTCGCAACCTCGATTGCCCGCCTGCGTGCAGTCCCGCTCAACATCGAGCTGATCTGCGTCGACGACGGCTCGCGCGACAACACCCGCGCTGTTCTGACGAAGCTGAAGGAAGAGGGCGCAATCGACATACTCCTGTTCCAGGAGCAGAACAAGGGTAAGGGCGCGGCTGTCCGGCGGGGCATCGATGCGGCAACCGGGGATGTCCTGGTGATTCAGGACGCGGACCTGGAGTACGACCCGCGTGATCTGCCGTCCCTGATGACCCCAATCCTGGACGGGCGCGCCGATGCGGTCTTCGGCAGCCGCTTCCTCGGTGGGCCGCACCGCGTGCTCTATTTCTGGCACAGTGTCGGCAACAAGCTGCTCACACTGGTCTCCAACATGTTCACGGACCTGAACCTCACGGACATGGAGACCTGCTACAAGATGGGGCGGCGCGATCTCATGCAGAGCCTGCCGCTGAGCACGGACCGTTTCGGGATCGAGCCGGAGCTCACGGCGCGCCTTGCCCAGGCCCGCGCACGCATCTACGAGGTGCCCATCAGCTACAACGGCAGAACGTACGCCGAGGGCAAGAAGATCAACTGGCGCGACGGCGTCGCAGCGTTCTGGCACATCGCGCGGGCGAACATTTTCGGCAGCCGTGCGCCCCTGTACCACGGCGCCGCAGACAGCCAGGCCGCCATCGACGCCGCCCGGCGTGATGCGCTGCCGTCCGGGACAGTGTAGTGAAGATTGCCGTAACCGGTGCGGGCGGCATGCTCGCGCACGACCTCATGGCTGCAGCCGCACGGCAGGGCGAGGATGTGATCGCGTTCGATCACGGCGCGCTCGATGTAACCGATGCGGACGCGGTGGCGACCGCACTCGGGGGAGCCGCACCCGACGTGATCGCCCACTGCGCGGCGTATACGCGTGTCGATGATGCCGAGGACAGCGAAGAGTCGGCGAATCTCGTAAATGGCAGGGGCACGCTGCACGTGGCGCGCGCAGCGAAGGCATGCGGCGCACTGTTCATCTATCCCAGCACGGACTACGTATTCGACGGCAGCTCCGCGATTCCGTACGGCGTTGACGTCGCGACCTCGCCGCTCAACGCATACGGCCGCTCGAAACTGCAGGGCGAGCACGCGGCGGCCGCCGCCGGCCGGTTCATGGTAGTGCGCACCAGCTGGCTGTACGGGTCGCACGGTCGGAATTTCGTGCGCACGATGCTCGACCGCGGCCGTGCCGGTGCGCCGCTCCGCGTCGTCGATGACCAGCGCGGCTCGCCTACGTGGACAGTCGACCTGGCCGCGATGATCCTGGGCCTCGTGCGCCGCGACGCACCATCCGGTATCTACCACGCGACAAACGCGGGTGACACGACCTGGTACGGTTTCGCACGGTCCATCTTCGACGTCGCCGGTATCACTGCGGATCTGCAACCCGTCTCGTCCAGCGAGTACCCGCAGCGCGCCCTGCGGCCGGCCTACTCGGTACTGGACTGCACGCGCACCTACTCGGTCACGGGTCCCGCGCGTCACTGGCGGGATGCGCTCACGGCCGCACTGCCCGGACTGTCTTGAACGGCCATTCTCCCGTGATGCGTGCGGCTGGGGGCCTGCTGATCATCGGCTCTCTGATTCCCGTCTACCGCCTTCTGGAAACGCCTGCGACGGGTCTGGCCGGCCAGGCGACCGGTGCGCTCGCATCAGCTGCGGCATCCACCATCTGGGGCGGTACGATGCTCGCCCTTGCGGCCGGCATCCTCGGAAGCAGAATCGCAGGCGCGCGCGCGCGCGATGCCGTGCAGACCGTGCGACAACTGCTGCTTCAGCCTGCAGGCAGTGTGTTCGCCGCCGCGTGTGCAGTAGTGAGCCTGGTCGCGGCCGTCTGCGTCGCGCGCTTCGTGTTCGGCTTCGATCCCGTTCTCGTCGATGCGACCGCACAGCTGATCCATGCGCGTCACGTCGCGGATGGCGCCCTGGCAGCGCCGCCTGATACGATCGGCTTCTTCCGCATCCAGCAGACAGTCCCCGTTCCGGGCGGCTGGGTCTCGCAGTATCCGCCGGGTCACGTACTTCTACTGGCAGCGGGCATCGCCGCGGGCATGCCGTGGATCGTCGGCCCGATCATGCTCGCGCTCGCAATTTACTTTACCGCGCGCGCGGCAGACATCATGCTTCCGGGCCAGGCAGCGCCGCGCGCGGGCGTGGTCGTGTCCGCCCTCTCGCCCTTCATGCTGCTCCACGCCGGCAGCTATATGAGTCACACCACTGCTGCGGCGTTCATCGGAATCGCACTGTACTGTTTTGCGCGCGCGACGCGGCCTGCCGTAACTGGTGCGGTGAGCGCATCGCCAGTCTGGCTCTGCGCCGCGGGGTGTGCAACTGGCATCGTGTTCGCCGTACGACCACTGACCGGGCTGGTTACCGGCCTCGTCCTGACGGCCGCGGTGCTCTTGCACCCAGCCCGCATGCGCGCGTGGCGCGGTGCGGCCGCGACCGCGCTCGGTGCCGCACCTGCAGCGGCCGCGGTAATGATCTACAATGCCCGGCTCTTCGGCTCGCCGTTCCGTTTCGGCTACGACGTGGCGCTCGGCCCGGACGCCGGTCTCGGTTTCGGTGTCGATCCCTGGGGCAACACCTACGGCGTGCGCGAGGCAGTGGCGTACACGTCTGCGGAGCTGACGTCGCTTGCATTTCACCTGTTCGAATCGCCGTTTCCATGGGTGGCGGTCGTCGGCGCGTTCTTCCTGTTCCGCACCCAGTCGTGGTCGGAGAAGGTACTCGCGGGGGTGATGCTGGCTCCGCTGTGCGCGGGACTCCTGTACTGGCACCACGGCCTGTTCATGGGTCCGCGCATGCTCAACGAATACGGCATCGTGTGGTGCGTCATGATTGCCGTTGCTGCGGAGCGGCTGATCGCCGGCATGCCTGCTTCGCTCGACGGACCGTTCCACCACTATTCGGCACGGGCATTCGCCGCGAGCGCCGGCTTCTGCGCGCTTCTGCTCTCGCTCTTCCTCGCCCCGCAGCAGCTCCGCGCCCAGGTGCAGCAACCCATCGATGACGGCATATTCGATTTCGTCGCGGCGGGGTCGACCGTGTTCGTGCACAGCACGTGGACGGATCGCGCGGCGATGCGGCTCGCCGCGCGCGGCTGGCGTCTCGACGAAGTGGAGGCCGCGCTCCGCCAGAACTCCACGTGCGCGGTCCAGCGCGTGATCGACGGCGACGCGCCGCGCTCTTCGCTCTCACTCGCGCCGCGCGCAACGAACCTGCCGGGGCGGGTTCAGCTGCCTGGTGGCAGCGCGTTCCGGGTCGAGGGCAGGGAACAGTGGACTCCCGCATGCGCGCGCCAGGTTGCCGCCGACACGGCCGGCGTCGTGGATCCCGCGGCGTACATGTGGCGCCGCGTGGTTGCCGACCGGCGCATCACGGTTGCTCGTGACCTCGGGCCGGAGCTCAACAATATCCTGATGGCAGAAAGCCCGGCGGCAGCGTTCGCACTCGTGCGTGGCGCTGACGGCTCCGCCGTCCTGGTTCCCTACGACGAGGCCATGGAGAAGCTTTGGGCGACACGACAGCCGTGACGCATGTCATGATCGGAGGTCGCGCGGTGCGGTTTGGGCTGATCGTCGCGCTGATTGCGGCGGGCTATGCGGCCTTCGCCGGTCTGGCCATGCGGCGCACGTCCACGACGTTCGACGAGATCGTCCTGGTCGCGGCAGGCGCGCGCGGCTATGAAACGGGCGACTGGCACATGGCGCCGGAGCACCCGCCGCTTATGCAGTACGTTTACGGCCTGCCCGCCTGGCTCTCGCAGCCGAAGTATCCGGACGAGACGGGTGTGAGTGAGGCCATGCGCGCACCGATGGCATACCGCTATCGGTATGCGGCTGCGTTCTTCTTCATGGACGCCAACGACCCCGAGCAGCTCACGCTTCTCGGACGGCTGCCCGCGCTGCTGTTCGCTATCGGCCTGATCGTCGCCGCCGCGTACTTCGCCAGGGGCGTCGCTGGCAATGCCGCCGGCGTCATCGCCGCGCTTGCAGTCGCGTGTCTGCCGGATGTCCTGGCTCACGGCGGCGTCGCCTACAACGATGTCCCCGTCGCACTCGCCTACTTCCTGTCGATCTGGGCGGTCGACCGCGCTGCACGGCGTCCCACGGCAAAGACGGCGCTCGCGGCCGGCCTGTGCATCGGACTCGCGCTCGGCATCAAGACGAGCGCAGTCGGTATTGCACCGATTGCGATCGTCCTGCTCGCGATGGAGGCGGCCGTCCGGTTCCGCGATCGGAGCTGGTGGCGCGACCTCGGGATTGCCACGATCATCACGCTGCTCGTCGCGTGGATCACTCTTGCGCTCGTCTACCGCGGCGATTTCACGCTCGCGGAGTACCGCTACGCACTGCAGTTCGAGTTCGGCCACGTCACGGAGAAGGTCACGTCGCCCGCATTCTTCCTCGGCGAGAAGCGCGCGAATGGCTGGTGGTACTTCTTCCCGGTTTCCTTCCTGCTGAAGACATCAGCGGGTCTGCACGCGCTGCTCGCCATCTCGGCGATCTTCCTGGCACAGCGCGTCGGCGCGCGGCCCGCGAGCGTGCTCCGCTCGCGCCTGCGCGCGCCGCTCGTGGCAGCCATCATTTTCGGCGCCGCCCTGCTGGCGTCCAATCTCAATATCGGCTTCCGCTACGCGCTGCCGATGCTGCCGTTCCTGTGTGTCCTCGCCGCCGCCGGTGCAGGCCTTCTCTGGTATGAGGCACGCGCGCGCACCCGCCTTCTGATCGCCGCGGCTACGGCGCTGCTCGTGCTGCATCCACTCTCCTATTACCCGTGGTTCCTTTCGTACGTGAGCGAATACGGCCCGGGCCGCGATCGCGCGTACGAGCTGATCGGCGACTCGAGCCTGGACTGGGGACAGGGTCTGCTCGAGCTGCGATCGTTCATGCGTGAGAACGGCATCGACAACGTCTACCTGAGCTATTTTGGATCCGCGTATCCTGCAGGTTACGGCATATCGCACGTCCCGGTTGCGAGCTTCTTCCCGCTGCCGCAGCAGCCGGCGCCCGCTGCGGAGCCGGCGTGGCTCGCGATATCCGCCACGAACCTGCAGGGCGTGTATTTCCCGACTGACCCGTTCGCACAGTTCCGGGATGTGAAGCCCGACGCCGTGCTCGCCCACACAATGTTCCTCTACCGGATACGGTGATTATGCCAATGGCGCCTGCGGCGCGGGACTCCGGCGGCCCGATCGCGATCTCCGTGATCGTGCCCGTCTACAACGAGGAGCTCAATGTCGATGAGCTTCACGAACGGATCGCTGCCGTCCTGAAGGACGGCGACGTCGAGTTCCTGTTCATCGACGACGGGAGCACGGATCGGACATTCGAGCGGCTGACTGCACTGGCCGCGCGCGACCCGCGCATCCGGCTGATCCGGTTCCGCCGCAACTACGGCCAGACCGCGGCCCTCTCGGCGGGCATCGACCATGCGCGTGGCGAGATCATCGTTCCGATGGACGGCGACCTCCAGAACGACCCGCAGGACATCCCGCGTCTGCTGGCGCGGATTGAGGAGGGCTATGACGTGGTGAGCGGCTGGCGCGTGCACCGGCAGGACCCGCTGCGCAAGCGCATTCCCTCGATGTTCGCCAACCGGCTCATCTCATGGATTTCGGGCGTGCACCTCCATGATTACGGCTGCTCGCTCAAGGCCTACCGCCGGAGCGTCCTCCAGGATGTGCGGCTCTACGGCGAAATGCACCGCTTCGTGCCCATCTACGCGAGCTGGCAGGGCGCGCGCGTCACGGAGCTGGCCGTTCAGCACCATCCACGCACGCGCGGGAAATCGAATTACGGGATCGAGCGCACCGTCAAGGTCGTGCTCGACCTCGTTGTGGTGAAATTCCTGAGCTCCTACGCCACCAAGCCGATCTACGTTTTCGGCGGGTTCGGTCTCGGCGCCTTTGCTGCTGCGATCGCCGCGTTCCTGCTGATGCTGTGGTTCAAGTTCTTCAGCAGCGATCCCAAGGACTTCATCCAGACACCGCTGCCGATGGTGGTGGCAATGTTCGTCCTGGTCGGCTGCCTCAGCCTGCTGCTGGGTCTCGTCGCGGAGCTCACCGTCCGCACGTACTACGAGTCGCAGGGGAAACGGACATATACGATGGTACAGTCGGGAGACAACCGATGAAGGATTCACTTCTGCCGCTCCTCGCCTGTCCGTACTGCGGTGGTGACCTGGAGCTGCATGAAATACGGCGGGACGGGGCCGATATCATGGACGGGTCTCTGACCTGCATCGCCTGTTCGGCGTCATTTGGAATCCGGGGCGGCGTGCCGCGCTTCGCGGAAGACATCACGGAGGTGCAGGAGCGCACTGCGGAGGCGTTCGGCTATGAGTGGAACCGCTACTCCACGCTCGAGGCGCGCTATCGCCAGCAGTTCCTCGACTGGATCCGGCCGCTGGAGCCCGCCGCGTTCGCAGGGAGGAACGTCCTGGAAGGCGGATGCGGCAAGGGCAGGCATACGGCTCTGTCCGCGGAGTTCGGTGCGCGCAATGTCGTTGCGATCGACCTGAGCTCGGCGGTCGATGCAGCGTTCGCGAACACCCGCCATCTGCCCAACGCGCACATCGTGCAGGGCGACCTCAACCATCCGCCCGTGAAGCCGGTCTTCGAGCTCGCATACTCGATCGGCGTACTGCACCACCTGCCGGACCCCGAACGCGGCTTTCGCGCGCTCGTCTCGAAGCTCGCGCCCGGCGGTTCCATGGCTGCGTGGGTTTACGGGCGGGAGGGGAACGGCTGGATCGTTCATATCGTAACGCCGGTCCGCGAGCACGTTACCGCGCGACTGCCCCACCGGCTGCTCGACACATTGGCGGGCGCGCTGACGGTGCCGCTCTTTGCAGCGACGCGCCTCGTCTACGGTCCGATGGGCAACACCGCCATCGGTCGCAGGCTGCCCTATCAGCCGTATCTGACATACATCGCGCCATTCGATTTCCGCGAGCAGCGCTCGATCGTATTCGATCACCTGGTCGCTCCTGTGGCGTTCTATCTCAGGCGGGATGAGTTCGCCGCGTGGTTCGAGCGTGCGGGGCTGGAGGATGTTCAGATCAACGCACACAACGCGAACAGCTGGCGCGGCCTTGGCCGTGTGCCTGCGGGGACCGCCGGCTAGATGTGCGGAATCGCCGGAATCGCGCCGCTCGACGCCGGCCGGGTGATCGAGGCTTCCGCCGTGCAGCCCATGCTGGACCGTGTGCGGCATCGCGGACCGGATGATGAGGGCGTACACTGCGCCACCGGCATTGCGCTCGGCCATCGCAGACTGTCGGTCATCGACGTCGAAGGCGGTCACCAGCCGCTCGGCGGGATGCGGGACAGCACCTCGATCGTCATCAACGGCGAGATCTACAACTATCGCGCGCTGCGCGCCGAGCTGGTGCAGCGGGGCCATCGCTTTCGCACCGCATCCGACAGTGAGGTCGTTGCCCACGCGTATGATGCCTGGGGGCTGGATTTCCTCGACCGACTCGACGGCATGTTCGCGCTGGCACTCTGGGACGGCGCCGCACGCCGGCTGGTGCTCGCGCGGGACCGCATGGGGGAGAAGCCGCTGTTCTACGCGGTGCGCGACAGGCTGCTGTTGTTCGCATCCGAGCTGAGCGCGCTGCTCGCGCACCCTTCGATTCAGCCGACGCTCGATCCCACGGCCGTCTCTCAATACCTCGCCCTGGAATACGTGCCGGCCCCGGGCTCCATGATCGCAGGTGTATCCAAGCTCGAGCCTGGCACCGCGCTCGTGCTGGAAGATGGTCACATCGGAACGTTCCGGTACTGGTCGCTTCGCCCTTCGGTCACGTGGACGGGGACGTATGACGAAGCTGTTGCCGGGGTCAGGTCCGAGCTGCGCGCGGCCGTCCAGTCGCGCCTGGTCAGCGATGTGCCGCTCGGTGTCTTCCTGTCGGGTGGCCTGGACTCGAGCATGGTCGCGACGCTGGCGGCAGAGGCGGGTCCGGTCCGCACGTTCAGCATCGGTTTCGATGAAGCGAGCTTCGACGAGAGTGCGCACGCCCGCCTGGTCGCACGGCACATAGGCAGTGAGCATCACGAGCGCGTAGTGCAGGGAACCGAGATGCCGGCGCTGGTGCCGCGCCTCGGCGACTGGCTCGACGAGCCGATCGGTGACGCCTCCATCCTGCCGACCGCCGTGCTCAGCAGCTTCGCCCGCCGCAGCGTCACCGTAGCGCTCGGCGGAGACGGCGGCGACGAGCTCTTCGCTGGCTACCCGATGCACCGCGCCCACCGCGTTGCCCGCTATGCACGCGCGCTTCCAGATTTCGCTCTACGTGCTCTTGACGCTGGCGCACGCGCGCTGCCCGTCCGCCACGCCAACTTCACCACCGCCTTCAAGGCGCTCACGTTCCTGCGCGGCGCCCGCGCGGAGGCACCGCTCAATCACGCTCTCTGGATGAGCTCTTTCAGCCCGGCGGCGCAGGCCGGTCTGCTCGCGCACGCGTTTCGCGAGATGGCGGACCCACAGGTGAATGCCTTTGGAGCAGTCGAGCGGCAGTGGGCACTTTCGCAGGGCGCACCGCTGCTTGCGCGCGCTACACATCTCGACGCAACGACGTATCTGCCTGACGACATCCTCGTGAAGGTGGACCGCGCCAGCATGGCTGTCGCACTCGAGGTCCGCGCGCCGATGCTCGCCCGCGCCGTCGTCGAGCTCGCGTTTTCATTTCCGGACAGCTACCGCATGCGCGGCACGGAAGGGAAGCGGATCCTCAAGGACGCCGCACGCGGCCTGGTTCCGGATTCCGTGATCGACAGGCCGAAGAAAGGATTCGGAATGCCGGTCGGCGCATGGCTCAACGGACCCCTCGAGCCACTCATCCGCGACGTGCTGTCGCCCGGGTCGCTGAAGGCTTCCGGTATCTTCAACGCCGATTACGTCACGACGATGCTGGATGAGCACCGCGACCGCATCGCGGACCATCGCAAGCCGCTATGGACGCTGCTCGTCTTCGAGCTCTGGCGACGGAGTCACGGCGTCTCATGACGTCCCATCTCAGCCGGACCCGCGCCTTTCTCCTCGTGGTCGCGGTCGCTCTCGTCGTGCATGCACCTTCGCTCTTCAACATGTTCGCCTACGACGACGTCGCCCTCATCATGCGTGATCCGCGCGTCCATTCGCTGGCGAATCTGCCCGGCATCCTCACGACCAGCTACTGGAACGACGATTCACAGGCGCTGTACCGTCCGCTGGTCACCACCTCGTTCGCGCTGGACTGGGCGATCGCATCGAATCATCCGGGGTGGTACCATTTCGTCAACATCCTCTGGAACGCGGCGGCATGTGGCCTGGTGTTTCTGCTGCTCTCCGTATTCTTTGCAATCGGACCGGCTGTCGCCGGCGCGGTGGTGTTTGCCGTACATCCGGTGCACGTCGAAGCCGTAGCAAACGTCGTCGGCCGCGCCGAGCTGATGGCTGCGACGTTCGGTTTCGGCGCACTGCTGGTGTGGATCCGGTCACGCAACCAGCGGGATGTCATTCTCCACGCGCCGCTGCTCTTCGTGCTCGCCCTGCTCAGCAAGGAGAGCGCGATCATGCTCGCGCCCCTCTTCGTGCTCACAGACTTTGCGACCGGCCGGCTCGAGTGGTCCGCGTTCAGGTCGTGGATTGCCGGGCGCAGAGTCGCGCTGCTGATGGTGACACTCGTTGCCGTATCCTATCTCGGTCTCCGCTCCCTCATCCTCGACACGCTTGCGCCCGCGACGCTCGACGCTGCTATCGAGGTCGCACCGCACGGTCTGCCGCGCATCATGACGGCACTCCAGGTGTGGCCGGTCTGGCTTCGTCTCCTCCTCTTCCCGCGCACGCTCCTCGCCGACTACGGCCCGCGCATCATCATGCCCGCGACGACTGTCACGCCGATGGTGGCGGCCGGTCTCATCATCCTTGCAGTTCTGCTTATCGGCGGAACTGCCGCGCTCGCGACCGACCGCCGGCGGACCGCGCTCGCACTTCTGTGGGTGCCAGTCGCGGCGCTGCCCGTATCCAATCTGCTGTTCCCCATCGGCGTCATTGTCGCAGAGCGCACGCTGTACCTGCCATCGTTCGCACTGGCGGTCGGAGTGGCGGGGCTGCTCATGTGGGCGCGCGGTCGAGGCGTGTCCCGTTTTGTGCTGCCGGCCGTCCCTGTGGTCGCTGTACTGTTTGCGGTGAGGACGGTTGTGCGGATTCCGGAGTGGCGGAATACGGACACGATCTTCGACGCACTCATGCGCGATCGGCCGGATGCGTTCCGGTCGCACTGGCACATCGCGCGCAGCGAAGCGGCCGCGCGTCGCCCCGCGGCAGCGCTTGCCGCGTACGGCCGCACTCTCGAGATCTGGCCCTGGCGCGCGCGGCTGCTCAAGGAAGCGTCCAGCTACGCAGTCGTCGCCGGTGATCTGCCGTTCGCGCGCCGCATTGCAGAACACGGGATGGAAGCCTGGCCGCGCGATCCGGCTTTCCCACGGACGCTGGCCGCCATTGCACTCGATCTCGGCGACACCGCCGGCGCGGGCGCGCTCATCCGCCAGGGCCTGCTGCTCGCGCCCGATGACAGCATCCTCCTGCGCATGCAGGCGGAGCTCATGCGAAGGAACCATTGATGAACTTCACGACGGACCTGCGCGCGGGCTGGAGCGCAGCAAGCCCCCGCCGGCAGCTGCTCACTCTGGCGGCAATCGTCGCCGTTGCCGCTGTGCTGCCGTATCTGAACGCACTCGGGAACCAGTTCGCGTATGACGACAACTTCATTGTTCTGAAGAACTCGCGCGTGCACGACTGGCGGCAGTGGCGCCAGATCTGGCTGACACCGTACTGGCCGCAGCTCGGCAATGTACTGGGACTTTACCGGCCGCTCACGATCTTCCTCTTCGCCCTGCAGTGGGCTGTCGGTGGCGGGTCACCATGGCTCTTCCACCTGGTGAACATCCTGCTGCACGGCGTCGTTTCCGTACTTCTGTTCATCCTGCTGTGTCGGATTGCGCCACGCATACCGGCCGCCCTCGGCGCCGTCATCTTCGCGGTTCACCCGCTGCACACTGAAGCCGTCGCGAACGTCGTCGGACAGGCCGAGCTCACCGCGGCAGCCTTCGGCCTGGGCGCCTGCCTCGTGCATGCCAGCCGCCCCGCGGGCACCGCCGTCGCATGGTCACGACGAATCGCCATCACGCTGCTCTACGCACTCGCTCTGCTCGCCAAGGAAAGTGCGGTCATGATTCCGGGCCTGCTGGTCCTGCTGGATTTCATTCAGCGCAGAGTGCAGCTCGATGCACGAGGCGTCAGGACCTACGCGGCAGACATGGCCATGATCGTCTTTCTCTGCACTGCGGTACTGGTCTCCTACCTGATTCTGCGGTTCGACGCTCTTGGCGGCACACTCATCGGGCTGGATGCGGGCCCCGGATTCCCGTACCTCAAGGAACACCGCCTCCTGAACGCCTTCAGGGCGTTCCCCGAATATCTCCGCCTCCTCTTCTGGCCAGCTGACCTGACGATCGATTACGCGCCGGCAACCATCTTCGCCGTCGAGCGTCTCACCCTCATGAGTGCATTCGGTGCGCTCATGCTTGCCGGCATGATCATTCTCGGAGCGACCACACCGTGGATTCCCGTCGCGGGCGGGGCGGCAGCATGGTTTCTCATCAGCATCAGCCCGGTCAGCAACCTGTTCTTCCCGATCGGCGTGCTCATCGCGGAGCGAACCCTCTACCTGCCGTCCGCCGCCGTCGCGATCCTGATTGCTCTCATCACCCCCGGCCTGGCCGTCGCCACCCGATCACAGAAGCGCGGCCTCGCCGTCGCCTTTGCCTGCGCTGCGATCGCGCTCGCTGGACGGACATGGGTTCGCAATCCCGTCTGGATGGACAGCACCACCGTCCAGAACAAGCTCTTCGAGGATCATCCGGAGTCCTATCATGCACAGTGGGCGCAGGCACTCAGCGCCTGGGACCGCTCGCAGTTCGAGCTGGCCGAGTTCTGGTGGGAGCTCGCTTTCAAGACGTATCCCCGCGACAGCGGCATGCTCACCACCTACGGCGGGTTCCTCACCGCCATTGGCAAGGATAGAGAGGCCCTGCCGCTCGTGGAGCGATCCCACGAGATCCACGCCTTCATGCCCAACACGAAGGCACTCCTGGCATACCTGTACCTGACGCATCGGCGGTTCCCGGAGGCCCTCGACGTTCTCGGCCAGGCCGAGGCGCAGAATTTCCCCGCCACCATTACCAATGCCATCCGCGCCTATGCATACCAGGGCATGGGGCAGACCGAACGCGCCGCGAACGTATGGGGGCAGACCGCGAGGCGGATCACGATCAGCAAATGGCTCGCGCACGCGTACCACGCCCGCGGCCTGGCGTACCTCGGACGCGACACCGCGGCCGTGAAGGCCATCGAGCTGGGCCTCAAGGTGGTCCCGGACTCGGCCTCCGCCCAGGTCCTGATCGCGGTCAGGAAGGCAGTGGACGACGGGTGCTACCGGACCATCGATCCGGTCCGGATGGACGACCTGTACGGTCCGCCGGCCGAGCCATCATGCGATCCATTGGGCAGCTGGTTCGACCGGATGGCGAGTGTGCAAGGCGCAACATTCTCGCAATTTGCAATACCACGCCGGCTCCGTCCGGTTACGGATCGGCCGCCGATCTGACGTAATCTGTTGCCATACAACGAGATGCGGAATCGTGCCAGAATCGGCACGTCGGTTGCCTTGGAGGTGGCCCTGGAAATCGCCGGTCCCTGTTCAAAAAACCCGTCACACAGCCAAGGAGCAACGATGCTTAAGAAGCGCGAAGGTTTCACCCTGATCGAGCTGTTGATCGTTATCGTGATCATCGGCATTCTGGCCGCGATCGCGATCCCGAAGTTCGGCAAGACCCGTGAGAAGGCCTACTTCAAGTCGATGCAGTCGGATCTCCGTAACCTGGGCAACCAGCAGGAGATCTACTACTCGAACCCGGCCAACAACTACACGTATGCCGGCACCGTGACGGCGCTCGGCTTCCAGCCGTCGCAGGGCGTGACCCTGACGGTTGCGGGTTCGACGACGTCGTGGGCAGCGACCGCAACGCATGCCGCTCTGGCGACTGCGACGCAGTACTGCACGATCGAGTTCAGCCTGACTGGTACGGCGACCACCGCCCCGGTCTGCACGGGCGAGTAAATCGAGCCTGCGGGCGGCGGCGAGTGCCGCCGCCCGCTTTACTTTCCACCCTCTCCCTCGAATACGTCCGATGATGAAACTTCCGGCGCGGGACGGTTTCACGCTGATCGAGCTGGTCATCACCATGATCATCATCGGAATCCTCGCGGCCCTGGCCGCGCCCAAGCTGTGGGACTCCAAGGCACGGGCCGTCGAGTCGGCCGTGAAGTCGGATGTCCGCGGCGCGATCAACGCGCAGGAGATCTATCACGGCAGGAACCTGACGTACGCTTCGACCGTGGCAGACTTGGGAATGGAGACGTCCGCGGGAGTTGTTATTACTTTCCCGTATGCGACGGCCCAGGGCTGGGCAGCCATCGGGACGCATCCGAGCCTGGGCACCAACGAGTGCGCAGTGCGGATGGGTGATGCGCCGCTCGCTTCCGCACCCACAGCCACCGGAGTCGGACTGGTGCAGTGCACCTTCTGAGCGGCAGCTCCACATGACTGAATGAAGCAGCTCCCCACATTACGGCGTGAGCTCGTTACACGCCTGGTCACACTGTTTGCCGGCGCCCTCTACATAGCGGTCGTCGGCATTGTCGCACTCATACCCTCCATGCCCGCCGAACGCGTATCCGTGTATGTGGCAGCGCTGCTGCTCGTCGCGGTGCTCGCATTCACAGGCCTAGCCCTCGCACTCCTTCGGAAACGGCTGTTCGCTCCGCTCGAGAACATGGTCGCGGGTGTGGAGCAGATTTCCGGCGGCGAGACCGGCGCGGGTCTGCCCGCAGCGGGGACAGAGGAGCTTGCTCGACTCTCCGCCGCCGTCACGCAGATGGCGGATCGGCTGCTGGCGGACCAGAAGGCACTGGCCGCGAACATTCGCTCACTCGACGAGACGAATCGTCAGCTGACGGAAGCGCGGGATGCCATGGTGCATACGGAGAAGATGGCGTCCGTCGGGCGGCTGAGCTCGGGGATCGCGCATGAGATCGGCAACCCGCTCGGCGCCATCATCGGGTATCTCGGACTGCTTGCGCGCGATGAGAATGCAAAACATCATGAGTTCGTCGAGGCCGCGCAGCGCGAGGCGAGACGGATCGATCGCATTGTGCGCGGCCTGCTGGACTTCGCGCGGCCGCGCGACGCGCTGCTCCAGGACGTGGACCTGAACGAGGTCCTGCGCGAGACGATCGAGCTGGTGCACACACAGGGTCGGTTCAACGGCGTGACGGTTCACCTCGAGCCGTCGCCCGAGGCGGCCGTCGTTGCCGCGGATCCCTATCAGCTCCAGCAGGTCATGGTGAACCTCATGGTCAATGCAACGGACGCCATGGAGGGCACCGCGGATCGTCACCTCTACATCGGATGCGGCACCCGCCGGGCGGCACCAGCCCCCGTCGAAGGGCCGGCCCGTCGCAAGGAAGACCCGCCCGGCATCAACTACACGCACCGGCGCCGGCTGGCGTCCCTGAAGCGCAGCACAGCGAACGATCCGGAGACGGTTTCGGGCCGGGTCGCGGAATTCTTTGTGCGCGACACGGGACCGGGTATACCTTCAGAGCTGATCGAGCAGGTTTTCGAGCCGTTCGTCACGACCAAGGACCCCGGCCGCGGCACCGGCCTGGGCCTCGCCGTGTGCGCTCGGCTCGTCGAAAGCATGGGCGGCGTCATACGCGCGCGGAACGCTGAGCCGAGCGGCGCCGAATTTCTTGTCATCCTACCCGCACTGGCTGCGGAAGAAACCCAATGACGATTCTCGTTATAGACGATGAGCCGGGCCTCCGACAGACAGTATCGCTGATTCTGTCCGAGGAAGGATACGACGTGCAGACGGCGACGGACGGCGAGGAGGGCCTGACGCGGGCGCTCGAGTGGGAGCCGGACGTGATTCTGTGCGACGTACGGATGCCCCGTCTCGCCGGCCTCGACTTCCTCTCCCGTTACCGCGCCGCGGGCGGTGATGCGCTGGTCATCATGATGACGGCGTACGGCGGCACGGAACAGGCCATCGAGGCTATGAAGCAGGGCGCGTACGACTACCTGCCCAAGCCGTTCAGTCCCGACCAGCTGATCCTCACGCTGCGCAAGGCCGAAGAGCGCGAATCGCTGCGCGAAGAAGTGACTCGCCTGCGCGAGGAAGTGAACATCTCCGGTCGGTACCGCGCGATCATCGCGAAGTCACCGGCAATGACGAAGGCGCTGAGTGTCGCCGCGAAGGTGGCGCCGCATTCATCGCCCGTGCTCGTCACCGGCGAGAGTGGAACCGGCAAGGAGCTGATTGCACGACTGATCCACACGGAGAGCGAGCGCAAGGCCGCTGCGTTCATTGCAGTCAACTGCGGCGCGATTCCGGAGAATCTTCTGGAGTCCGAGCTGTTCGGATATGTGCGCGGCGCATTCACGGGCGCGGATCGTGACAAACCCGGCCTGTTCGAGGCGGCGTCAGGCGGCACACTGTTCCTCGACGAGATCGGGGAGATGCCGGCCACACTGCAGGTCAAGCTGCTGCGCGTACTCCA
This sequence comes from Longimicrobiales bacterium, assembly GCA_036377735.1. Taxonomy (GTDB): domain Bacteria; phylum Gemmatimonadota; class Gemmatimonadetes; order Longimicrobiales; family RSA9; genus DASUXU01. The sequence goes on from DASUXU010000037.1 coordinate 35,728, forward strand.
GGAGGGTGAAGTCCGGCGCCTGGGTGACACCAAATCCCGCTCCGTCGACGTGCGTCTCGTCAGCGCGACCAACAAGGACCTGGACGAGGAGATGAAGAGCGGCGCATTCCGGCGGGACCTCTATTACCGCATTGCGGTCGTGCCGATCCACCTCGTGCCGCTCCGTCAGCGCCGCGACGAGATCCCGCTTCTCGTGCGACACTTCATCGATCAGATCAATCGCAAGCTGCGTCTCGACATCGAGGGCGTCGATGCGGAGGCGATGCATCTGCTGCTCGAGTATTCGTGGCCGGGCAACGTCCGCGAGCTGGAGAACTCGGTAGAGCGCGCGATGGTGCTGGCCGAGGAACGGAAGCTCACCGCGGACGATCTGCCGCCGCACATCTCCAGTCCCGTCCTCGCGCTCGACAATCTCGAGCTGAGTGAAGACGACCTGTCGGTTAAGAAGCACGGCGCGCTGCTGGAGCGTCGCCTCATCCGCCAGGCGCTCGAGCGCACCGGCGGCAACAAGACCCGTGCTGCCGACCTGCTCGATCTCAGCTCGCGCGCACTGCTCTACAAGATCCGCGAGTACGGACTGGAATAATGTCCCAATGATCCATGGCTCCGCCCCATTCTGCGGGCGAGCCTTGGAGCATGAAAAATCAACGCGGAAATTCGCTCCTCGAGCTCGCGCTCTACATCGCGCTGCTCACCATCATCGTAACGCTCGCCGCGCCCCCTTTCGCATGGGCCCGTGACGTGCTCGCAGTGCGTGCGGCACGCGATGCCGTCGTCGCCGCATCGGCGCGCGCCCGGTCGCACGCGGTATCCCATGGCGGCGCCAGCCTCCGCATCGATACCTCTGCCGGCACCCTGCGCATTACCACGCAGGACCAGGCGGTTTCCGACCTGGTCGACCTGGCGTCCGCTTCCGGCGTTCGGATCCGCCTCGAAAATACGCAGGCCACGGTCGCAACACTGCCGTATGACGCCCTGGGTATCGGACGCCTCGCCAATCGCACGATCACTATCTCACGCGGGCGCGTCACGGGTGGTGTGACATTCTCCGCCTATGGCAGGGCCCGACCATGGTAATGCGACGTGGGTTCGGCCTGGTCGAGGTCGTCGTCGCGATGACGCTGCTCGGCATCGGCGTGCTTTCCATTGCTGCCGGTGCCGCGTTCGCCAGCAGGATCGTTTCAATCGCGGAAACGGAAGAAAGCGCCGCGCGGCTTGCCGCAGCCGTTCTCGATTCCCTTGCCGTTCTGCCCTCGTGGACAGATGGCGCAGTGGATGCCGGCAGACTGCACGCCCGATGGGAAGGCGGCTCCGCAGGCCGTGACGCGCGCATCGCCATTTCGGTCGGCGCGGACAGCAGCATGGTGTTTACGTACTTCACGACCACCCCACCGCAGCTCCCGGTCCTCCCAGCACATATGGAGATCGGGCCATGACCGCATCGGCCAGGCGGCCCGGGTATCTTCTTGCCGAAGCGGTCGTCATGCTCGTGCTGGCGGTGCTGGTTGGCGCCATCATGTGCGGAGCGCTCCTCAGCCAGGTCCGGCTCGCGCGCTCGATCAGTGAGCGCGTTGCACGCAATGACGCCGCGCGCTCGGCGCTGCACATCGTTCCGACTGAGCTCCGTACGCTGGATCCGTCGACCGACATACGGGCCGCGGCTGCCGACTCCATTGCTGCGCGCTGGGTGCGGAGCAGCGGGATCGTCTGTGCCGGCGCCCCGCCGGACCTGTGGGTGCGCATGACCGGCATGCGGCAGCCCGACCCCTCGAAGGACTCGGTGATCATCGTGCGTGCCGGCAGTGACCGCGTCGTGGGAATCGATGCGGTTGCTCCCGACGCGTCGGCGTGCGTAGGTGTGGGGAGCGGTCCTGTTTACCGCATCCGTTCGGCGGACATGGCTGCCGATACGAATGCGGTCGTCGGCGGTGCAGCACTCGTGTTCGAGAGCGGCACGTACTATCTGTCGCAGCGTGCACTGCGGTATCGGGTGGGTGCGGAGGGACGGCAGCCACTCACGGATGAAGCGCTGCGGGATGCAGGGTCTGCCATGCGCATCGACGGTGCTGCCGGACCATTTCCCGCGACGTTCCGGATTACGCTCGAGCTGCGACCAGGCACAGGACAGACCGGATCCCGTACGGCCGGCGTCGTGCAGCCGTTCGTGAACAGCGGGCGGCCACTGTGACATGTTCCGCGTCGTGTATCGACCATCGCCGGGACGGAATGGTCCTCCTCTTTGCGCTTCTGTGTCTGATCGCGATCGAGGTGACGACGGTCGGTGTCCACTTCGTAGCGCTTCAGGAGCTGCGTGCCGGACGTGCCGCTGCGCGCGCCACGCAGCTCCGTCTCGCAGCGCAGTCCGCCGCAGGACGTGCTCTCGCTGGCTGGCCCGCGGCCGGCCTGGAGACTCTGGCCATTTTCGATTCCATGACCGTGCCTTCCGCAGATGCAGGTGCGGCATCTGGAATCGAGTCCCGCGCAATCATCCAGCGACTGGCCACAGACCTTTACCTGGTGCGGGCAACCGCGCGGTCGACTTTCCGGGAAACCGCCGCGGTCGGCGCACTGGTCGCGCTGGCGCCGCCGGAAGATCTTGCCGGGGAAGCCGAGGCCGCTGTCACAGCGGCCGGCGCCGTCACGGTCCGGACAGGCGCCAGCATCTCGGCGGCCGACGCCTGTCCGGAAAGCGAACCCGCGGCCGCGGTGATTCTACCGGCGGCGGATGCGCTCAGCGCGGATGGCGGTACGATCAGTGGTCCGGTCCGCGTCGAAGCGGGGGCGGTTGGGTTCGATCGCATGGGATCCGTGACACGTGCGGCACTCGAGCGGATTGCCATGCCCGTCCTGCTGCCAGTCATTTCGCCGTCGCCGACGCTGCAGGATGGCTGCGCAACGGCGGACCCGGCCAACTGGGGAGACCCTGCAGGTGCCATTGCCCCTTGCGGCTCATACCTCCCGATTCTGCACCGCACCGGCGGCCTGACCGTGAATGGCGGAACAGGGCAGGGAATCCTGCTGGTCGACGGGGATCTCCACGTGGTCGGCGCGCGGTTCGACGGCATCATCATGGTCCGTGGCAGCGTCGTCCTGGATTCCGCCGCGGCCGTGAATGGCGTGATGATCGTGGACGGCAGCATCACGCTGGAGCGCGGCGCGCGCGTCGATTTCGACCGGTGCGCCGTGACGGAATCGCTCCTCGATGTCCGTGTACGCGGACCCTTCCGACCAGCCCGCAGAATGTGGATCCCCCTTTTCTGACACACCGCATTATATTTCACATGTCCGCTATTATGTATTGAAGACGGCCTCCGACGTCGCATCGAAGCCCATGTCTGTCAAAGACTTACATGCGGGCACAGTTTTCGTAGATTCCTTTGCCCGATGAACCCTGACAACGAACGAGTCATGAGATACGAAGTCGTATCACAGCGCGGCGGGTTTACCCTGATCGAGACGCTTATCGTTGTCATCATCATTGGCATCGTGGCGGCGATCGCGATCCCGCAGGTCGGCAGAACGCTCGCGGCCACGCGCGTGCAGCGCGCGTCCTCTGTGCTTGCCGCCGACGTCCAGCGCGCCTTCTCGCTCGCGGCGCAGCGCCGGTCGCCTGTGCAGGTGTCGGTGGACACCGCCGGGAGGACCTTCTACGTGCGCAATCTCGCCCGCGACACGACGTACCTCATGACGAACTACGGCTCGTCGTCGGAGCTGGCGCTCTCGCAGCTGGCCGCTACCGATACGACTTTCAGAATCTGGCCGAACGGCCTCGCCAATACGGGCGTGGCCATCACCATGCGCACACCCGGCGGCGCCCGAAGGATTGCGGTCACGCGCGCAGGGCAGGTCAGGATCACCACGCCATGAGCGACGCAGCCATGAACGAACCGACGGCGTACTACGAGGACGCGATGGTTTCGGGACGCCGCGAGGGTTTCTCCCTCGTGGAGGTCGTCGTGACCATGGTGATTCTCGCCGTGATCGTGATGTCGCTGGCCGCGCTCACGGGGTATACGGCGCAGCAGTCGCTGCGGGCGGCAAACGCCACAGGGCGACAGGCGGTGGCCCTCCAGGAAGCCAATCGCGTGGCCGCGCTGCCCTATACGGCTCTGCCCGCGACGGCATCGGGCTGCAGTAACGTGACCATCGGGCTGCTCACGTATCAGCGCTGCTATACGGTTACGACCGGGACCCGCTTCCGCGACGTCATGGTGGTCATCACGCCCCAGCGCGCCGGCACGTTCGCCGACACCGTGAGGATCCGGCGGGTCATCAATGCAACCCCCAACCCGCTGAACACGCCATGATGGAGGCATCGTCCGTTCGCATGCGCGCCGATCGCCACGGCTTCTCGCTCGTCGAGCTGCTCGTCGCGCTCGTGCTGACCGCCATCATCGGCGCATCCCTGACCACGCTGTTCGTCACCCAGTCGCGGTTTCTCGAGCAGCAGCAGAAGCAGGAATTCGCGCGCGGCGTCGCCCGCAGCGCGACGAACATCATGATGTCCGAACTCCGTATGGTGGACCGCGACAGTGGCATCACTGCGGCATCTCCGACATCCATTACTGCGCGCGTGCCTTTCGCAATGGGCGTGGTCTGTGGCACGACCGGACTCGGACTGATCGTGACTTTCCAGATGTTTCCGGTTGATCCCAGTCTGTACAACGTTGGGAATATCGATGGCTTCGCATACCGTGGAGCATCGGGCTATTACCAGTACCGTGTCTCCTCGGGGTCGGCGCAGCCGGCAACGTCTACCGCAGGACTGTGCGCGACGAATGGAATCTCGGCTCCGGCCGGTAGTCAGATCATGGCAATCTCGACAGTCAACCCGGCTGCGGCGGTTCGCGGGGATCCCATCATGCTTTTCCGCAACGTCCGCTATCACTTCGCGGCATCGGCCGCCGTGCCCGGGCGCGTGGGGCTGTACCGCGAGGTCGAGGGGGTCGATGAGGAGATCGTGGCACCCTTCGACAATTCGGCCGGCTTCGCGTTCTTCGTGAATGACGCACTCACGTCGCAGTCCGCGGCGCCGGCCAGCAGCGCACTGAATACGCTGACAGGCCTGGAGATCAAGCTCAACAGCATCAGCGAACGGCCCAATGCGGACGGCACGTACACCGTCGTGCCGATGACGACGGGTGTCTTTTTCAAGAACCGGAGAAACTGACATGGACAGGCTTCATCTGAACGCCCGTCGCGAAGGTTTCGCACTCCCGATGGCCATCCTGCTGGTCGGCTTCATCACGGCCGGCCTGGTCGGTGCATTCGCGCGCCAGCGCGCCGAATACGCGACGATCATGAGCGGGAGCTCGCAGACCAATGCGTTCGCCGTGGCGGACGCCGGCCTGAATGCGTACCTGGCGGCGGGTGCGACGAACCCCGCGACAGCCACCTATACGTTCCCGAAGGGGACAGCGGTCGTGACAGCGACGGAGATCAGGGCGGCGGCCACGTCCAACGACACTGCCATCTGGCTCGTGCAGTCTGTCGGTACGGCGAATGGCGGATCCATGAAGAACCCGCCCGCCCGCCGCATCGTCGCGCAGCTTGCCTACACGCTGCCCAGCACGATGCAGGTGCTGTCCTCGTGGACCAGCCTCAGTGGCATCATCAAGAATGGTAACTCCGGCAGCATCGCCGGAGCCGACGCATGTCCGCCGCCAAACAATCAGGCAACAAAGCCGGGCGCGATGATGCCGGACGGCACGTTCTCAGGCGACGATTCGCCATTCTCGGGCGCCCCGGCGATCGATACGACAATGACGCAGGCGCAACTGGCCAACGCGATCAAAATCGACTGGGCCGGTATCGTCAATCCTGCGGTCGATGCTCTCGGCGCTGACATCGTCGTCAACAAGCCGTCCACGAACGGATACAACAGTGCGTGGACGCCGCGTGGTACGTTCCCGAGCTCGTTCCCGGCAGGCTACTGGCCCACGATCCTCATTAATGGATCGAGTCCGCTGCCCGCAAACGGGCGGGGCACCCTCATTATCACCGGTGACCTGACGTTCGGTGGTAGCGATACATGGCAGGGAATCATTCTCGTGGGCGGCGCGATCACGGATAACGGCAGCGGTAACATCAGCGGCGCGGTGGTCAGTGGGCTGAATGTGAAGCTGGGCCAGACCGTACCGCAGTCGTCCAAGGCCAACGGCACGAAGGACTATAAATACAACTCCTGCGACGTTGCGTCGGCGACGGCGGCCCGGCGCAAGCTTACGTCGGTCGACAACGCGTGGATGGATACCTGGAACGCGTGGTAATCATCGGGGAATGAGCCGCGGGTCGAGGATGATCCTTGACAGTGCGGCGGCCGGGGTGGCATCATGTGGAGCCATCCTGACAGGCCTCCCCCTACACATTTTGCCCAGAGTCCGTCGAAATGGGACTATTCGGTCGCACGAAAGTGTCCGCCGGTCTCGACATCGGTAGCGGCTTCGTCAAGCTCGTCGTTATCGATCACTCGAAGCCCGAGCCCGAGATCGTTCAGGTCGCCACGAGTCCGCTCGTGCCTGACGCGATCGTCGAGGGTGAAGTCATGGACCCGGCGCTGGTTGCCGAGACCGTGCGCACCATCGTGGAGAATGCCGGCCTCAAGAAGAAAGAGGTCATCGCCGCGGTGGGCGGACACGACGTCATCGTCAAGAAAATCCCCATGGACCGCATGAGCGAGAACGACGCTCGTGAAGTGATCCGGTGGGAAGCGGAGCAGCACGTCCCGTTCGACATGGAGAACGTGCAGCTCGACTTCCAGATCCTGGATCCGGTCGGTGATTCACCCCAGATGTCGGTGCTGCTCGTGGCCGCGAAGCGCGAGCTCATCGAGAACCGGATGAACCTGCTGTCGGATGCGGGGCTCGACCCGGTCATGATCGATGTCGAGGCGTTCGCGCTGCACAATGCCTTCGAATACAACTACCCGGAGTCGCGGGACGGCATGATCGCGCTGATCAATGTCGGGCACGAGACGACGAACGTGAACCTGGTCGAGAACGGCTCGCCGGTCCTGATCCGAGATATCCCGTTCGGCACACGCCGGCTGCGCGAGACGCTGCAGCGCGAGCGGGGCCTGACGGCGGACCAGGCGGAGTCGGTGCTCCAGGGCCGCGGTGATCGCGAGCAGCTGCGTGCGATGGTGGACGAGCGTGCGGACGAGCTGGCGGTCGGTGTGGAGCGCGCGGCCGCGTTCATCACCGCGCAGTCGGGCGGCCCGGGCATCAACCGTGTGTATGTCAGCGGCGGTGGCGCGGGCGTCCACGGCCTGATCGAGGCGCTGGGTGCACGGCTCGGTGTCCGTTCCGAGCTGGCTGACGCTCTCGGCCGCCTGCGCGTTCGGCCGGAGGTCATGGAGTCGGTTCCGATCGATGAGCTCGCACCCATGCTGATGCTTCCCATCGGCCTGGCCCTGCGGAAAGCGTAGAAGGCAAAATCATGATCCATATCAATCTTCTTCCAGGCTCAGTCAGCAAGAAGAAACGCAAGTCGAGCGCACTTCCTCTTCCCAGCATGGGTAAGTCGAAGATCAACATGCCGCAGTTCGACCGCGTGCTGGCGACGGCAATCGGCATGTGGGTGGTCGGCGTCGCACTGATCCTGTGGATGCACCTCAGCGTGTCGTCCCGGCTGCAGGCCGCGACCATCGACGAGGAGCGACTGGTCGCCGACACCGCGCGACTCCAGGCGCAGCTTGCGCAGAACCGGCTGCTCATGGGCAAGCGCGACACGGTCAGCGCCAAGCTTACGATCATCCAGGAACTGGACGCGGGTCGCTACAACTGGGCGCATCTGCTGGATGAGATAAGCCGCGCGGTGCCGGACTACACGTGGCTCACAAACATCGGCCCCAGGGACACGGATGATCCGCGACCCGCATTCATCATTGAAGGACGGATGGGCAACGCATTCGCACTGCCGAAGCTGATGCAGGCCCTGGAAGCATCACCGTTCATCTCCAATGTGACGCTCCGCGCGTCGGCCCCGGTGGTCGAAGATGGCAAGCCCGTGTATTCGTTCCTCGTCGAAGCGACGTATGAGGACCCGCCGCTCGACGTGATCAGCACGGTCCCGCTGTTCGCAGGGGAGCAGATGTCGGACTCGGTAGCATCGCCCGCAGCCCCGGTCGCAGCACCTGCGACGCCGGCAGCGCCAGCCACGGCAGGGAGGAACTAGCATGGCACTTCTGCCGACAGACCCGAAACAGCAGCGCGTCGTGATGATCGGCATGATCGGGCTGGTCCTGGCCGCGGGCTTCTATTTCTTCCGCTACTCCAAGCAGGTCGTGCTGGCCGAAGAGAAGGAAGCAAACGTCCAGACACTGACCGATGTGCTGGACGGCCTGAAAAACACGCTGGCGCGCAACGGCGGCAACCTCGGACCGCGCATCGCGATCCTGGAACAGCATGCCGCGCGGATGGAGCAGCTGATCCCGCAGAAGCAGGACGTGCCGCGTCTGCTCGAGGCGATCGCACAGGAGGCGGTGAATGCTGACGTCACGTGGGGCGGCATCACGCCGCAGCCGATCGAGGCGACGGCGTACTACACGCGCGAGGTCTATGACGTCATGGTGACCGGCGCGTACCACGATATCGGGGCGTATCTCTCCGGAATCGCGTCGCTGCCGCGCATCATCAAGGCGAAGGACATGAAGATCACGGTGGACCACAACGCGAAGCCGCGTGCGGACGGGCTGCCCACACTGCAGGCCAGGTTCGCGATCGAGACATACGTCGTGCCGCTGCCGTCCGAGACGGTGCCGGCGGACTCTGCAAAGGCGGGCACATGAAGAGAGCGATCCTGGTTGGAGCCCTGTGCGCACTGCCGGCGCTGCCGGTGGCAGCCCAGGCGCCGACCGCACCCGCGACCCCGCCCCAGCACACGCCGGAGCCGGAGCTCGTCTTCGAGCGTGAAGTCTATCAGTATGGGGCCGCCGGACGGCGCGACCCGTTCCGTCCGCTGACGTCCGACAACTCGGCCGGTCCGATGTTCGCCGAGCTCCAGCTCACGGGCATCCTCTATTCGACGGACCCGTCCCAGAGCCGCGTATCGTTCCGGGACTCGAACAAGAAGCAGTACAGACTGCGGCGCGGCGACACCGTGGGGAATGCCACGGTCGTCGATATCGGCCGGACGCGCGTCGTGTTCTCGATCAGGGAGTTCGGTATGACCAGGACAGAATCGCTGGAATTGAAGCTTACCCCCGAAGGAGCGTCACGATGATCGCCTTTCTCGCGATCTGGTTCGCCGCCGCACTGGCGCCGGACTCACAGATTACCTGGGTGAGCGTCTCGCCCAACTCGGGGAATACCGAGGTCGTGGTGCGCGTGGATGGCACAGTCACGACGTCGCACTTCATCATGCCGGACGGCCGCCTGGTTGTGGACATCGCGGGCGTTCGCGGCACACGTGAAGCGACGCACGCGCTGAACCGCGGGGGCATCTCCCGCGTACGCCTCGCTCAGTTCAAGTCGGACGTGGCGCGCGTCGTGGTCGAGCTGCAGAAGCCGGTCGAGTACTCGGTCGAGCAAGCGGAGGGCAGCGTCCGGATCCGGTTCGCGAATGCGGGACCGCTGTTCGAGCCGTGGAACGCGGTTGTCGGCAAGTCGGCATCGGCGCAGGCGCCGCCGTCCGCAGCGCCCGTGAACGCTCCGCTGGGAAAGCCGCTGACCGCGAATGCGCCGGTGGCGCAGCAGAAAACCGCGGCCGCGCCTGTCGCGCAGCAGCGGCCGGTGCAGCGACAGGAGCGCCCGTTCATGGTCACGTACCAGAACGCCGCCCTTTCCGAGGTGCTCGGTGACATCTCCGACATCTCGGGCCGCACCATCCTGCCGAGCATGGAGGCGAGGTCCAAGGTCATTACGGCGGAGATCCTGCCGCCGGGGCTGCCATGGGACATCGCGCTCGCGTCGATTCTCGAAGCCAACGGTCTCTCCATGCGCACGACCGAGCACGGCGTCATCATCGTCGACGTCGCGGGCAGTGAGCAGGAGAAGCAGATCAGCGAGACACTGGTCTCGACGACCATCAAGCTGGAGCACATCAAGGCGGACTCCGTCGCCCGCTCGCTCGCGGAGGGTATCCTGACCCCGGGCATCGGCAAGGTGTCCGTGCTCACGGCGGCGAACGCACTCATCATTACGGACACGCAGGCCGGTGTGGACCGCGTAACGTCCACTATTCCGCTGCTCGACGTGCCGGCGGCACAGGTCGAGATCGATGCCCGCATCGCGTTCGTCGATCGCACCGCGCTCGAGGCGCTCGGCGTCAGCTATGACCTCAAGGACTCGCGCGGCAACCAGCTCGCCGGCCTGGCCGGCAATTTCATCGATACGGACGGCGACGGAGTGCTCGAGCCGACTGAGGAGAACGTGATCCTGCTGGGCGGCAACTCGATCGCCGCACTCGGCAATGCGAGCTCGCGCGTCGCGAGCCCCGCAATCCAGCTCGCGACATCACTCGTGCTCGGACGCCACACGCTCATCTCCTTCCTCGAAGCGCTCCAGACCGTGAGCCTGAGCGACATCCAGGCCAAGCCGATGGTGCGCACGGAGAACAACACGCTGGCGCGCATCCAGGTGGGTGAGCGCACACCGGTGCGCGTGCTCGATGCGAGCGCAGGCGCAGGCGGCGTGACCGGCCCGGTTGCAACGGTGAGCTTCCAGAACACCGGTATCATCCTCGAGGTGACACCGCAGGTTACGGGTGACCAGGTCAAGCTCTACATGCACGCGGAGCGCTCCAACATCGGCGCCGCGCCGTCGGATATCGGCATCACCTTCCAGACACAGAGCGCGGACAACGTTGTGACGGTGCGTGACGGCGAGACCATCGTGGTCGGCGGCCTGAGCATCATCGAGCGCACGGAATCGCGCTCGGGCATTCCGCTGCTCATGGACATTCCGATTCTCGGTGCGCTCTTCCGCAACACGAACGAGCGCGAGAACCGCCGCGACCTGATCGTGATGGTGACACCGCGCATCGTGAGAGACCAGTGAGCACATCGAGCCCCGGAACCGGCCGGCCGCGGCGCGGCCGGCGCGCGGCGGTTGCGGCCGCACTCGCGATCGTCGTCGCTCTTGGCGCGTGCGAAGGGTCCAACCTCTTCGAGAACGGCGGTGCGATCGACGTCGGTGGCAGCCCCGTGGTGACGTCGCTCGCCGCGGACGGCTCGGCCCGCGAGGGCGAGATCGTCAACGTGCGGGTGAAGGCGGTCGGCCGCGGCGGTATCAACGCCGTCAACGTCGAATTCAGCGGCGCCGCGACGGCGACCCGCTTCGTGGAAGTGGACCCGCCGAATGCCGACACGGTCAGTGTGACGGTCTCTGTGACGATCCCTGATCCCGCGCCTTCCGCCCAGCTCCGCGTGGACGCCACGGCATCCGACGAAGCGGGGCGTACCAGCGCCGTGAAAACCATTACGATTCCGGTTCTGGACTCGGACGCCGCACCGGGCACGACAGGGTCCCGGCTGGACAACCCCTGAGCACCTCGGTATATACGAAGGCAAGGGTAAGCGAAGAGCCCGGTCGGTCACCGGGCTCTTTGTCGTTTCCGGGATCGTCCCGTACGGAGTACTGATGCACTTCTCGTTTCGCACAGCAGGCGAGTCACACGGCCGAGGCCTGATCACGCTGGTAGAGGGTCTCCCCTCCGGCCTCGCGCTCGACGCCGCTGCCGACATCGACCCCGAGCTCACCCGCCGGCAGGGCGGCTACGGCCGCGGCGGTCGCATGAAGATCGAGAAGGACGCCGCGGAGTTCATTGCCGGTGTCCGCCTGGGCGAGACCATCGGTGCACCCCTCGCGCTCGCCATCTGGAACCGCGACTGGCAGAACTGGCAGACCGCCATGGCCGCGGAGGCGAAGGCTGATGCCGAGCAGAAGACCCTCCGCCGCGTCCACCTGCCGCGCCCCGGCCACGCCGACCTGGCCGGCGTGCTAAAATATGACCGCTCAGACGCGCGTGACATCCTCGAGCGCGCTTCTGCGCGTGAGACCACGGCACGCGTCGCCGCGGGCGCGATTGCCAAGCGGCTGCTTCGCGAATTCGGCATCACCGTCGGCAGCCACATCGTCATGCTCGGCGGCATCGAAGCCGACGTAACGGCTGATCTGCCCGCAGATCTGAACGCCGCCGCAGACGAATCCCCGCTGCGCACGCTCGACCGCATGGCCGAAACGCGCATGATCGCCGCGATCGACGCCGCGCGCGCGGCCGGTAACACACTCGGCGGCACGTTCGAGGTCGTCGCCCGCGGCGTGCCCGTCGGTCTCGGCAGCCACGTGTCGTGGGACCGCAAGCTCGATGGCCGAATCGCTCATGCACTCATGTCCATCCAGGCCATGAAGGGCGTCGAGATCGGCATGGGCTTCCGCGCCGCTGCGCTGCACGGCTCGGACGTGCACGACGAAATCACCAGCGACGCATCACAGGCATCGACCGGCGGGTACCGCCGCACGCGCAACAACGCAGGCGGCCTCGAGGGCGGCATCACGACCGGCGCGCCGATCGTCGCGCGCGTTGCCATGAAGCCGCTGTCGTCGCTCATGAAACCCATGAAGAGCGTGGACCTGCGCACGAACGCGCCCGCGGACGCCGTGCGCGAGCGCAGCGACGTGGTCGCGCTCGCGGCTGCCGGTGTCGTCGGCGAGGCAATGCTCGCGATCGTGCTGGCAGACGCCATGCTCGAGAAGTTCGGCGGTGACAGCCTGCGCGAGATGCGGCGGAACTACGACGGGTATATGCAGCAGCTCATGGATCGGCGCGCGGCCATCGATGAAGCGCGCAGTCATGCAGCGGACGCGCCGGCCGAGTGACGGTGACTGCGGTCGAAGCAGCCACTCGACCCAAGGCCAGGACCGGCCAGGTACGCAGGATCGTGCTGGTCGGATTCATGGCAGCGGGCAAGAGCACGATCGCGCCGCGACTCGCACATGCACTGGGCTGGCGGGTATTCGACGTGGACCAGGAGCTCACGCGGCGGACCGGACTCAGCATCGCCGCAATCTTCCGCGATTTCGGCGAGTCTCACTTCAGACGGATCGAGGCGGAGTTGACAGCCGCGCTATGCTCCGGTGACCGCGTGGTCATCGCCGCCGGTGGCGGCTGGATCACGTCGCCTGCGAGTGAATCCGTTATAAAGGATGCGGAGACCCGGGTCATCTGGCTGCGGGTCTCGCCGGAAGAGGCGGTACGCCGGGCGGCGCAGGATTCCGTCGAGCGGCCGCTCCTGTCACGGGACGACGCACTTGAACATGCACGACGGCTGCTCGCAGAGCGCGAGCCGCTATACGCCGCGGCCGATCTCGCGATCGATGCCGATGGGCGCGATGCAGACGATGTACTGGACGACATTCTTACATGGCTAAAAGCAAGCACCTCGTAATCGTCGAGTCGCCGGCCAAGGCGAAGACGATCGGTAAATATCTCGGCCCGGACTACCGCGTCCGCGCCTCGGTCGGTCACATCCGTGACCTGCCGGCGCGCGAGCTCGGCGTCGACGTGGAAAAGGGTTTCGAGCCCACGTACGTCACGATCCGCGGCAAGGGCAAGGTGATCCAGGACCTGCGTCGCGATGCGGAAGGCGTGAGCGAAGTGCTGCTCGCGACCGACCCTGATCGCGAAGGCGAAGCGATTGCCTACCACGTTGCCGAGCAGCTCGGCTTCGAGGAGAAGGGCGCGCCGCCATTCCGCCGCGTGCTGTTTCACGAGATCACGAAGAAGGCCATCCAGCGCGCGATCGAAGAGCCGATCGAGCTCGACATGAAGAAGGTCGAGGCGCAGCAGGCACGTCGCATCCTGGACCGCCTCGTCGGCTACAAGGTCAGCCCGCTGCTGTGGAAGCCGATCCGACCGGGCCTCTCCGCGGGTCGCGTGCAGACCGTCGCACTGCGGCTGATCGTCGAGCGCGAAGCGGAGATCCGCGCGTTCACCGCCGAGGAATACTGGTCCATCGTCGCACACCTGAAGAAGGATCGCACGGAGTTCGAGGCACGCCTGCATCACATCGACGGCAAGGCGTTCCGTCTCGAGAATGAGGAGTCCGCGACCGGGGTTCTCACCGCAATCAGGGGCCTGCCGTTCGAGGTTACCGAGATCAAGCGGCGGGAGCGCCTCAAGAATCCACCCGCGCCGTTCACGACGTCCACCATGCAGCAGGAGGCCGCGAAGCGTCTCGGCTTCACCGCGCAGCGCACGATGCGCAACGCGCAGCAGCTGTACGAAGGTATCGATCTCGGCAGCGAAGGATCGGTCGGTCTCATCACGTACATGCGTACCGACTCGACGCGCATCTCGCCGGATGCGGCGATGGCGGCGCGCGACTGGGTGCAGGGCGAGTTCGGCAAGCGCTATCTGCCCGACGCGCCGCGGCTCTGGGGCGGCAAGCAGCAGAAGGGTGCGCAGGAGGCGCACGAGGCCGTGCGACCGACGGATGCGTCGCGCACGCCGCAGAGCGTTGCACGCTACCTCGAGCGCGATCAGCTCCGCCTGTATGAGCTGATCTGGCTGCGCTTCGTCGGCGGACAGATGTCGCCCGCGGTCTATGACACGACGACCGTCGATTTCGACCTCAAGGGCAGGGACTCGAAGAGCTACCTGTTCAGGTCCACCGGCTCCATCGTGAAGTTCGACGGCTTCACCCGCCTCTACACGGAGGCGAAGGAAGAGGGCGACCACAAGACGCTCGACGAGCTCGCACCGCTGCCGGACCTCGATTCCGGCGACCGCTGCGAGCTGCGCGAGATCGTACCCGCGCAGCACTTCACACAGCCGCCGCCGCGCTTCACGGAAGCCAGCCTCGTGAAGGAGCTGGAGCGTCTCGGCATCGGACGCCCGTCGACATACGCGCAGATCATCTCGACGATCACGGACCGCGAGTACGTGAAGCTCGAGCAGAAGCGCTTCGAGCCCACACCCCTCGGCGAGACCGTGGCCACAGTGCTCGTGCGACTGTTCCCCGACCTCTTCAATGTCGGCTTCACGAGCGGGATGGAGGGCGAGCTCGACAAGATCGAGGAGGGTGAGCTCGACTGGCGCCGCGTCCTCAAGACATTCTACGACCCGTTCGAGGAGCAGCTCGCGACCGGCGCGAAGAAGAGCGACGCCGTGATCCGAGAGACGGTTTCTGCGGACGGCGTGAAGTGCGCGACGTGCGGCAGCGACATGATCGTGCGCTGGAACCGCTTCGGCCGGTTCCTCGGCTGCTCGAACTATCCGGAGTGCCGCCAGACGCAGTCGCTCGAGGATGAAAAGAAGCCGGAGCCGAAGCCGCTCGGCATTCCGTGCCCGGTATGCGGCAACGAGCTGGTCGAGCGCGAGGGCCGCTTCGGCGCGTTCGTCGCGTGCAGCAACTATCCCACGTGCAAGTACACGCAGCCCAAGACGATCCCCGGCCTCAAGTGTCCCACGTGCGGCATCGGCGATGTCGGCGAGAAGCGCACGCGGCGCGGCAAGTCGTTCTGGAGCTGCACGCGCTATCCCGAATGCGACTGGTCGAGCTGGGATGAGCCGCTCGCGATCCCGTGCATGCAGTGCGATTCCACATATGTCGTTAAGAAGGCTTCCAAGGCAAAGGGCGAATACGTCCGCTGCCCGAAGTGCTTCTATGAGTACACGCTGGATTCGGAAGGGAAGCTCGAGCCCGCAGGGCAGGGCGTGCCTACACCCGCTCAGCGCCGCGCAAAGGATTCCGATGGCGACGGCGGAAAGCCCGCGTACAACCGCTTCGCGAAGAAGGGTGCGGCGAAGAAGTTCACGCCGAAGAAAGCGGCTGCGAAGAAGTCCACTGCAAAGAAGTCTGCCGCGACAAAGACCGCGCCTGCGAAGAAGAGCGCCGTGAAGGCGACGGCGCCTACCAGGAAGTCGGCGGCAAAGAAGGCGCCGGCGAAGAATTCGGCACCGAAGACAGCAGTAAGGAAGGCGACGAGGAAGACGGCGAAGAAGGCTCCATCGAAGAGGAAGTAGAATGGCGGAGCTGCTGGTAGCAGGCGGCGGTCTCGCGGGCTGCGAGGCCGCATGGCAGCTGGCGGAGCGCGGGCACAATGTGATGCTCGCGGAGATGCGTCCCGTGCGTCCGACCCCCGCACACCAGACGGCGGACCTCGCCGAGCTGGTCTGCACGAACTCGTTCAAGAGCGAAGACCTCACCAATGCCCACGGCCTGCTCAAGGCCGAGATGCGCGATCTCGGATCCATCCTGCTCGACGCCGCACGCGAAGCGCGCGTGCCTGCCGGCACCGCTCTCGCCGTGGACCGCACGCGTTTCGCGCGCGCCGTAACGGATCGCATCGCCGCGCACCCGCGCATCACGATCGAGCGCCGCGAGATCACGGCACTCCCCGAAGGTCCCGCAGTCATTGCATCCGGCCCGCTCACATCGGAAGCGCTTACGAATTCCATCCAGGGGATTCTCGGCGACGGCGGACTCGCCTTCTACGACTCGATCGCTCCGATCATCGCGGGTGACTCGATCGACTTCGATGTTGCCTTCTTTGCGTCGCGCTGGGGCAAAGGCGAGGGCGACGACTACGTCAACTGCCCGATGTCGCGCGAGGAGTACGAAGCGTTCCTCGCCGCACTTCGCGCCGCGGACGTCTATCCCGGCCACGAGTGGGAGAACATCCCGTACTTCGAGGGCTGCCTGCCGATCGAGGTGATGGCCGCGCGCGGCGACGACACCCTGCGCTTCGGCCCGATGAAGCCCGTCGGCCTGCGCGATCCGCGCAGCGAACGCCGGCCGTACGCCGTCGTACAGCTCAGGCGGGAGGACCAGGAAGGTCGGATGTGGAACATGGTCGGCTTCCAGACGCGGCTGCGTACCGGCGAGCAGAGAAAGGTGTTCCGCATGATCCCCGGCCTCGCCAATGCGGAGTTCCTGCGTACCGGATCGATCCATCGCAACACGTACCTGAATTTCCCCGCAGCACTCAATCAGTACGGTGCGCCGCACGCCCGACCAGACATCATCTTCGCGGGTCAGCTGACTGGCGTCGAAGGCTACATGGAGTCCGCCGCTTCCGGCATTCTCGCGGGTATCAACCTGCATCGCATCGCGTCCGGTCTGGATGCCGTCGTGCCGCCGCCGACCACGATGATGGGTGGACTCATGCGCTATCTGCGCGAGGCAGGTCCGGGTGCGTTTCAGCCGATGAACTCCAACTTCGGTCTGCTCGATTCCATGGACGGGCGGATCCGCGACAAGGACAAGCGCAGGGAAGCGCTCGTGGACCGGGCGAGGAGTGACTTCGCGGCGTGGGCGGCGGACGCAGGCATCGAGCTCGCCGCGCCACGGCCGTTCGGCTGGCAGACCGCCGATGTCTGACACCGGCGCCCGCGCGGTCGCGGACGAGTATCTCCGCGAGATCGAATCCGGGCGCCAGCTCAGTCCGCATACCGTCGCCGCATACACGCGCGACCTCACGCAGTTCTCGGAATTCCTCTCGGAGCACTTTCAGCGCGACGACTGGAAATGGTCGGATGTCGACCGCCTCACGCTCCGCGCCTATCTGGGCCGCCTCAACCGCTCGGGCCTCGCGCGCCGCAGCATCGCACGCAAGCTCTCCACGGTGCGCGCATTCTTCCGCTACCTCCATCGCGAGGACGTGGTGGAGGCGAACGCGGCGCGCGCCGTACGCTCGCCCAAGCTCGATCGCAAGCTTCCAGCGTGGCTGACCGCCGCCGAGATGGAGGCGCTCTTCAAAGCAGCTGAGCTGCGCGCGGCCGACGGGACGTTCCGCGACACCCGGGACTACGCCATGCTGGAGCTGTTCTATGCGACGGGGATCCGGCTCTCCGAGCTCCGCACCCTGGACCTCACCAGCGTGGACAACATCGCAGAACAGGTCAGAGTCCTCGGCAAGGGCCGGAAAGAGCGGATCATCCCGGTCGGCCGCGCCGCACTCACCGCCCTCCGGCGCTACGAGCCCCGCCGGATGGAGATCCCGCCCAGGACCCCCGCGGACCGCAGGGCTCTTTTCATCTCCGAGAGAGGCGCACGCCTCTCGACCCGGCAGATCCAGAACGTCATGAAGGCGTTCCTCGAGGCCGCCGCAGACGATGCCGGCCTCTCCACCCACTCCCTCCGCCACAGCTTTGCCACCCACCTTCTGGACGCCGGTGCCGACCTCCTGGCCGTCAAGGAGCTCCTCGGCCACGCCTCCCTGTCCACCACCCGGATCTATACGCACACGTCGAAGGACCGTCTCAAGAAGGTGTACGAGCAGGCCCACCCACGAGCCTGACCCCGCCTCGCCTTCCGGGGTAGCCTCCTGTAAGTTTGGCAGTCCGGACGGCATTTCAGGGGGAAAAGGGGCCCATGGCAGAGCGACCGACGATCCACGGCACAACCATTATCGCGGTGCGGCACAACGGCCGGGTGGCACTGGGCGGCGACGGCCAGGTGACGCTTGGGGATACGGTCATGAAGTCGACCGCGCTGAAGGTGCGGAAGCTCAAGGATGGGAGGATTCTGGCCGGCTTTGCGGGATCCGTGGCCGATGCGTTCACGCTCTTCGAGAAGTTCGAGGAGAAACTCGACCGCTATCCTGGCAATCTCCCGAAGGCCGTGGTGGAGCTGGCGAAGGACTGGCGCACCGACCGTTTCCTGCGTCGCCTGGAGGCGCTGCTCGCCGTAGCCGATCGGGACCACCTCTTCATCATCAGTGGTGACGGCAACGTGGTTGAGCCGGACGACGAGATCGCCGCGATCGGCAGCGGCGGTGGCTATGCGCTGGCAGCGGCGCGCGCCTACAAGTCGGAGTCGGGGCTGTCGGCGGCGGAGATCGTGAAGCGGTCGCTTGAAGTGGCCGCGGACATCTGCATCTATACGAATCGGAATATCACGGTGCTGGAGCTGGAGCCGGCGCCTTAGTAGTGGAGAGCACGTGAGCACAACCGAAGAATCCCGCAGCACGACGGCGTCCCCGCAGGACGCGGACTGGGTGGAGGAGCTGACGCCACGCCAGATCGTGCTGGAGCTGGACAAGTACATTGTGGGCCAGGATGCGGCGAAGCGCGCGGTCGCGATCGCGCTGCGCAACCGGTGGCGTCGTCAGCGCGTGGATGAAGAGCTGCGCGACGAGATCATGCCGAACAACATCATCCTGATCGGCCCGACGGGCGTCGGTAAAACGGAGATCGCCCGCCGTCTCGCCCGCCTCGCCGGTGCGCCCTTCGTGAAGGTGGAAGCCTCGAAGTTCACCGAAGTCGGATACGTCGGCCGCGACGTGGAGTCCATGATCCGCGACCTGGTGGACTTCGCGGTGAATATGGTGCGTGAGGAGCGGGAGGCGGACGTCGAGGAGCTCGCACAGCAGCAGGTGGAAGAGCGCCTGCTCGATCTTCTGCTGCCGGCCGGCCCTGACGGCAAACCGCCGGCGGAAGATCCCGGCGCACGCTCGCCACGCGCATTCATTGTCGGTATCGAGGGTGTCCGGCCGCCTGAGGACGAAGAGGAAGACGGCAACGACCCGGACGCCGCGCAGCGGCTGCGCGAGCGGCGGGAGCGGACGCGCGAGAAGCTGCGCACGCTGCTGAAGGACAACAAGCTCGAGGAGCGCACGGTCGACATCGAGGTCACGCAGTCGCAGCCGTTCGAGAACATGATGCTGCCGATGGGCGCGGAGGGGATGGACTTCAACCTCACCGAAATGCTCCAGGACATGATGCCGAAGAAGAAGAAGCGTCGCACGGTAACCGTGGCCGAGGCGAGGCGCATTCTGCTTCAGGATGAGCTGGACAAGCTCGTCGACATGGACGAGGTCGTGAACGAAGCGCTCGAGCGCACCGAGGACATGGGCATCATTTTCCTCGATGAGATCGACAAGGTCGCAGGCGAGCGGGGCAGTGCGGGGCCGGACGTGTCGCGCGAGGGCGTGCAGCGGGACCTGCTGCCCGTCGTCGAAGGCAGCACCGTCCAGACCAAGTACGGCATGGTTCGCACTGACCACATTCTGTTCGTGGCCGCGGGCGCGTTCCACGTGTCCAAGCCCAGCGACCTGATCCCAGAGCTGCAGGGAAGGTTCCCGATCCGCGTGGAGCTCAAGCCGCTCCGGGAGGAAGACTTCGTCCGCATCCTCACCGAGCCGAAGAACGCACTGCTCAGGCAGTACCAGGCATTGGTGGGGACGGAGAATGTGACGCTTACGTTCTCGGACGATGGTGTTCGCGAGATCGCGCGCATCGCGGCGGAAGTCAATTCACGCATGGAGAACATCGGCGCCCGTCGGCTTCATACCGTACTCACCACGCTGCTCGACGACCTGCTCTACGAGCTGCCGGACAGCGGCCGCTCGACGATCACTGTAGATGCGGCAACCGTGCGCGAGAGGCTGAAGTCGATCGTCGAGGATGAAGACCTGCGTCGATACATTCTGTAAACAGGGATAGGGATAGGGATAGGGATAGGGCCAAGGAGGGCTGAGGAGAGGTATGAAGAGGGATTTTCTGGCGATTCCGGACTTTACGACGGAAGAGTTGTATTCGACGCTGCGTCTGGCGCGGCGGATGAAGGCGGGGGAGTACCGCGACAGGCCGCTCGAGGGGAAGACGCTCGGGATGATCTTCGAGAAGAGCTCGACGCGCACCCGCGTGTCCTTCGAGGTCGGCACGTTCCAGCTCGGCGGTCACGCGCTGTTTCTCTCGTCGCGCGACATCCAGCTCGGGCGGGGCGAGCCGATCCGCGACATGGCGCGCGTGATGTCGCGCTATCTCGACGGGATCATGATCCGCACGTTTGGCCACGAGATCGTCGAGGAGCTGTCCGAGTTTGCATCGATCCCCGTGATCAACGGCCTCACAGACCTGCTGCACCCGTGTCAGGTCATGGCGGACGTGCTGACGATCCAGGAGGACTTCGGCGAGGACCTCTCGAGCCGGAAGGTCGCGTGGATCGGCGACGGCAACAACATGGCGAACTCGTGGATCAACGCAGCGTACCGCTTCGGCTTCGAGCTGCGTCTCGCCTGCCCGGAAGGCTACCGACCCGACGAGCAGATTCTCGAGCGCGCCCGCACGAATGCGAACGTCATCGTGACGAGCGACCCGCGCGAGGCGGCTGCCGGCGCCGAAGTCATCAACACGGACGTGTGGACCTCCATGGGTCAGGAGGAGGAGACGCAGGCCCGGCTGAAGGCGTTCGCAGGATACCATGTGGACAATACACTGATGAAGACTGCCGCGAAGAACGCGATCTTCCTGCACTGCCTGCCCGCGCACCGCGGCGAGGAAGTGGCGGAGGAGGTGATCGAGGGCGCGCAGTCCCGCGTATTCAACGAGGCAGAGAACCGGTTGCATGTGCAGAAGGCGCTGATGGCGCGGCTGCTCGGCAACGTCACGGAGAGTGTGTAGGATGGAAGATACCCTGAAGCGCACGCCGCTCTTTGCGGAGCACGAGGCCGCCGGCGCGAAGCTGATCCCGTTCGCGGGATACATGATGCCGGTGCAGTATCCGTCGGGCATCGTAGCCGAGCACAACGCGGTCCGCACTGCGTGCGGCCTGTTCGACGTATCGCACATGGGCGAAATCTTCGTCCTCGGACCGCAGGCGCTCGATCTCGTGCAGCGCGTGACGACCAACGACGTGTCGAAGGTGGCCGTCGGCCAGGCGCAGTACGGCGTGATCTGCCGCCCGGACGGCGGCGCGGTGGACGACTGCATCGTCTATCGCTTCGAGGATCGGTACATGATCGTGGTCAACGCGTCCAACAAGGACAAGGACTATGAGTGGATCGTCTCGAACCGCGGCGATCTCGAGTGCGAGATCAATGACAATTCCGATGACTACGCACTGATTGCCATCCAGGGTCCGCAGTCGCAGCGCGTGCTCGAGCGCCTGACCGAGACGGACCTCGACAGTATCAGGTACTACCACTTCGCCCGGGGCAGCGTTGCCGGTCACGAGGCCATCATCAGTCGCACCGGCTACACGGGCGAGGACGGCTTTGAGCTGTATATCGCGTCCGGCGATGCCGTATCCGTCTGGCGCCGCCTGCTCGAGGTCGGCGCCTCGGAGGGGCTGCAGCCAGCCGGTCTCGGCGCCCGCGATTCGCTGCGCCTCGAGATGGGCTACGCACTCTATGGCAACGACATCGACGACCGCAGGACGCCGCTCGAAGCCGGACTCGGCTGGGTCGTCAAGCTCGACAAGGGTGACTTCATCGGACGCGACGCGCTCGTGAAGCTGAAGGAGCAGGGCGTGCGTGAGAAGCTGGTCGGCTTCGTCCTCAAGGACCGCGGTTTCCCGCGCCACGGCTACGGCGTGCGCGTCAATGGCGAGCTCAGCGGCGAGGTCACAAGCGGGATCCACAGCCCGAGCCTCGGGCAGGGGATCGGCATGGCGTACGTGCCGGCGGAGTTCTCGAAGGCGGGTACGACCATCGAGATCATGGTGCGCGACAAGGCGGTGGAAGCGGAGATCGTCCGCCCGCCGTTCTACAAGGAAGGCAGCGTCCGCAAATAGCAGCCGTGGAGGGTATCGCGGTTTCCATCCTGACCGTGTCGGACGGCGTCGCGTCCGGCACGCGCGAGGATGAGAGCGGGCGCATGATCGCAGAGTGGGCGGCGTCGAACGGAGCGAGGGTCGTAGCTCACGAAACCTCTGCGGATGCGACCGATGCGATCGTTGCCGCGCTGCTGCGCCTCGCGCGACCCGGCACGGATGTCGTTCTGACGACGGGTGGCACGGGATTGACCGCGCGCGATGTCACGCCCGAAGCGACAATGGCGGTGGTCGACCGAATTGTCCCGGGCGTCGCCGAAGTGCTGCGGGCGCAGGGCGCAGAGAGCACGGCGATGTCGTGGCTCTCGCGCGGAATTGCAGGGACCCGCGGCAGTACACTCATCATCAACCTGCCGGGCAGCACAGGCGGTGTGCGCGACGGACTGAAGGCGCTCACGCCTCTGCTTCCTCACGCCGTGCAGCTGCTGCGCGGCACCGACACCGGCCGGCATCCGGCGGCCGTGCAGACCGACACCTGAATACGCGCGATGGCTGATACCATCATCGTCACAACGCAGGACCTGGAGCCCGCGGTCCGGCTCCGCGACGCCTTCCGTGAGGAAGGCTACGCCGTCGAGCTGCTGACGCCCGGCGAGCACATCGCGGACGTGGAGAGTCCTCGCCTGCTGGTGATCACCGGGTCGCCGACGGACAAGCAGTCACGCCGGCTGGTCGCGGAAGCCGCGGAGCACGGGCACCTTCCCGTTATTGGTCTCATCACCACTGCCGATGGTCCGCCCACATCGGCGCGCGAGCGATTTGGCTACAGCGATGCGGTGCTCAAGCCGATCGATCCACAGGACGTCGCACTGATCGGCACTCGCCTGGTCGAACGCCGGCGACTGCAGGAAGTCACGGGCATCATCGGTGAGACCGACCCCATCGTCGAAACGCTCGAGCGCGTCGTCCAGATCGCACCGGTCAGCTCGACGGTTCTGCTTACCGGTGAGAGCGGTACGGGCAAGGAGCGCGTCGCGCGCGGCATCCACGCACTCTCACCACGCCGGCACCGCCCGTTCATTGCGACGAACGTCGCGGCGATGCCGGAAACGCTGCTGGAGTCCGAGCTGTTCGGCCATGAGAAGGGCGCATTCACCGGCGCGGTCGGACAGCGGAAGGGTTTCTTCGAGCTCGCGCACAGGGGCACTCTCTTCCTGGACGAGATTGGCGAGATGCCGCTTGCCACGCAGGTCAAGCTGCTGCGCGCGCTCGAGGAGCAGCGTTTCCGCAGGCTCGGCGGCGAAACGGAGATCGAGGTGGACGTCCGCGTGATCGCGGCTACCAACCAGCCACTGCGCCAGCTCGTCGAAGTCGGTCGTTTCCGCCGGGATCTCTATTTCAGGCTCAACATCCTGCACATCGAGCTCCCGCCGCTGCGTGAACGGCGCGCGGATATTCCCGTCCTGATCGACGCATTCATTGCGACGGCAAGCCGCGAGCACGACCGTCCCCCTGTCACCATCTCGCCGGACGCCATGGCGATCCTGATGGACTACGACTGGCCGGGCAATGTGCGCGAGCTCAAGAACCTCGTCGAATCGATC
The DNA here is from genome assembly GCA_036377735.1 of Longimicrobiales bacterium. GTDB lineage: Bacteria > Gemmatimonadota > Gemmatimonadetes > Longimicrobiales > RSA9 > DASUXU01. The sequence continues at coordinate 59,770 of DASUXU010000037.1, forward strand.
GTCGTGCTGTCCCACGGGCGCACGATCCATCCGCAGGACATCCCACCCGATATCCGCCACGCGCCGGGCGGCCGCTCGCGTCTCCTGCCTGTTCCCGTCAGGCGTGAGCAGGCGTCAGGCGACAGCGGTGTCGCAGCAGCGCCGGAGCTGGAATTCGTGTTCCGCACGCTCATGCAGCTACGCATCGATGTGGATGATCTACGACGGCAGTTCGACGTATACCAGCAGGCGAACCCCGACCTGCACGGCGTCCCGCTCGGCCAGCAGATCCCGCATGCTGCCAACGGCGCGCCCTATGACCGACTGCCTGCGGGCGATGTAGAGGATGTGCACGTACTGGATGCGGACGGCTCACTCGATCACGAGCATGAGACGGTCGTTTTCCGGCCGGGAATGACGCTGCAGGATCTCGAGCGCAACGCCATCCTTGCAGCGCTGCGGGAAGTGGCGGGGAACCGGCGGAAGGCCGCCGAAATGCTCGGGATGGGTGAGCGTACGCTCTATCGGAAAATCAAGGAGTACGGTCTGCCGCTCTGACCGGCCCGCCGTATCGGGCCGATCAACTGGAGTCGATCAGCTGCCGACCCGCGACTTCACTTTCGCAAGCTCGGTCTCGAGACGCGAGATGATCCCCCGCCACACATCGTTCTGCTCCATCTGATAGTGCAGCACGATGTCCTGGTAATAGTCGATCGGCGCCTCGAACGCATAGACTGCCGTCTGCGTCTCCTGCTGCTGCATCCGCTGCTGACCCCAGCCCGGCGTCACCGGCACGATCGCTTCCGGACGCAGAGTCCGGCCTTGGTGAGCGAGCCGCACGTCCTCAGGCTGGAACGTTACGTCGGGCTCGTAGCTGAAGAACGAAACCATGAACAGGTCTCGGTCACCCAGGCCGCGCGTCGCGTCCTCGCGCCGGCTCTCCGCAAGCGCATGCAGCCGGCGATAGGTATCCGGCGCAGTAAGACGGATGACGCTCTCGTGCAGGGGCGTCACCTTCAGCAGCAGTGCACCTGTCCGGATCTGGATCGTC